>NZ_JBNNPK010000023.1:49452-107876 GCF_050275675.1 Allobosea sp. NPDC003192
CAGGTCGCGCACCGTTGCGTTCGCCGAGGAGAACGAGGCTTCGTAGGTGGTCGAGCCGGCGGTCAGCGAGAGGCCGATGAAGGTGTTCGCCGTGGCGATGCCGAGATTACCGGAGCTGGTCGCGGTCGCGGCATTGTTGGTCGCGTCGGCGTCGTCATCGACCAGCTTCTTGTCGAGGGCGATGTCCTTGAGGCTCTTGCTGGTGGAGACGACTTCCGCCTGGGTGGAAAGAGCTGTGCCGGCCTTGGTCGGCCTGTTCTGGGCCGCGTCAGACTGCGCTTGCTTGAGCGTCGACTGCAGCGAGTTCACCAGCTTGGTGATGCCGTCGATGCCCTTGGAGGCAGCCTGAATGGTCTGGATGCCGTTCGAGATGCCGTCGAGCAGGCCGGTGAGCTGGCTCGAACGATCATTCAGCGAAGCGGCGGTGAAGAAGTTGACCGGGCTGTCGATCGCGGAGTTGACCTTCTTGCCGGTGGCGAGACGGTTCTGGATCTGCGCGGACTGGGCGGCGGTCGATTGCAGCGTCGAGAGATTGTTGCGGACGCCGGCAGAGAGAGAAACGGCCATTTTATAATACCTTCCTGGTATGATGCCTTCTGGCGTCGAGACCGTTCTGGCCGCGACCGAGGAAGGATGCGGCCGATTTCGTAACGAGCGGTGAATCCAAGCCGGCGAATTGCCCGCAATCAGGGCGAAGTTGCGAACTAGTTAACGAGTGTAAAACATCATTCCGTCGCGACCGAAGCGGTCGAATTCGCCGGGATTAGCAAAGAAAAAGCCGCCGGTGGGTACCGGCGGCTTCAGAAGTTGAAAGCCGTTGATACGCTCAGGCGAGGCGCTCGACCTCATGGTTGCGCGGCGCTTCCGCCTCGCGGTTGCGTTCGATGATCTCGCGCGACCAGATGCGCAGCTTCAGCAGCGTCTCGTCGGGGAGCTGCTCGACCACTTCGCCGGTGTCGCGATTGGTCTTGCGCAAGATGACGCTGCGCGTCTTCGGATCGATGTCGAGGCGCCGCTCGATCACGTCACGCAGTTCCTGCTGGCGGCGCTGCTCGTCGAAGCGGCGTTGCTGCGCAGTGTCGTCCTGCTGGCTCTGCTGGCGCTGCGCGTCGGAGCGGCGCTCCTCGGCTCGGGCACGGATGTCAAGCTGTACGGGCTCGCCGGCCGCGATCGATCGCACGGTCTTCTCCGGTGGGAGCTCGACCGGCGCTGCGCCGTTCTGGACGGAAATATCGGTGCGGATCGTCGCTTGGACGGCACCGGTCGCGAACGTCTTGGGTGTCGCGCCGAAATCCATTCTGGACTCCTCTCGCAAGGCGGACTTCTTCCAAGAGCGAGAATGTGCGGCAGAGAGTTGAATCCGCCGTTAGAGAAATTGGTAAATTGCGATGGATTCTTCGTTTTATGGGTATTCTGACAGCGTTAACGCGCTTTGGGTCGAATCGTGTTCCAGATTAACCATGGTTTCTTTTGCGCTCTGAAGACCTGATAGATCTGTGCCGTAGCTGTCCGCGTGGTTCTTATTGGCTATGCGGCTCTCACAGACTCTTCGAGATCACCAGAGGGCCGGCATTGGGCCGGGCGAAGACTCCGGCGCCGACAGTCGCGGCCGGTCCGTAGCCCGGCGCCCTGTTCTGCTTGTTGGTGTCGGTGGCGAGGTCGCGCATGATCGATTCCGAGATCG
This sequence comes from Allobosea sp. NPDC003192, assembly GCF_050275675.1. Taxonomy (NCBI): domain Bacteria; kingdom Pseudomonadati; phylum Pseudomonadota; class Alphaproteobacteria; order Hyphomicrobiales; family Alloboseaceae; genus Allobosea; species Allobosea sp. NPDC003192. Next base: position 51,137 of record NZ_JBNNPK010000023.1, read on the forward strand.
CCCGCGCCGTCGCCAGCACCGTCTGGTTGAGATCGATCAGTTCCTGGAAGGCGAGATGGGCGTTCTTCAGGCGCTTGACCTTCTCCGGCGAGAAGCGGGCGAGCGCCACCGCGTTCAGCTTGATCTGCTCGACACCCTTCATATAGGTGCCGGCGAGCTCGGCCTTGCGGGCCTCGCGCTCCATCGCGTCCTTGAGGCGCCCGGCCTTGACCAGCCCGGTCTCCTCGCCGACGACATGGGAGAGGGCGCTGAGCGTCTCCATGACGGTCTCGATCAGGCGCTCGGCCTCGACCGCGTTCGCGATGCGCGGGCGCTCGTCGACGACGCGCATCCGGTCAAACATTGCCGGCTCCCGCCGACGCCTTGGCCTGGACCTGGATCAGGTCGCGCATGATCTGGTCGGAGAGGCCGACGCCGCCAGAGCGCTGGATCTGCTTGGCGTATTCCTGTGACAGCATGGAACGCCAGACATCGCCGCCGACGCCGTTCTCGCCGAGCGGGCCTTCGGTCCCATTCGAGCTCATCATGGTCTGGGTGAAGTTCTCGAGGAAGACGGTCTCGAAATCATCGGCGGTCTTCTTCGCCTTGCTCTGCGAGGAGCTGAGCGCGTCGGCGATGCCGCCGGCGAGATTGACGGCGGCGCCGATGGCGAGCTTGGCGGCGGGAGCGGCGAGGATGGCACTCATTACATCACCTCGATGTCGGCTTGCAGCGCGCCGGCTGCCTTGATGGCTTGCAGGATGGAGAGCAGGTCGCGCGGACCGATGCCCAGCGCGTTCAGTCCGTCGACCAGCTCGCGCAGGGTCACGCTCTCCTTGACGAGGGCGAGCTTGTTGGTGCCCTCGGTGTCGACCTTGACGTTGCTGCGCGGCACGACGACTGTCCGACCGTTGCCGAATTCGTTTGGCTGGCTGACCTGCGGCTCCTCGGAGATCGTCACCGTCAGGTTGCCCTGGGCGACTGCGACAGTGGAGACGCGGACATCTTTGCCCATGACGATGATGCCGGAGCGTTCGTCGATGACGACGCGGGCGATCTGGTCCGGCTCGATGCGCAGCTGCTCGATGTCGGTGAGCAGGCGGATCATATTGCCCTGGAAGCGTGGCGGGATCTGCAGGACGACGGTCGAGGGGTCGGTCGGCTCGGCTGAGTCGCCGCCGATGAAGTCGTTGATCGCGGCAGCGATGCGGCGGGCGGTGGTGAGGTCGGGATTGCGCAGCGACAAGCGCAGCGTCTTCAGCTTGTTGAGGGCGAAGTCGATCTCGCGCTCGATCAGGCCGCCATTGGCGATGCGGCCGACGGTCGGGACGCCGCGGGTGATTTTGGCGGCTTCCGCTTCGGCCGAAAAGCCGGCGATCGCGACCGGCCCCTGCGAGACCGCATAGACCTCGCCATCGGCGCCGAGCAGCGGCGTCGCGAGCAGCGTGCCGCCCTGCAGCGATTTGGCGTCGCCGAGCGCGGAAACGGTGACGTCGAGCCTTGTGCCCTGGGTGGCGAAGGGCGGCAGGTTCGCCGTCACCATCACCGCCGCGACGTTGGCCGTCCGCATGCTGGCGCCGCGGGTGTTGACGCCGAGGCGCTCCAGCATGGCCTGCAGGGACTGCTTGGTGAAGGGCGCGTTGTTGAGCGTGTCGCCGGTGCCGTTGAGGCCGACGACGATGCCGTAGCCGAGGATCTGGTTGCTGCGCACGCCCTCGACCGAGGCGAGGTCCTTGATGCGCGAGAGGGCAGTGCCCATGCCGCCGCTGCCGGCAAAGGCGGTGCGCGAGACGCCGGCCTCGGCCGCGCCGTTGCGCGCCGGAGCTTGAGCCTGGGGGGCGGCGCCATTGCCGCCACGGCTCGGCGGGGCCGCCGGAGCAAGATCGGCCGCCATGGCGGCGCCGGCCAGCAGCAGGGCTGCGAGCGGCGTCAGCAGGTGGCGAAGGCGGAAGAGGCGAGGCATTTGGCACCGGGCGAATCTGATGTCGCCAAGCCGGTGCGAAGAGCGTGCCAATTCGGGAGAAAGTGAAAACGCTTTTTAATCAGGCTTTTAGAGAAAACTGGCCTGATCGGGCAGGGAAGGGCGGCCGGCGCAAAGCTGCCGCCCCCGGCAAATCCTGCCGGGCGATTTACCGCTCGTTAACCATGTTGCCGGCACAAGGATGTGGGTCGGGCAGCGTCCATACAGCGCCTTTTCAGGCCGACCTTGCGAGAGCGTGATGATCCGCATCGACCAGCGCAGCCCGATCTCATCGACGACCCCGACCAGCCGCAGTGCCTCGACGGGTAGTTCGTCCTTCCGCCTGCCGGCGCGTGAGAGCGCGGCCTCGGCGCAGGGTGCGGCCGTCAGCCATGCCGGCTCGCTCGATGGCTTGCTCGCCGTCCAGGCCGAGGAGGACGGGCAGGAGCGCAAGCGCCGTCAGGCTCGCCGCGGTCACGATCTGCTCGACGGGCTCGATCGGCTCAAGGCCGCCCTGCTGGCCGGGCGCGTTTCGCCGGCCGAGCTGGAGCGGCTGAAGGGGATGCTGTCGGCGCGGCGCGAGGCGACCGACGATCCGCGCCTCGACGAGGTGCTTGCCCATATCGAACTGCGCGCAGCGGTGGAGCTTGCGAAGCTCGGGCGCTGATCAGCGGATGAACTGATCCGCGTACTCCGCTCCGAGCCCGTTCGTCGCGTAATGCGCACGGCATTTGTCGAGCCGGGTGAAGACGTCGTCATAGCCGAGGCATTTGCCGTCCGGGTCGACATAGATCATCGCGCCATTGACCTGGAACATGGTGATCATCTCCTCGACATCGGGATCGACCACCAGCGTATGGGTCTCGCCGGGCGCCTCGTAGACATAGGAACCCTCAGTCGCGGTCCAGTCATGTTCGAGATAGCGCCACTTTCCCCGCAGTACATAGCCGTGCACCGGCTGGGGGTGGCGGTGGCGCGAGAGCACGCCGGCGCGGCGCACGCGCAGCAGGTTCATCCAGTAGCCGCGCGTCACCGAGAGGCAGAGCGGCCGGAACCAGACATTATCGTCGACCGGCACCCAGACGCGCTCATCCTCCGGGATGACGTTCGGCACGATCAGCTCGGGCGGCGAATCCTTCGGCTGCGGATGGCGATAAGGTGTCCAGCGCTCTTCGGTGCTGACCTGGACCGGGACCGGGCTGACCTTGTTCATCGCGATGTCCTCCGCTTGAGCTTTTGATTCAGCTGGCTGGGCGATCGATTCAGCAAGCGCCGCCAGGTCGTTGATGTTTCTTCGGTCCTTCAGACGGCGAGATAGCCGCCGTCGACCGGCAAGGTCGCGCCGGTGATGAAGCGGGCGGCGTCCGAGAGCAGGAACAGGATCGCGCCGCCGACATCGCCCGGCTCGCCCCAGCGGTTCATCGGCGTGCGCGACAGGATCGGGGCGGAGCGGGCGGCGTCCTCGACGAGGGGCCTTGTCAATTCGGTCGCGATCCAGCCCGGTGCGACCGCGTTGACGCGGATGCCGTCCTGCGCCCAGGCGGCGGCGAGCGACTTGGTCAACTGGCCGACGCCGCCCTTCGAGGCGGAATAGCCCGGCGCATAGGCCGAGCCGTGGAAGGTCAGCATCGAGGCGGTGTTGACGATCGCACCTTTGCTCGCGGCGAGCTTCTGCTTGGCGGCGAGGCACATGCGCATCGTGCCGGTGAGATTGACCTCGACGGTGAGCCGGAACGCCTCGATCTCGAACTCCTTGCCGCCGCGCTGGATCATGCCGGCGCAATTGACGAGGGCGTCGATGCGCTGGCAGCCGGCGACGATCGCTGCGACCTCGGCATCGCTGGTGACGTCGAGCCTGGCATGGCGGATCGCGGCATGGGCGGGCGTCGCCGAAACCTCGTCATCGGTGAGGCCGGTGGCGAGGACCTGGTAGCCGGCTTCGGCAAGCGCGAGCGCGGCGCCGGCGCCGATGCCGCGAGTGCCGCCGGTGACGAGGGCGAAGGGGGCGGAGGAGCTTGTCATAGCTCCAATCTAAATCGGTTCGCAGAGTTGCCAACTGCGTTGGCAGGCGGGGCGCCCTGCGTCGGCGCACGGAGAACATCGTCACGCCCCCGCGCCTTGCCCAAAAGGCCGGCTTCCCCCTGCGCGCGTAACCCGCTAGGAAGCGCGCGGGCGGCTGCGGCGAGGTCGTTGCAGCCCGGAAACGTTCCAGACTGACCAGAGCAGGGGTCGCATCACATGAGCAAGATCAAGGTCGCCAACCCGGTCGTCGACATGGACGGCGACGAAATGACCCGCATCATCTGGCAGCACATCAAGGACAAGCTGATCTTCCCCTATCTCGACCTCGAGCTCGATTATTTCGACCTCTCGGTCCAGAACCGCGACGCGACCGACGATCAGGTCACGATCGACGCCGCCAACGCCACCAAGAAGCATGGCGTCGCGGTCAAGTGCGCCACCATCACGCCGGACGAGGCGCGCGTGAAGGAATTCAATCTCAAGTCGATGTGGAAGAGCCCGAACGGCACGATCCGCAACATCCTTGGCGGCGTGATCTTCCGCGAGCCGATCATCTGCAAGAACGTGCCGCGCCTGGTGCCGGGCTGGACCCAGCCGATCGTCATCGGCCGCCATGCCTATGGCGACCAGTATCGCGCCACCGACTTCAAGTTCCCGGGCAAGGGTACGCTCTCGATCAAGTTCGTCGGCGAGGACGGCAACGTCATTGAGAAGGAGGTCTTCAAGGCCCCCGACGCCGGTGTCGCCATGGCGATGTACAATCTCGACGATTCGATCCGCGACTTCGCCCGCGCCTCGCTCAACTACGGCCTGATGCGCAAGTACCCGGTCTATCTCTCGACCAAGAACACCATCCTCAAGACCTATGACGGGCGTTTCAAGGACATCTTCCAGGAGATCTTCGACGCCGAGTTCAAGGCGGAGTTCGACAAGCTTGGCATCACCTATGAGCACCGCCTGATCGACGACATGGTCGCGTCGGCGATGAAGTGGTCGGGCGGCTATGTCTGGGCCTGCAAGAACTATGACGGCGACGTGCAGTCCGACACTGTGGCGCAGGGCTTCGGCTCGCTCGGCCTGATGACCTCGGTGCTGATGACGCCGGATGGCAAGACCGTCGAGGCCGAGGCCGCGCACGGCACGGTGACCCGCCATTATCGCGAGCACCAGAAGGGCAAGGAGACTTCTACCAACTCGATCGCCTCGATCTTCGCCTGGACGCGTGGTCTCGCCCATCGCGCCAAGCTCGACAACAATGCCGAGCTCGCCAAGTTCGCGACCCTGCTCGAGAAGGTCACGGTCGATACCGTCGAGGCCGGCGACATGACCAAGGACCTGGCGCTGCTGGTCGGCCCCGATCAGAAGTTCCTCTCGACCACCGGCTTCCTCGACAAGGTCAGCGACAACCTGCGCAAGGCGATGGCCGCGTAAGCGGCCTGAGCCTTGAAGGCAAAAATAGAAGCCCGGCCGTTCTGGCCGGGCTTTTTTGTTGAGCGGTATATGTCCATCCATTGACATGGAAATTGAACGATCTACTAAATCTGGTGGTCGATGGTCTCTCGAATCGCAAGATCGAGAGCTAAGAGGGAAGCCGGTGAGAAGCCGGCGCTGCCCCCGCAACTGTCAGCGGTGAGTTCTTAGTCCAGCGTTGTCACTGAGGCCGCAAGGCCTTGGGAAGACGGACGAGAGCGGTGACCCGCGAGCCAGGAGACCTGCCGCGACCCTAGTTCACGTCCTCGGGCGGGGTGTCCCGGTGGTGCGCTTGGCAGGTCGCGGCCTCGTATCGTCGCGCGCCTTCTCGACGCTACCGCTCTGGCCTCTGCCTCCAACATCTTGGGGTTGATGCCGATGTCTCTTTCCATTGAAGCCGAACGGCCTGCTGCCGTCCCGTTGGCTGCCACTGCTGCGCCAGCCGAGGCCGCGCCGACTGAGCCGGGCTACCAGCTCATCCGCCGCAATGGAGCCGTGACGTCGTTCGATCCCTCGAAGATAGCGGTGGCGCTGACCAAGGCCTTCCTTGCCGTCGAAGGTTCCAGCGCCGCCGCCTCGCGCCGCATCCATGATGTCGTTGCCGAACTGACCGAGCAGGTCGTCGCGGGATTGACGCGCCGCGCCGCCACCGGCCGCACCTTCCATATCGAGGACGTGCAGGACCAGGTCGAACTCGCGCTGATGCGCGGCGAGCATCACAAAGTCGCCCGCGCCTATGTGCTTTATCGTGCCGAGCGGGCGCAGGAGCGGGCGAAGGCTCAGGCCGAGGCAGTGCCTCAAGCTGCCGCGGCTCGCTCCCTGCAGATGAAGCTCGCCGACGGCACGCTCGTCCCGCTCGATGCCGCCCGTCTCGACAAGGTGGTACGCGAAGCCTGTGCCGGTCTCGACGGCGTCTCACCTGAGCCTGTCCTCAGCGAGGCGCGCCGCAATCTCTACGACAGCATCTCGCTCGACGAGTTGGCGTTGGCGCCGATCCTCGCCGCCCGCACGCTGATCGAGTCCGAGCCGAACTATTCCAAGGTCTCAGCCCGGCTGCTGCTCGACAAGCTCCGCCGCGAAGCACTGAGCTTCGTCCACGGCCATGCCGAGCAGGCGACGCAGGAGGAGATGGCTGTCGGGTACAGCGACTATTTCGCGGCCTATCTCAAGGCCGGCGTCGAGAACGAGCTGATCGACCCCGAGCTCGGCCGCTTCGACATCGCCCGCATCGCCGCCGCGCTGAAGCCGGAACGCGACCTTCAGTTCGACTATCTCGGCTTTCAGACGCTCTACGACCGCTACTTCCTGCATGTCCGCGGCAACCGCTTCGAGCTGCCGCAGGCCTTCTTCATGCGTGTCGCCATGGGCCTGGCGCTGCGTGAGATCGACCGCGAGGGCAGGGCGATCGAATTCTATGACCTGTTGTCGTCCTTCGACTTCATGGCCTCGACACCGACCCTGTTCAATTCGGGCACGCTCAGGCCGCAGCTCTCCTCCTGCTTCCTGACCACCGTCGCCGACGATCTCGACGGCATCTTCAAGGCGGTGAAGGACAATGCCCTGCTCGCCAAGTATTCGGGCGGCCTCGGCAATGACTGGACGCCGGTGCGCGGCCTGGGGGCCCATATCAAGGGCACCAATGGCGAGAGCCAGGGCGTCGTGCCGTTCCTGAAGGTCGCCAACGACACCGCCATCGCCGTCAACCAGGGCGGCAAGCGCAAGGGCGCAGTCTGCGCCTATCTCGAAACCTGGCACGTCGACATCGAGGAGTTCCTCGATCTCAGGAAGAACACCGGCGACGACCGCCGCCGCACCCACGACATGAACACGGCGAACTGGATTCCCGACCTGTTCATGCAACGCGTCGAGGCCGGCGCCGATTGGACCCTGTTCTCGCCCGACGAGGTGCCCGACCTGCACGACCTCTACGGCAAGCCGTTCAAGGCGGCCTATGAGGGCTATGAGGCGAAGGCCGCTCGCGGCCAGATCAAGGTCTTCAAGCGGGTCAAGGCGCTCGATCTCTGGCGGCGCATGCTGACCATGCTGTTCGAGACCGGCCATCCCTGGATCACCTTCAAGGATGCCTGCAACCTGCGCTCGCCGCAGCAGCATGCCGGCGTGGTGCACTCCTCCAATCTCTGCACTGAGATCACGCTCAACACTTCGGCAGACGAGGTCGCGGTCTGCAATCTCGGCTCGGTCAATCTCGCGGCCCACGTCACGGCCGATGGGCTCGACCAGGCGCGCCTCGCGCGAACGGTGAAGACCGCGATGCGCATGCTCGACAACGTCGTCGACATCAATTTCTACACGATCCCGGAGGCGCGCCGCTCGAATCTTCGCCACCGCCCGGTCGGCCTCGGCCTGATGGGCTTCCAGGATGCGCTGCAGAGCCTGCGCCTGCCGGCGGCGTCGGAGGCGGCGGTCGCCTTCGCCGACTCATCGATGGAGGCGATCAGCTTCCATGCGATCTCGGCCTCGGTCGATCTCGCCGCCGAGCGCGGCCGTTATCCGAGCTTCGAGGGCTCGCTCTGGTCGAAGGGCATCCTGCCGATCGACTCGCTCGACATCCTCTCGGAGGCCCGTGACGGCGATGTCGAACTGGACCGCTCCGCGACGCTCGACTGGGACAGCCTGCGCGAGCGGGTGAAGACCACCGGCATGCGCAACTCGAACACGATGGCGATCGCGCCGACCGCGACGATCTCGAATATCGTCGGCGTCTCGCAGTCGATCGAGCCGTCCTACAGCCAGCTTTACGTCAAGGCGAACATGTCGGGCGACTTCACCGTGGTGAACGCCGGGCTCGTCCATGACCTGAAGGAACGTGGCCTCTGGGACGAGGTCATGGTCTCGGATCTCAAATATTACGACGGCAAGGTCAGCCAGATCGATCGCGTCCCGGCCGATCTCAAGGCGCGCTACGCGACCTCCTTCGAGATCCCGACGGAATGGCTGATCAGGGCGGCGGCGCGCCGGCAGAAATGGATCGACCAGGGCCAGTCGCTCAATCTCTATATGGCGCAGCCCTCCGGCCGGAAGCTCGACGAAGCCTATCGGCTGGCCTGGCGGCTCGGCCTGAAGACGACCTATTACCTGCGCGCGCTGTCGGCGACCCATGTCGAGAAGTCGACGCTCAAGGGAACCGACGGCAAGCTCAATGCCGTCTCGGCGACCGTGCCGGTGGCGGCCAAGGCGGCCGCCCCGATCATCCTCGATATGCCGCTGGAGAACGGCAGGGCGGTACCGAACGCCTGCTCGATCGACGATCCGAGCTGCGAGGCGTGTCAGTAGCGGCCGACTATCGTTTCCAATCTGGCCCTGCCGGACGGGACATCCACGAGGAACCCCTCTCCTGGAAGGAGAGGGGCAGGGGTGAGGTGTGCGGGAGCTAGTTCATTGGCCTGAACCCGGCCATGCGGTCAGCGCTCGCGGAGCTGGTCCGATCTCCCACACCTCACCCTGCCCTCTCCTTCCAGGAGAGGGTTCCCCGCACCTCATCTTCACGTTTCAAGAACGGAACCCACCCATGCTCGACTGGTCCGACACCAAGGCTGTGACCCCGGCCAACCCCGCCATCCTGACACCTGCCGCCGACGCCACCGGCCTCGGCGAGATCGACCGCAATGGCGGGCGCGTCAGTGTCGGCGAGAAGCGGATGATCAACTGCCGTGCCGATGTGAACCAGTTGTTGCCGCTGAAGTACAAATGGGCCTGGGAGAAGTACCTTGCCGGCTGCAACAACCACTGGATGCCGACCGAGGTCTCGATGCAGGCCGACATCGCGCTCTGGAAGTCGAAGGACGGGCTGACCGAGGACGAGCGGCGCATGCTCAAGCGCAATCTCGGCTTCTTCGCGGCGTCCGAATCCCTCGTCGCCAACAACATCGTGCTGGCGATCTACCGTCACCTGACCAACCCGGAATGCCGGCAGTACCTGCTGCGCCAGGCTTTCGAGGAGGCGATCCACACCCACACCTTCCAGTACATCGTCGAGAGCCTCGGCCTCGACGAGGGCGAACTGTTCAACATGTACCGCGAGGTGCCCTCGATCACCGACAAGGCGGCCTGGGCGCTGAAGCACACGCAGAGCATCGAGAACCCGGAATTCCGCACCGGCACGCCGGAGAACGACCAGGCGCTGCTGCGCGACCTCATCACCTTCTACGCGATCTTCGAGGGAATGTGGTTCTATACCGGCTTCGCGCAGATCCTCTCGCTCGGCCGGCGCAACAAGATGGTGGGGATCGCCGAGCAGTATCAGTACATCCTGCGCGATGAGAGCATCCACCTGAACTTCGGCATCGACGTGATCAACCAGATCAAGATCGAGAACCCGCATCTCTGGACCAGAGCTTTCCAGGACGAGGTCCGCGGCATGATCCGCGATGCGGCCGAGCTCGAGGCGGCCTATGGCCGCGATACGATGCCGAGGGGCTTCCTCGGGCTGAACGCGGCTCTGTGCGAGCAGTACATGCACTTCATCGCCAACCGCCGCTGCGGCCAGCTCGGCCTCACCCCCGTCTTCGCCGAGACCGAGAACCCGTTCCCCTGGATGAGCGAGGCGATGGACCTGAAGAAGGAGAAAAACTTCTTCGAGACCCGGGTGATCGAATACCAGAACGGCGGCGCGCTGAGTTGGGAATAGGGTCGAAAGCGGTTATTCCTGACTTGGCAATGGATCGGGAATTGGCGTGACCGCGATGACAATGAACCTCACCGGTGGCTGCCAGTGCGGCGCGGTGCGCTATCGCCTGCTGAAGCCGCCGCACAAGGTCTCGGTCTGCTTCTGTCGGATGTGCCAGAAGGCAGTGGGCAATTATTTCGGCGCCTTCGCCTCCTCGCGCATCGAGAACGTCGTCTGGACGCGCGGGACGCCTGCCGTCTTCCATTCATCGGCCGTCGCCGAGCGCGGCTTCTGCCGCGATTGCGGCACGCCGCTGAGCTTCAGCTATCCCGGCGCGGGCGCGCTCTCGCTCACGGTCGGCAGCCTTGACGATCCCGCCGCCTTCCCGCCGAGCCATGCCTATGGCGTCGAGGGCAGGACGCCCTGGTTCGACGAGCTCTGCCGGCTTGAGGGCACGCGGACCGAGGACGATATTCCGGCGGAGGAGCTGCCGGGATATCGCTCGCGTCAGCATCCCGACCATGATTGAGCGCTACTCCACGACGAGCTCGCGCCGCGCCAGCACGCGCGGGCCGGTGAGCGGAGCGTCCATCACATAGCGCAGCTCATAGGTGCCGGGCTCGCTCGGCGCTTCCAGCGTGCTCTCGACATTCTCGGCCGGGAAGAAATTCGGCCCCTGCGCGTCTGGTGGTGCATCCGGCTTGACCAGCACGACGCGGTCGCGATCGCCATTGGGGCCGATGCCGCGCACCGGCAGAGGATTGCCGCGCGCCACACGGGCGGGGGCAGCGAGGGTCGCGCTCGGTGCCGTGGTCAGCAAGGGGTGGCGCAGCAGGATGAGCGGCTTGCCGTCGCTCTCGCCGAGCAGGCGCCATTCATAGCTGCCGACCTCGCCCGGCGCCGGCAATGACATCACCGTGGCCTGGCCGAGCGGTGAGGCGACGATCGCTGCCTCCGCCGGATCGGTCGGCCGGCTGATGGCGAGGCGGGCATTGGCCGGGGCGCGGCTGATGAAGGCAGTCGCCATCGACCCGGCCATCAATGTGCGCGGCGCCGATAGGCTCGGGCCTTGCGGCGGGCGCTGTTGCGGGCGTGGCTGCTGCGCCAAGGCGGGGCTGCCTGCGCTCAGGAGCAGGGCGAGGGCGGTGCGGCGGGTCGGCATCATACTGCTGCAAGTCGGTGGAGATGGGCGGCGAGTTCCGGATGACGCAGCATGAGCAGGCGAAAATCGGCAGGATCAAGGACAAGCAGCTTGGTCGCGACGGTGGCTCGCACCGCGATCCCACCTTCGGCCGCGATCTCGGTGAGGCAGAGCTCGCCGAAATAGCAGCCCTCGTCGAGCCGGCGGCTGCCAACAGGCTCGATGATCTCGACCTCGCCACTGGCGACGAAATAGAGCGACCGGGCCGGCTCGTGCGGGCGCAGCACGACACCGCCGCCGCGCACGGTGCGGGCGCGCAGCGCATGCATGATCTCGGCGATCTCGGCGGCGTTGAGGCCGCTGAACAGCGGCACGCGCGCCAGCATGCTCCAGGTGACGACGAATTCACGCCGGTGGATCTCCTGGGCGAAGGCGGTGGCGATGATGCCGACCGGCAACGCCAGCATGACCAGGCCCATCACTGCCGTCAGCGATGCCACGACCTTGCCGAGCGGGCTCACCGGAAACGCGTCGCCATAGCCGACCGTGGTCAGCGTCACGATCGCCCACCACATCGCGTCGGGAATGGTGCCGAACTTGTCCGGCTGCACGTCGTGCTCGACGAAATGCATCGCCGTGGCGGACAGCAGCATCACTCCGATCAGGATGACGATGCAGGCGGCAAGCGCCTTGCGCTCGGCATGCAGCGCTGCTCCCAGCGAGGCCATGCCGGGCGAATAGCGGCCGAGCTTGAAGAAGCGCACCAACCGGAAGAGCAGCAGGATCTTGAGGTCGCCATAGCCGAGCAGGGCGGCATAGAGCGGCACGGTGGCGAGGAAGTCGAGCAGCGCCGGCGGCGACAGCGCATAGGCGCGCCGGGCGGCCCAATCACTCATGCCGCGATAGCGCGCATGCTCGGGCGCGACCCAGAGCCGCACGACGTATTCGAGCGTGAACAGCACGGTCGAGACCAGCTCGATCCCGTGGAACAGCCGTTCATGGGCGGTGGCGAGCCGCGGCACCGATTCCAGCACCAGCGCCGTGATGTTGACGACGATCAGCGCGACCAGCCCGCCATGGACGAGCCTGGCCGAGAAGTCGTCGCCGGCGCCGCGATCGATGATCAGATGCGCCCGCCGCCGCCAGCTCATGCCAGGCTGCGGGGCGGGCGTCATGCGAGTGTCAGCCCATCGCCTCGGCGACGGCGTCGAGCGCCGCCTGCGCCTGCGAACCGTCGGGACCGCCGGCCTGGGCCATGTCGCGGCGGCCGCCGCCGCCCTTGCCGCCGAGGCGCTCGGATGCCGCGCGCACCAGCGCGACCGCATCGAAGCGCTCGGTCAGGTCGGGCGTGACGCCGACGACGACGCCGGCCTTGCCATCTTCGGCGACGCCGATGATGGCGACGACGCCGGAGCCGACGCGACCCTTGGCTTCGTCGACCAGGCTCTTCAGGTCCTTCATCTCGACGCCGGTCACGGCGCGGGCCAGGAGCTTGGCGCCGGCGACCTCGCGGATCGGGTCGCTCGCCTCGCCGCCACCACCCATGGCCAGCTTCTTGCGGGCCTCGCTCAGCTCGCGCTCGAGCTTGCGGCGCTCCTCGATCAGGGTTGCGACACGCGCCGGCAATTCGGCGATCGGCGCCTTCAGCACGCCGGCCATCTCGTCGAGCGCGACGCTTTCCGCGCGCAGATGGCGACGGGCCGCCTCGCCGGTCAGCGCTTCGAGCCGGCGTACGCCGGCCGCGACGCCGGCTTCGGACAGGACCGTAACGAGGCCGATGTCGCCGGTGCGGCCGGCATGGGTGCCGCCGCAGAGCTCGACCGAGAAGGTCTTCGGCGTCTCGGCATCGCGGTCGGTGCCCATCGACACGACGCGGACCTCGTCGCCATATTTCTCGCCGAACAGCGCACGCGCGCCGGAGGCGATTGCGTCGTCGACCGACATCAGCTTGGTGGTGATCGGCTCATTCTGCAGCACCAGCTTGTTCGCCATCTCCTCGACCCTGGCCAATTCCTCGCGCAAGATCGGCTTGGGGTGGCTGAAGTCGAAGCGCAGGCGCTCGGGCTGAACCAGCGAGCCCTTCTGCGCGACATGGTCGCCGAGCACGCGGCGCAGCGCCTCATGCAGCAGATGGGTGGCCGAATGGTTGGCGCGGATGCCGCCGCGCCGGCCATGGTCGACCGTCAGCTCGGCCGGCTTGCCGATCTCGATCGTGCCGGAGACGACCTTGACCTGGTGGGCGAAGACGTCGCCGAGCTTCTTCTGGACGTCGAGGACCTCAGCCTTGAAGCCGTTGCCGGTGATCGAGCCGGTATCGCCGACCTGGCCGCCGGATTCGCCATAGAATGGCGTCTGGTTGAGGATGACGGTGCCGCTCTCGCCTTCCTTCAGCGAGGTGACCTCGGCATTGTCCTTGACCAGAGCGGTGACCACGCCCTCGGCGCTCTCGGTGTCGTAGCCGAGAAACTCGGTCGCGCCGACTCGTTCGCGCAGCGGGAACCAGAGCGTCTCGGTCGCGGCCTCGCCGGTGCCGGCCCAGGCGGCGCGCGCCTTGGCCTTCTGCTGTGCCATCGCCGCGTCGAAGCCCTCGATGTCGACGCCGACGCCGCGCGCGCGAAGCGCATCCTGGGTCAGGTCGAGCGGGAAGCCATAGGTGTCGTAGAGCGTGAAGGCGACGTCGCCCTTGAGCTTGTCGCCGGAGCTCAGGCTCTGGGCCTCCTGGTCGAGGATGGAGAGGCCGCGCGCCAGCGTAGTGCGGAAGCGGGTCTCCTCCAGCTTCAGCGTCTCCGAGATCAGCGCCTCGGCCCGGATCAGCTCAGGGTAGGCCTGGCCCATCTCGCGCACCAGCGCCGGCACCAGCTTGTGCATCAGCGGGTCCTTGGCGCCGAGCAGCTGCGCATGGCGCATGCCGCGGCGCATGATCCGGCGCAGCACATAGCCGCGGCCCTCGTTCGAAGGCAGCACGCCGTCGGCGATCAGGAAGGCGGAGCAGCGCAGATGGTCGGCGATGACGCGATGGCTCGCGCTCATCGGCCCGTCCGAGGGGACGTTGGTCAGATCGGCGATGGTGCGGATCAGCGTCGCGAACAGGTCGATCGAATAATTGTCATGCGTGCCCTGGAGCACCGCGGCGATGCGTTCCAGGCCCATGCCGGTGTCGATCGAGGGGCGGGGCAGGTTGGTGCGAATGCCGCCCGCCGCCTCCTCATACTGCATGAACACGAGGTTCCAGATCTCGATGAAGCGGTCACCGTCCTCGTCGGGCGAGCCGGGGGGGCCGCCGGGGATGTGGTCGCCATGGTCGTAGAAGATCTCGGAGCACGGGCCGCAGGGGCCGACATCGCCCATGCGCCAGAAGTTATCGGAGGTCGCGATGCGGATGATGCGCGAATCCGGCAGGCCGGCGATCTTCTTCCAGAGCGTGTGCGCCTCGTCGTCCTCGGAATAGACCGTGACGGTCAGCTTGTCCTTGGGCAGGCCGAATTCGCGGGTGACCAGGGTCCAGGCATGGGTGATCGCCTGTTCCTTGAAATAGTCGCCGAAGGAGAAGTTCCCCAGCATCTCGAAGAAGGTGTGGTGGCGGGCGGTGTAGCCGACATTGTCGAGATCGTTGTGCTTGCCGCCGGCGCGCACGCATTTCTGCGCCGTGGTGGCGCGGGCATAGGGGCGCTTCTCCTGGCCGGTGAAGACGTTCTTGAACTGCACCATGCCGGAATTGGCGAACATCAAGGTCGGGTCGTTGCGCGGCACGAGCGGGCTCGACGGCACCACCTCGTGGCCGTTCGCCTTGAAGTAATCGAGGAAGGTCGACCTGATCTCGTTGACGCCGCTCATCGCAATCTTGGCTCTGGTTCAAGCATGGGGCCGGCAAGCGCCGGCAGGGCTGAAAGGGTTCTAGTCAGCGCACTTATGCCTGTCCAGAAAGGGCCTGCATAGTTCGCAGGCGCGGCAAGCTGCTGACCGCAAAACGGAAACGGGCGACCCGAAGGCCGCCCGTCGATCTAATGGCTGGATGTCGCGGTTTGAAGGCTCAGGCCTCGCCCTCGTCGAGGTCCTCGGCGGTCGGGTCGGCGTTCTCCAGGATGCGCTCGGCGACCAGGCCGGAATTCTGGCGGATCGTCGTCTCGATCTTGGCTGCGACGTCGGGATTGGCCTTGAGGAAGCTCTTGGCGTTCTCGCGGCCCTGGCCGAGGCGCTGGCTGTCGAAGGAGAACCAGGCACCGGATTTCTCGACGATGCCGGCCTTGACGCCGAGATCGACCAGTTCGCCGGCCTTCGAGATGCCCTCGCCGAACATGATGTCGAACTCGACCTGCTTGAAGGGCGGCGCGACCTTGTTCTTGACGACCTTGACGCGGACCTGGTTGCCGGTCGCCTCGTCGCGCTCTTTCAGCGTCGAGACGCGGCGGATGTCGAGGCGCACCGAGGCATAGAACTTCAGCGCATTGCCGCCGGTGGTGGTCTCAGGCGAGCCGTACATCACGCCGATCTTCATGCGGATCTGGTTGATGAAGATGACCATGCAGTTCGAGCGCGAGATCGAGGCGGTGAGCTTGCGCAGCGCCTGGCTCATCAGGCGAGCCTGCAGGCCGGGCTGGTTGTCGCCCATCTCGCCTTCGATTTCCGCACGCGGCGTCAGCGCCGCGACCGAATCGACGACGAGGACGTCGATCGCGCCGGAGCGGACCAGCGTGTCGGTGATCTCGAGCGCCTGCTCGCCGGTGTCGGGCTGCGAGATCAGCAGGTCGTCGAGATTGACGCCGAGCTTGCGGGCATAGACCGGATCGAGCGCGTGCTCGGCGTCGACGAAGGCGCAGACGCCGCCCTTCTTCTGCGCTTCGGCGATGGTGTGGAGCGCGAGCGTGGTCTTGCCGGAGGATTCAGGGCCGTAGATCTCGACGACGCGGCCGCGGGGCAGGCCACCGACGCCGAGCGCGATGTCGAGGCCGAGCGAACCGGTCGAGACCGTCTCGATCTCGATCGCCTGCTGGTTCTTGCCCAGGCGCATGATCGAGCCCTTGCCGAAAGCCCGTTCGATCTGCGAGAGCGCCGCATCGAGCGCCTTGGCCTTGTCCATCGAAGAGCCTTCCACGAGCCTGAGATTTGCCTGATTCACGACGTGCGCTCCTTATGGCAGGGGCGCGACCACATCTCAATCCGCGCCATGGAAACGACTATGGTCATGGTTTGTTCTCTCTCGCAAGTTCTTTTTTTGTTCTGGTCTTGCCGCGCGCAGATTGTACTGTGGCAGGGCGAATGCAGCCGGTTCGCCAGGGATAACGGGTGATGCGCAAATCCCTGATCAAGCTCATCCTGATCCCGCTGGACCTCGTCGTTGGACTTGCCATCCTGCTCGACGAGCTGCTGCGGCCGCTCTACCGGCCGCTGATCGCCTGGTTCGCCTCGCTCAGGCTGGTGGCGCGGCTGGAAGAAGCGATCGGGCGATTGCCGCCCTATGGCGCGCTGGTCGCGCTCGCGATCCCCTTTGCCATCGTCGAGCCGTTGAAGCTGCTTGGCCTGCTATTTCTGGCGCGCGGCGCATTCACGGCCGGCATCATCACGACGGCGGTCGGCCATCTCGCCGGCTTCCTGCTGGTCGAGCGTGTCTACCATGCCGGGCGGGCGCAACTCCTCACCATCCCGTGGTTTGCCCGGATCATGGGCTGGATCGATGCGATCCGGCAGGTCGTTATCGGGCGGGTCAGGGCGAGCGCGGCCTGGCAGCGGGCGGTCGCGTTAGTGCGGGCGGTGCGGGAGCGCTTGCGTGGCGTCAGGCTCTGGTTCGCCCGCCGGCGCGCCTGAGGCGGTGGGCAGGTCCGCCGGCACCGGTAGATCGGTTTCGTCTTTCGGCTCGGCCTGCAAGGCGGCGGCGAGCCGTTCCAGCTCCAGGGTGTAGCAGTAGATCGCGAAGACGATTGCGAGCAGCAGGCTGGAACGCCAGGTCAGAGTGAAGCTGTCGGCGAGCCTGGTCAGCTCGGGCAGATGACGCAGGAAATAGATCGAGGCGAGCGCGCCGCCGACGATCGCGCCGAGGCGGGCGGCAAAGGCCAGCAGATGCCCCAGCACCGGGCTGTGGAAGCCTGGCGGCACGGGCAGCCTGTAGAGCCGGGTCCAGTAGCAAATCTGGCCGAGCAGCGCCGCACCGCAGACCTGCGCCAGAATCTCGGTCGGCAGCTCCTGCCGCTGGCCGATCCGCTCGACCAGGATGCGGAAGGCGGTGTGGATGTGGAACAGGATCACCAGCGCGCAGGCCGTCTGCACGATCAGCAGCAGCGTGTAGGCGAGGACCGGCCTTTGCGTCATCGGTGCAGGATAGAAGGTGGCCGGGCGACGATCAAACCGGTCGGCTTTGCGCTGCCGATGCCAACGCGGCGGCGGCGCGGCCGGCAGCCTCGACATAGGCCGGATCGCGGTGGACGAGCATGACCGAGAAGGCTCCGTCCATCAGCAGCACGACCTGGCGGGCGAGCTCATCGGGAGCTGCGATGCCGTGGCTGGCGCATTCACCGGCGAGCCAGCGCTCGAAGCCGGCCTTGTGGCGCGCGCCGATCCTGATCGCGGGATGGCCGGGCAGGTTGGCGAGCTCGGCGGCGGTGCGCAGGAAACCGCAGCCCTTCCAGCGCGGATGGCGGGCCGAGCGCGCGAGGTTCTGGAAGATCGTCTCGATCTTCTCCGGTAGCCTGCCTTCGGCCTGGTGGAACCAGCCGGCCATCAGCTTGAGATTGGGCTGGTCGCGCGCCTCCAGATAGGCGGCGACGAGCTCGTCCTTGCTCTCGAAATGGTAGTAGAGCGTGCGCTTGGTGACGCCGGCCTTCTCGGCGACCGCGTCGACGCTGACGGCGCGGATGCCCTCGCCATAGAACAGCTTGCTGGCGGCTTCGATGATGCGCTTGCGGGTCGGGCTGTCAGGTTCGGCCATGCCTCATGTATACCGTATAGGTAGTATACATCGTCAAGCCTGCGGCGCAGCCTTCCGAGACCCGAAACCGGAAGGACGCCAAGGCCATGCCCGACAATGATCCCATCCTGATTCACCAGCGCGAGGCGGTCGCGACGCTGACGCTGAACCGGCCCGAGAAGCTCAACGCGCTGAGTTACGGGCTGATCGATCGCCTGCTCGACATCCTCGACGCGATCGAGATCGATCCGTCGATCCGCGCGGTGATCCTGACCGGGGCGGGCGAGCGCGCCTTCTCGGCCGGCGGCGACATCCACGAGTTCTCGCAGAGCGTCGCGGCCGGGCCGGAGCAGGCGGTGCGCGATTTCGTTCGCCGCGGGCAGAAGCTGACGGCGCGGCTGGAAGCCTTCGGCAAGCCGGTGATCGCGGCGGTGAACGGGCTCGCCTACGGCGGCGGCTGCGAGGTCACCGAGGCGGTGCCGCTCGCCATCGCCAGCGCGCGGGCGATGTTCGCCAAGCCCGAGATCAATCTCGGCATGCCGCCGACTTTCGGCGGGACGCAACGCCTGCCGCGGCTTGCCGGCCGCAAGCGCGCCATGGAGCTGCTGCTGACCGGCGATCCGTTCACGCCTCAGCGGGCGCTGGAGCTGGGGCTGATCAATGCAGTCGTGCCGCATGAGGAGCTGCTGCCGGCGGCGCATGCGCTGGCAGCGCGCATCCTGCGGCATTCCTCGCTGGCGGCAGCGAGCATCCTCACCGCGGTGACGCGCGGCATCAATACCAGCATCGCCGAAGGATTGCTGATCGAGAGCGAGCAGTTCGCCCGCGTGGTGCCGACAGCCGATCTGCGCGAAGGGCTCGACGCCTGGATGGCGCGGCGCCAGCCGGTCTATTCCGGCGATTGGTCGCTGGTCGCCAAGGCCGATTGAGGGAGATGGGGATGAGCGACCATACGAGCTTCAGCCGCGAGGCCTTCGCCGCCTTCCGCGCCAATGAGCGGCCGGGGCCGGTGCAGATGCTGAACCTGATCCGGCTCAATGGCGAGGCGCAGTATCCGGACGGCCCGCATGGCGGCGGCCGCGAGGCGTTTGCCGCCTATGGCCGGATCAGCGCGCCGGTGCTGAACCGGCTCGGCGGGCGGATCCTCTGGCGCGGCGGCTTCGAGCAGATGCTGATCGGCCCGCGGGGCGAGCGCTGGGACATCTGCTTCATCGCCGAATACCCCAGCGTCGAGGCCTTCGCTGCGATGTTCCGCGATCCGATCTACCGCGAGGCGATGGTGCATCGACAGGCGGCGGTGAAGGATTGCCGCTTGATCCGATTAGAAGCGCGGGAGGCGGGCGTGACCTTCGCGGGATAGAGAAGGGTTGCTCAGCCCTGCTTCAGGCGTCCGATCAGGCCATGGATGTCGCCGAGCACGAAGAGGTCGCGCACGAGCCCGTCCTCGAAGGTGAAGGCCGGAGCGCCATGCCACCAGACATGGCGGCCGCTCGGCGGCACCCCGAACATCTCGCGGCGATGGAAACCGTGGAAGCGCAAGCGACCGAAGACGCGGTTGCCTTCCTCGACCAGCGCCAGGATGTCCGAGGTGTACTCGCCGAGCGAGCCGGTGACCCAGTCGACATAACCTGCGAATTCGCGATGGCCATGCAGGACCGGCCCGAGCGAGCCGCGAAAGGTGAAGTCCTCGTGGAAGATCCGCGGGATCAGCGACTTGTCGGCGTGATCCCACATCTCCTTGTAGAAGACCCGGACGAGCTCCTTCTGCGGCGAGAGCACGACGCCGCCGAAATCGAGGGCCGGCTCGTCCGGCGGCGCATCTCGGCCTCTCGGCATTTCCGTCATGCGGTTCTCCTTCGCTGTCTCAAGCTCCGCCGAAAGCGCGCCGGATGAGACATCAAATGTCGCAAACCGCCATTGGGAAACCGCGCATGCTGGGTGATCTCATCGCCTGATCAGAAATTCCCCGAGCCCTCATCCTGAGGAGCCGTTCCGAGACGCCGCTGCGCGGCTCCTCAGGATGAGGGCGGGGTGTAAGACAGGCGAACTCGCCGGTGGTACCGCGCGCTCACCCTGCCGCGTGAGGTGTTTCCGCTGAGGCGGGCGCGGCCGCTCCCTTGCTGCCGAGCCTTCGCGAGAGTCCTTCCATGAAGAGGAAGATCACCGGGGTGATGAAGAGCGTCAGCACCTGCGAGACGATCAGCCCGCCAACCACGGCGAGGCCGAGGGGCTGGCGCAGCTCGGCGCTGGCGCCGGCGCCGATCGCGATCGGCAGGGCGCCGAGGATCGCGGCCAGCGTCGTCATGATGATCGGCCGGAAGCGGCGCAGGCACGCTTCGCGGATCGCGGTGTCGGGGGGCTCCCCGGCGCGCTGCAGTTCGAGCGCGACGTCGATCATCATGATCGCGTTCTTCTTGACGATGCCGATCAGCATCAGGAGCCCGATCACGGCGATGACCGAGAGGTCGAGCCCGAAGAGCTTCAGCGTCAGCAGCGCGCCGAGCGCCGCCGCCGGCAGGCCGGTCAGGATCGTCAGCGGGTGGATGAAGCTCTCATAGAGGATGCCGAGCACGATGTAGATCGTCAGCACCGCGCCGGCGATCAACAGGCCCTGATTGCCGAGCGATTGCTCGAAGGTCTTGGCGACGCCGGCGAAGCTGGTGCCGATCTGAGCGGGTAGGCCGAGCTCGGCCTTGATCGCGTCGATGCGCTGCACGGCTTCCCCGAGCGCGCGCCCGGCCGGCAGGTTGAAGGAGAGGGTGACGGCCGGGAGCTGGCCGAGCTGGTTGACGGTGAGCGGGCCGGCCTTGCGCTCGATGCGGGCGAAGGAGCCGAGCGGGACGAGCGCGCCCGAGGAGGAACGGAAGCGGACCTGATCGAGCCGGTCGTTCGACCATTGGATGTCGGGGTTGAACTCGATGATCACCTGGTAGCTGTCGCTGGTGGTGTAGATCGTCGAGATCTGGCGCACGCCGAAGCCGGAATAGAGGCTGGAGCGCAGCACGTCGGCGCTGATCCCCAGCGACTGCGCCTTGGCCCGGTCGACGACGAGATTGGCGAGCAGGGCCTTGTTCTGCAGATCGGTGGTGACGTCGACGAAGAGCGGATCGTGCTGCAGCGCCTCCAGCATCTTACCGGACCAGTCGGACAGCGCGGCCTGGTCGATCGATTGCATCACGAACTGGTACTGGCTCTTGGAGGAGCGCGCGCCGATGTTGAGGTTCTGGACCGGCGACATGTAGGTCGCGATGCCGGGGATGGCGGCGAGCTGGCGACGCAGATCGGCGAGCATCTGCTGCAAGGGCGGGCGCTGGTCCTTCGGCTTCAGCTCGACGAAGAGCCGCCCAGCATTGAGGCTGCTCGACTGGCCGCCGGAGCCGATGGTCGAGGCGACATGGGCGACATAGGGTGAGCTTCGGAAGACCTCCTCGACCTTCCGCTGCAGGCCGGACATGGCGTCGAAGGAGATGTCCTGGCGCGCCTCGGTCGCGACCTGGAGCTGGCCGATATCCTCCTGCGGGAAGAAGCCTTTGGGGATGGTCACCACCAGCCAGGCGCTGGCGGCGACGCTGGCGAGGAAGATCATCAGCACGGTGCGGCGGTATTTCAGGCTGAGGTCGAGCCCGGCGCGATAGGCGTCGAGCACGGCGTCGAAGCCGCGTTCGAGGAAGGCGAGCCGGTCCTTCTTGCCGGGCTCCGCATGGCCCGCCGCATTGGCGCCGAGGCGCGCGCACATCATCGGCGTCAGCGTCAGCGAGACGAAGGCCGAGGCGAGGATCGCGACGGTGACGACCACCGCGAACTCGTTGAAGACGCGCCCGATCACGCCGCCCATCAGCAGCACGGGAATGAACACCGCGACCAGCGAGAGCGAGATCGAGATGATGGTGAAGCCGATCTCGCTCGAGCCTTTCAGCGCCGCGTCGAACGCCGAGAGCCCGTCCTCCTCCATATGGCGGACGATGTTCTCCAGCATGACGATCGCATCGTCGACGACGAGGCCGACGGCGAGCGTCAGGCCGAGCAGCGAGATGTTGTCGATCGAGAAATCGAGCAGATACATCGCCCCCAAGGTCGCGATCAGCGAGATCGGCACGGCCACCGCCGGGATCAGCGTCGCGGTGAAGCGGCGCAGGAACAGGAAGATCACCGCGACGACCAGAACGATCGTCAGGCCCAGCGTGAACTGCACGTCCTCGACCGCCTGGCGGATCGAGGCGGAGCGGTCGTTGAGCAGGCCGAGCGTCGTCGCCGGCGGCAGCAGCGACTGCATCTGGCCGATCGCGGTCTTGACCCGGTCGACGACCTCGACGGTGTTGGCGTCGGGCTGGCGGAAGACGGCCACGACGAGGGCGCGCGAGCCATCATACCAGCTGGCGAGCTGCAAATTCTCGACGGAGTCGATCACCTTGGCGACGTCGCCGAGCCGGACCGGGCGGCCGTCGCGGGTGGCGATGATGATATCGGCGAAATGGCCGGCGTCGGCGAGCTGGGTCTGCGCCTCCAGCGTCAGCTGCTGCGGTCCGGACTGCATGGTCCCGACCGGGGTGTTGACGTTGGCAGCGGTGATCGCCAGCTGCAATTCGTTGATGCCGATGCCGCGCGCGGCGAGCGCGGTCGGGTCGACCTGGATGCGGACCGCGTATTTCTGGCTGCCGAAGATCTGGACCTGCGCCACGCCCTCGACGGTGGAGAGCGTCGGCGAGAGCACCTGCTGGACGAAGGCGTCGATCTTGGAAAGCGGTGTGACCTCGCTCTTCAGCGCCAGCAGCAGGATCGGGGCGTCGGCGGGGTTGAACTTGCGATAGCTCGGCGGCGTCGTCATGTCGATCGGCAGCTGCCGCTGCGTGCGGGCGATCGCCGCCTGGACGTCAGCCGCGGCCGCGTCGATGTCACGGTCGAGCGCGAACTGGATCGCGATTGAGGTCGAGCCGAGCGCGTTGGTGGTCGCGATCGAATCGATGCCGGCGATGGTGGCGAACTGCTTGATCAAGGGCGTCGCGACCGAAGTCGCCATGATCTCAGGCGAGGCGCCGGGCAATTGCGCGGAGACGTTGACGACCGGGAACTCAGCCCGCGGCAGCGCCGCGACCGGCAGGGAGCGCCAGGCGAACAGGCCGCCGAGGATCAGCGCGCACGACATCAGGATCGTTGCGACGGGATGACGAATGCAGAAGGCCGAGACCGACATGGCGCGCGCTCACGGCTTGCTGGTTTGCGGGGTCGTCAGCCTGATCCGAGAGCCGGGCGAAAGCCGCGACTGGCCCTCGGTCACGACCTTCTCGTCCTGCGACAGGCCGGACGCGATCGCCACGACTCCGTTCTCGTTCGAGGCGACCTTGACGGTCCTGGCCTCGACCGTGTCGTCGGTCTTGGCGACGTAGACGAAGGGGCCTTTCTGCCCCTCCTGCAGCGCGACAGAGGGCACGGTGACGGCGCCGGGCAGCATGCCGAGCTGGACGATGACATCGACATATTGCCCGGGCCAGAGCCGGTGCGGCACGTTGGTGAACAGCGCCTTCACGCTGACGGTGCCCGAGGGGATGTCGACGGCGGAATCGATGAAGGAGAGATCGCCGGTGGCGAGCTCCTCGCGCGTGCCGGAGGCGAAGGCGGTGACCTTCGCCGGCGTCTCGGCCTTGGCTGCCTCCTGCAAAAGCGTCAGGTCGCGCTCGGGCAAAGTGAAGGTGACGCGGATCGGGGCGAGCTGCGTCACCGTCAGGAGATTGCTGCTGGCGTCGTTGGCGCGCACCGCATTGCCCGGTGTCGCCGTGATGGCGCCGAGGCGGCCCGAGATCGGGGCGGTGATCGTGGTGTAGCCGAGCCGGACGCGGTCGAGCGCCAGCGTCGCCTCGTCAGCTTTGACGGCGGCGGTGGCGACGGCCTCGTCGGCCGTCGCCTGGTCGAGCGCCTGCTGCGTGCCGGCGCCCTTGTCGACCAGGCTCTTCTGGCGGGCGAGATCGGCGCGCTTCTGCGCCACGGTCGCCTTGTCGCGCTCGACATTGGCCTCGTCGCGGGCGACCTGTGCCTTGAGCTCGCGATCGTCGAGGGTGAAGAGCAGGTCGCCCTGCTTGACCTCCTGGCCTTCCTTGACGTGCTGGTCGGCGATGATGCCGTCGAGGCGGGACTTGACCGCGACGATCGCGACCGGCTCGGCGAAGCCGATCGAGCGGCGTGTCACCGGGATGTCGGCGCGGCCTGCGAGCACGGTCGTGACCGGGCTCGCGATGGGACCGGCGCGACGCTCAGCATGGGCCTGCTCCGGACCGTCCTGCGGCCTGATCACGCGCCAGGCGGCAAAGGCGGCGACAGCCACCAGAAGGGCTATGAATGCGTAGCGTTTCATCGGTCACCAAGGCGCAGCGCTGTCGACGAGACAGCACCTTACAACCGGCAAACGCCGGGCGCCTGTCCGCCACATGAACTCTTGGTAATGCTGGCGGTTGCCGGAGCGACCGAAGCGCTCAGGCCATCGCCGCCTTCACCGTCTCGACGAGCTGCTTCATCGTGAAGGGCTTGGGCAGGAAATGGAAATCCTCGCCCTCCGGCAGGTTCTTGCGGAAGGCTTCCTCGGCATAGCCCGAAACGAAGACGACCTTGGTGGAGGCGTTGCGCTTGCGCAATTCGCCGAGCAGGGTCGGGCCGTCCATTTCGGGCATGACCACGTCGGAGATGACGAGGTCGATCTTGCCCTCGTGCTGCTTGAACAGGTCGAGCGCCTCGACGCCGGATGCCGCTTCGTGGACGGTATAGCCGCGCGAGACCAGCATGCGGGCATTGAGGGCGCGCACTGCGTCCTCGTCCTCGACCAGCAGGATGACACCGGCGCCGGTATGGTCAGCCGCGGTCTTCTTCGGCGCTTCCTTGGCGGCGGCCTCGGCAGCGATGTCCTCCTCGGTCGGGATGTAGCGTGGCAGGAAGATGCGGAAATTGGTGCCGCGGCCGACGACCGAATCGCAGAAGACGAAGCCGCCGGTCTGCTTGACGATGCCGTAGACCATGGAGAGCCCGAGGCCCGTGCCCTTGCCGACCTCCTTGGTGGTGAAGAAGGGTTCGAAGATCTTCTCCAGATGCTCCTGCGGGATGCCGGTGCCGCTGTCCTCGACCTCGAGCTGGACATAGTCGGCCGCCGGCAGGCTGTCATAGCCGAGTTCGCCGACCTCGGCTGCCGGCACGTTGCGGGTGCGCACCTGCAGCTTGCCGCCATCCTGCATGGCGTCGCGGGCGTTGACCGCTAGATTGACCACGACCTGCTCGAGCTGGCCAAGATCGGCCTTGACTGGCCAGAGATCGCGGCCCTGGCGGACATCGAGCGAGATCTTGTCGGCGACGACGCGCTTCAGCATCAGCGAGAGGTCGGAGAGCACGTCGCCGAGCGCCAGCACCTGTGGGCGCAGGGTCTGCCGGCGCGAGAAGGCGAGCAATTGCCGGACCAGCGAGGCCGCCCGGTAGGCGTTCTGCTTGATCTGCATGATGTCCGGGAAGGACGGGTCGGTCGGCTTGTGGCTGGCGAGCAGGAATTCGGAGGCGTTGATGATGACCTGCAGCACGTTGTTGAAGTCGTGCGCGATGCCGCCGGCGAGCTGGCCGACCGCCTGCATCTTGCCGGCCTGGTCCATATTGTCCTTGAGCTTGCGCTCGGCGGTGGTCTCCAGCGCATAGACGATGGCTCGCTCGCCATCGGCATCCTCGCTGGCCGGGACCGGCGAGAGATAGAGCCTCGCCGAGCGACCGTCCTCGCCGGCGAGCGCGGCATCGAGCGGAGCGATCTCGCCCTTGCCGGCGAGCGCCGCGTCGAAGGCCTGGGCCAGCGCCCCGTTGCCGTTGACGAGTTCATGGATCGTCGCCGGCTGGGCGCCGCCCTGCATCAGGCGTGTGAAGGAAGCGTTCGAGCGCAGGATCGCGCCATGGCGGTCGACGGTCGCGATCGCCATCGGCGTCGCGTGGAAGAAACGGGCGAAGCGCGCCTCGGCATCGGTGTGGCGGTCGGCGCCGGCTTCGCCGGCGGCGCGGTTGAGGACGAGGGTGCGCGAGGCACCGGCGCGTCCGTCCTGGCCGAAAGCAACCTGGTGGTGAAGCCGGACGGGCAGAGACTGGCCGTTGCGGCGGCGCAGGTCGACGTCGAGCACCTCGATGCGGACATCGCCGGGCTGGCCGCGAATGGCCTGGATCAGCGCGGCGGCGTTGGGCGAGGCGATGTCCTCGAGCTGGAGGCCGCCGGAGCCGAAGCGGGCGAGATCGTAGTCGAGCCAGCCGGCCAGCGTCGCATTGAGATAGGGCACCTCGCTGTCGGCATCGATCGAGAGGAAGCCGGCAGGCGCATGGTCGAGATAGTCGATCGCGTGCTGGAGTTCCTGGAAAGCGTTTTCCTGGCGCTCGCGCTCCGGGGTGACGTCGGCGACGCTCCACAGGCAGGCCGGGCGGCCGGCGCGCGTGATCGGCGAGACGCGCACGCGGTACCAGCCGACGGCGCCGCGCTCGTTCAGGGCCGGCTCCAGCCGGATCTCTTCCGAGAGGCGGCGGCCGGCGCGGGCGGCGGTGGCGAGGCGGTAGATCGCCTCGGAGACCTCGGCGCGGCCCTTGAACAGCCGCTCGACGGGAGCGATCTCGCTGGCGTTGCGGGCGCCGGCGAAGGCGAGATAGGCCTCGTTGGCGTAGACGATGCGGTTCTCGCCCTCGGTGACGACGACGCCATCCTCGGCGCTGTCGACGATCGCCTTGGTCAGGTCGTTGCGGGCCGAGCGCCCGGCGAACTGGATCAGCCCGATCGCGAAGGCGAACAGGCAGAAGACCCCGACGACCGAGAGCAGCGCGAGCAGGCCCAGGATCAGCGGCTGCGCCCATTCATTGGCGATGAAGCCGAGCGCGATCGCGGCGCCGACCAGCAGGCCCGCGACCAGCAGGATGATGCCGACATGGCCGGGCCGGTCGGAACGGTCGATCGCGCTCGATGCCGTGCTTGCGCTCATTGCAGCGGGTCCGTTTCCTTCAGTCGCCCGTCAGCCAGGGGTCGAGGGCGGGCATACAGTAGAGATGCCTGCCCAGCCAGCGAGTTAGGCGCGGCGGCGCTTCAGGCGCAAGACGTATCCGATGACTTCCGCCACAGCTTGGTAGTGTTCGACAGGAATTTCGTCGTCGACGTCGACGGTGGCGTAGAGCGCGCGGGCCAGAGGCGGGTTCTCGACGATCGGGATGCTGTGCTCGCCGGCGACCTCGCGGATCTTGAGCGCGATCGCATCGACGCCCTTGGCGAGGCAGAGCGGCGCGCCCTGGCCGGATTCGTATTGCAGGGCGATGGCGTAGTGGGTCGGGTTGGTGATGATCACCGTCGCCTTCGGCACCTGTGCCATCATGCGCGAGCGGGCGCGCTGAGCGCGCAGCTGCCTGAGCTTGGCCTTCACCTCGGGATTGCCTTCGGTGTTCTTGTATTCGTCCTTGAGTTCCTGCTTGGTCATGCGCTGGCGCTGGTACCAGGTGAAGCGCTGGTAGCCGAAGTCGCCAATGGCGATGACTGCGAAGATGGCGAGCACGCCGGCCATCAGCTTGATCGTCAGCACGAGCACCGCTGGCAGCAAGGCGTGCACGTCCATCTGGGCGAAGCCCTGCAGGCGGTCGCGCTCGCCCCAGAGCACGATCCAGACGCCGACGCCGACCACCAGGATCTTGGCCAGGCCCTTGGCGAAGTTGACCCAGGCCTCCTTGCCGAAAACCCGCTTCGCCCCGGCCATCGGCGAGATCCGGTCGAATTTCGGCATCATCGGCTCGGTGGTCCAGAGCGGCTTGTGCTGGATCAGCGCGCCGGCCAGTGCGGCGATGAGGATGAAGCCGAGCGGCAGCGCCATGATGGCGAAGCCGGTCATCACGCCCTTGCTGGTGACGTGGAAGAGGGCGCCGGCGTCGTCCGAGACCTGGTGGGCGTTCATCAGGAAGGAGCGCAGGGAAAGCGCGGCATCGCGGGCCGAGCTGCCGGCCGCGACCAGAAGCGCCAAGGTGAAGCCGCAGAGCACGAAGAAGGTGCCGATCTCCTGCGATCTTGCGACGTCGCCTTTCTCGACGGCTTCATCGAGCTTTCGCTGGGTCGGTTCTTCTGTGCGATCTTCGTTCTCGACGTCTCCCGCCATCGGTCAAATCCCCTCTAGAGACCGATGAACTGGCGCAGGAAAGCGCCGAGATCGTCGAGGAAGACGCCCATCATCACCCCGACAGCGGCGAGGAGCACGAGCATGCCGCCGAGGATCGAGGCGGGGACCGCCAGGAAGAAGACCTGGAGCTGCGGCATCAGCCGTGCCAGCACGCCGAGGCCGAGATTGAACAGCAGGCCGAAGACGATGAACGGCGCCGAGATCTGCACCGCGAGCGAGAAACCCTGGGCCATCGCCTTGACGGCGAGGGTCATCACGTCGCCGATCTCGGGGAAGCCGCCGGGCGGCAGCAGCCGGTAGCTCTCATGGATGGCGGCGAGCGCGAGATGATGCAGGTCCGTCGCCAGGATCAGCGTGATCCCGAGCATCGAGAGGAAGTTGGCGATCGAGGGGTTCTGAAGACCGCCGGTCGGGTCGACGGTGACGGCGAAACCCAGCCCCATGGTCTGGGCGACGATGAAGCCAGCCGTCTGCAGAGCGCCCATCAGCAGGCGCGCGCTGACGCCGATGACGAGGCCGACCAGGATCTCGCTGATCAGGAGCGCGCCCAGCGCCGCCGGGGTCTGCGGGATCGTGATCGAGCCGCGCGCCATCGGCAGGATCACGAGCGCCAGGAAGAAGGCGAGGGAGAGCCGGCCGCGCGCGAGAATGAGGCGCTCGCCGATGCCCGGCATCAGCATCACCAAAGTGCCGACGCGCGCGAAGACCAGCACGAACAGCGCGCTGATCTCGGGCAGGATGGCGATCTGCATCGGGCGAACCCGGCTCCCGCGCCAGAATGGCGCGCCGGCCGGACTCCACGGACAGGAGGCGCTGGCTGGCGCGAGGCTCATTCGCCCGTGGCGATTCGGACGGCGACCCTGCCCATATAACCCGCCAGCGCGTCGCCCATGAACGGCAAAAACAGCAGCAGCGCTGCGAAGACCGCGATGATCTTCGGGACATAGACCAGGGTCTGCTCCTGGATCTGCGTCAGCGCCTGGATCAGCGAGACGACGAGGCCGACCACGAGCGCGATCAGCATCAGCGGCGCGCCGGCCTTGAGGAAGACGACGATGCCGTCACGGGCGACGTCGAGGATGGCTGCGGAGGTCATCGGCTTGCGTTCCGTCCGGTGTCTTGAGGGATGGCGGCGTCAGACCGGCATCCGCATGATTTCCTCATAGGCGGCGATGACGCGGTCGCGCACCGCGACCAGCGTCTCGATCGCGGCCTCGCTCTCGG
The DNA here is from genome assembly GCF_050275675.1 of Allobosea sp. NPDC003192. Classification (NCBI taxonomy): domain Bacteria; kingdom Pseudomonadati; phylum Pseudomonadota; class Alphaproteobacteria; order Hyphomicrobiales; family Alloboseaceae; genus Allobosea; species Allobosea sp. NPDC003192. Next base: position 80,600 of record NZ_JBNNPK010000023.1, read on the forward strand.
CGACGGCCGTGACCACGTCGACGACGTCGGAGCGGCCGGCGGCGACCTTGCCGGTCTGGATATCGGCCTGGCGGGCGCTCTGCGCCGTCGATTCCAGCGCCTTGCTGACGAGCGAGGAGAAATCGGGCAGGCCGGCGCCGGCTCCGTCGAGGCCACCGACCGAGGCCGGCTTCTTCAGCAGGGCGCTAGCGCCCATGCCCTGCATCGAGGCATAGGCGCCGGCGGCGAAACTCGAGGTGGTCATGGGTCTGGCTCCGCTTCAGCCGTCGGTCAGGCGCGCAGGATGTCGATGGTGCGCTGGATCATCCGGCGCGTGGACGAGATCACGTTGAGATTGGCCTCGTAGCTGCGCTGGGCCTCGCGCATGTCCATCGTCTCGATCAGCGAGTTGACGTTGGGCATGCGGACCTGGCCGCTGGGGTCGGCAGCCGGGTGGCCCGGGTCGTATTTCGTCTTGAAGTCGCTGCGGTCGCGGCTGACGCGGCCGAGCTCGACGACCTGGGCGTCGAGCTCGCGGTCGAGCTTGCCCTGGAAAGTCACGATCTTGCGGCGATAGGGATCGACGCCGGCGCGCTCCGGCGATGAATCGGCGTTGGCGAGGTTCTCGGCGATGACTCGCATGCGCCCGGCCTGACCCTTCAGGCCGGAGGCGGCGACGGCGAGACTCTTGAGCAGGTCCATGATGCGGTTCCTTACCGGCCCTTGCCGATCGCGATCTTCATCAGCCCGAGGCTCTTGCTGTAGAGCGAGGCGGCGAGCTGATAGTCCGACTGGTTCTGCGCGACCTTCATCATCTCGTCCTCGAGATTGACGCTGTTGGCGCTCGGCGTCGTCTCGAAGCGCTTGGGATCGCGCGGATCGAAGCCATTGCGCTGGCCCGAGAGGCCCAGATGCATCGGCGAGGTCTGCGCCAGCGTCATGCCGCCGCCGGCGGGCGAGGGCGCGCGCAGGTCGTGCGGCTTGAAGCGCGGCGTATCGGCATTGGAGACATTCTCGGCGAGCAGCTTCTGCCGCGCCTGATGCCAATGCATGCGCGCTTTCAGTGCTCCCATCAGGCCAAGGCCGTCGTTCGCCATGCCGCAATCTCCCATCGGTCAACGCCGAAGTGGGTAATAATTGCCGGGTGCATGGTTAATATCGGGTTAATTCACAGGGATATGCACGGTCATGTTAACCATCTGCTAACCATGTTTCTCGAACTGGCGGCGCTTATGGTATAGCCAGCTCCGTCTATCCGGCTGATCGCCCTTACAAAGAGCGGTCGGCGGCTGTCGCGTCGCTTCATGAGGCAGACCTTGCAGACTTTGTTTGGCTTCGAACTTTCTTCCGGCCTGCGGTGGATCATCGCCTTCGCAGTGGTGCTGCTCCTGGTCGCGCTGCTCGGCTTTTTCCTGCGGCGCATGAGCGGCGGCCGATTGAAGTTCAAGGGCCAGAGCGGGGGACGCACCCGCCAGCCGCGCCTCGGCGTGGTCGATGTCTACGATCTTGACCGGCAGCGCCAGCTCATCCTGGTGCGGCGCGACAATGTCGAGCATCTCGTGATGATCGGCGGCGCCTCCGACGTGGTGGTCGAGACCAACATCGTGCGCAGCGGTGGGCGTGTCGCGGCGCCTCTGCAAAGCGAGAGCCTGGCCGAACGGCCGCTGGCGCTGGAGCCCGAGCCGCGCCCGCAAGCCTTCGAAGAGCCGCGCCCGCTGCCGCCTTCGCCGGTTCCGGCCGTGCCGGTCGAGCCTGTGCCGCCGCGGCCGGTCACGCCGCCGGCCCCGCCGCCGCGCGCTGTCGCCCAGCCCCCGATTCCACCTCAGCCGCCGCGGCCGGCTCCGGCTCCCCAGCCGACCTCGATCGCTCCGGCCGTCGCGGCTAGCGCCGTCGGCATCGGCGCCACCCTGGCGCGCGATCCGGCTCCGGCCGCCAGCGCCAGCGAGCTCGGCGACATGGCCCGCCAGCTCGAAGAGGCGCTGAAGCGTCCGTTCTCGGCCGTGCGACCGGGTTCTGCGGGCCCGCGCACCGAGCCGGAGGCGCCGCCGGCGCCGGTGGTCACATCTCCGCCGGCCGCTCCAGAGCCCCCGGCCACCGCCAAGCCGGCAGCGCCGGTTCCCGCACCTGCTCGCCCGGCGCTCGATATGGAGGCTGAGCTCGAAATGGCGCTGGGGCTGAAGCCTGCGCTGTCGCGCCCGGCTGCGTCCGAGGCGCCGCTGGTCGCCCCGCCGGTCTTCGCTCCGCCAAAGCCGCCGGCTGCCGGACCGGTGAAGGCGGACGAGAAGAAGCACGAGCCGACGAAGGAACAGGCGCCGGAGCCGAGCAAGCCTGCCAAGTTCGGGCCGGTCTTCGACGACGTGCTCGACGAGGTCGAGACTGCCGCCAAGGCCGAAGCGCCGGCCAAGAGCGAGCAAAAGCCGAGCGAGCCGAAGACCGCTGACGGAAAGCCTGCTGACGGCAAGCCCGCCGACGTGAAGCCCGTAGAAGCCAAGCCAGCGGACACCAGGGCTGCCGACGCCAAGCCGGCCGAGGCCAAGCCCGCGGACGAGCCGAAGCCGGCCGCCAAGCCGGCGGAGGACGATCCGTTCTCGGTCGACGCGATCGAGGCCGAGTTCGCCCGCCTGCTCGGGCGCGATCCCAAGAAGGGTTGAGATCGTTCTTCCGGCGTGAAGGCGCCGGGGGATAGCGGCGTAAAGCCTCTTCGCCCGCCCCTGAGCCTTGCTCTAGCGTTCCCGCGAGCCCGCACCATGATTCGGGCAGGAACGAGTGATGGGCAGGCGGATACCGACGGGACAGAGACTGCGCTGGCTGGCGGGATTTGCCGCGGCTCTTGGCGTGCTCGGGATCGCCGCCGTCGCGCAGGCACAGTCGCTCTCGCTCGACCTCGGCCAGGGCGGCGTTACCGAGCGGGCACTGCAGCTCATCGCCACGATCACGGTGCTGTCGCTGGCGCCGTCGATCCTGATCATGGTGACCTCGTTCACGCGCATCGTCGTGGTGCTATCGCTCCTGCGCTCGGCGATCGGCACCCAGACGGCGCCGCCCAACGCGGTGATCATCGGGCTCTCGCTGTTCCTGACCGGCTTTGTGATGGCGCCGACCCTGAAGGAGGCCTACCGCGTCGCCGGCGCGCCGGTGATCGCCGGCCAGATGCAGCCGCAGGAGGCGTTCGAGCGCGGCATCGTGCCGTTCCGCGAGTTCATGCTGAAGCATGTGCGCGAGAAGGATCTGGCGCTCTTCATGGAGATGTCGCGCGAGCCGAGGCCGGAGCGGCCGGAGGACATCCAGATCCAGGTGCTGGTGCCGGCCTTCATGATCTCGGAACTCCGGCGCGCCTTCGAGATCGGCTTCCTGCTGTTCGTGCCGTTCCTGATCATCGACCTGGTGGTGGCCTCGATCCTGATGTCGGTCGGCATGATGATGCTGCCCCCGGTGACGGTGGCGCTGCCATTCAAGCTGATCTTCTTCGTGCTGGTCGACGGCTGGGGGCTGGTCGCCGGCTCGCTGGTCAAGAGCTACGGCAGTTGACGCGACGGCTCAGCCCTGGCCGGGCTGCGGACCGGCATTGGCGGCGTCGGTCTCCGCCGGTTTACGCCGCTCGCGCACGGCGCTGGAATAGGCCGGGTAGCGCTTGCGGTATTCCTTGAGGAAATCGGTCATCGTGTCGGAGCCGGCGGCCGTGCGAGCGGCTTCGCGGATGTCGCTGGCACTGGCCCGGCTCGCGCCGGTGACGAAGCCGAACAGGCGGGCATCGGCGCCCTGCGCCATCTTGGCGGCGAACTTGGTGCGCAGCCGGTCGAGCGAGAGCGCTTCGTCCGACATGACATAGCCGATGGCGGCGCGCATCACGTCGGCGCGCTCGCCGTCGCCGAGCGGCGCCTGGCCGCGCCAGCTCTCGCCGAGCATGCGTTCGAGTGCCTCGCCGGCCTCGCGCCAGCGCCGGCCGCTCCAGAGGATGTCAGCGGTGAGCCGGTCGACCTCCGGACCGCTCTCGCCTTCCAGCAGGTCGAGCGCCTGGTCGGTGCGCGAGAGATCGGACAACGCCTTGGCTTCGAGCAGCAGCCGGGCGCGCTTGACGTCGGCCGGCAGCTCGGCGAGCCGGGTCGAGACGAGCGCCTGCAGCGCCTCGGCCGGCTTGCCGTTCATCAGCCGGATCATGGCGAGCCTGGTCGCGACGGTCGAGCGCGATGCGCCGGTCAGGCGCCGGTCCATCTGGTATTGCAGGATCTCGCTCGCCTGGTCGAGCAGATCGAGCTCGACCAGCCGGTCGGCGAGCAGGCGGGTGATCTCGTCGCCGCGCCGGCCGATCGGCAGGAACTCCTTGAAATCGTAGAACAGCGCAAGCGCCTCGAGCCGCGGCAGCTTCTCGAGATCCGGGTCGCTGAACAGCGCCTCGAAGCGCTGGGCGGTCTCGTCGTGCAGGAGGCGCGTCGCCGGATGCTCGGGGAAGGTCTCGTTGGCGCGCCGCGCTGTTTGAAAAGCATCGCGCCAGCGCTGCTGCTCGGCATAGAGGCGGCCGAGCTCGGCCAGGGCCTCGATCTCGACCTCGCCGCCGCGCCAGATCGCCGAGACGGTTTCGAGCCGGGCGATGGCTTCGTCGGCTGAGAAATCCGCGCGCTTCTCGGCGCGAGCAAGCTTGACCGCACGCAATTGCGCCTCGGCGGCGACCGGCCGCGTCTTCGCCTCGAAGAGCGGCTTGTAGCCGTTGATCGCCGCTTCCGGCCGGCCGCTGACATCGTCGAGCCTGGCGCGCAGCAACGCCAGAGCCTCGGGATTGACCAGCTCCTCCGGCATCTCGGCGAGCCGGCTGATCTGTTTCTCGGCCACCGTGGTCTCGCCGGTGGCGAGCGCTGCCCGCGCCATGGCCGGGCGGAACTCGGCCTGGAGATCGGCGGGATAGCGGTCGAGGATATCCTCGGCCCGGCGGAAGCCGGCGAGCGCCTGGGTATTGCGGCCGAGCCGCTGCTCGGAGAGCGCGCGCCAGAGTCCGGTCTCGGCCTCGTCGCGGATCGGCGCGGCGTCGAACGCCTTCAGCGCCTCCGCGCTGCGCTGCATGCGGGTCGCGATCAGGCCGCGCAGGAACAGCGCGTCGCGGTTGCCGCGCATCGCGGCGTCGTCGGCCAGTAGCGCATTCAGCGGCCCGGCCGCTTCCGGCATCATGCCATTGGCGGCGAGGAAGCGGGCCAGCGCCAGCCGGGTCTCGGATTTGCGTCCGCGCGAGGCGCCGGCGACCTCGCGCAGCAGGCTGGCTGCGCGGTCGCGGATGTCGTTGGTGTGCAGAGCCGACCAGGCTTCGCCGTCGAGCAGCGGCCGGGCGGGAGCCTGGGCGCTCTTCTTGTCCGCTTCGCTCGGCTTCTCGGCATCGAGGCTGACGATCAGGCCGTTCTGGCGGCCGATTCTGACCTCGTCGGTGTCGGCGCGTACGGCGAGGTCGTCGGCGACGGCACTGACGACGACGCCATGGGCGCTTTGCGGCAGGCCGAACTCGAGGAAGCGATAAGGCTTGGAGACGGCCCGCGTCGGCCCCAGCACGGTTGCGACCGCGAGGTTCGGGCCGCCTTCGCCGTTCTCCAGCCAATGCACGCCGGTCAGGCCCGACACCGGTACGGCGACGATGGTCTGGCCGCGCTCGTCGGCATCGCGGCGGGGGGTGAGCGCAACGGCGGGCTTGCCGGCCTTGTCGCCGAAAGTCAGCGACCATTGCGCGTTGTCGTCGGACAATCGCACGATCTGCTGGCGTCGTGTCTTTAGCCTGACGACGGTGACCTTGGTCTCGCGCGTGACGGTGACGTCCTGCACCAGCGCCGGCAGCACGCCCTTGAGCTTGTCCGGATCGAGCGTGTCGCGCGTATCGAAGATGAGCGTGACCCGGCCGGGCTCGGCGAAGGCGGCGGCGCCGGTCGGGCGCGAGAAGCGGAAATCGATACGGCCGCCATCGCCGTCGACGGCGGAGGCGATCTCGATATCGCGGGGCGGGACGTCGGCGGTGGTCGTGGCGACCGGCCTGGGCAGGGCCTGCGGCGCGTCGGCCTTCGGGGCAGGGGGCGGCGCTGCCGCGGCAGTTTTCTGCTCGGGGACCTTGGCGTCCACCGGCTTCCCCCCGCCGGGCGGGGCGGCCTGCAGATCGGCCAGCGAGAGCGGGGTGGCGGCGCCGGAATGTGGCAGGTCGACCGTCCAGCCGGTCTCGTCGCGGAAGCTGCGGAGCTGGCGGTCCTTCGGCACGGTGAAGACGAGCTGCGTGCGATCGTCGCCGATCGTCGCCTGTTCCAGCGTGAAGTCGGCCGGCAGCAGGCTGCGGATCTGCGAGGGCGTCACCGCCAGCGGCTGGTCGAAGCTCAGCGTCAGCTTGCTGTCGTCGAGGCTGGGTGTGAGCAGCGCCTCCGGCGGCGCCGAGAACATCAGCCGGTCGAGCGTCGGCAGGCGGGCGGTGCGGAAGCCGAGTGGCTTCGGCGCCGGCGCGGGCGCACGGGCGATGTCGCGGGCGCGCGCCTCGGCGAGGCGCAGGCGCTGGGTGAGCTCGGCGAGGACCTCGGGCGGCAGGCCGGGCAATTGGCCGGTCCAGTTCTCCGGCAGAAGGTCGATGAACGCCTTGTCGCCCGCTTCGAGCAAATTGGCGCGATAGGGGCGGGCGAGCGCCAGGCGCAGGCCGCGATCGTCGGGATCGATCCTGACCACCGAGATGTAGTTCGGCAATTCGGCGGCGAGCCGGCCCGGGTCAAGCTTCACCGGCTGGCTGAAACCAATGATGACGACGCCGTTGGCAACGCGCACCCGCGTCGTCACCGGCTCGTCGAAGGTGAAGGCGAGGCGGCCGAAGCCGGCGCGCATGGCTTCGCCACGCAAGGTCGCGGTGGCGGCGGTTGCCGGCGCGTCAAAGCCGGCAGCGAGGCTCAGCGCCGCCAGGCCAATGCCGAAGCTCAGGGACCGCAGGATACGCACGACCGCTACTCAACCCGACGCGATGGCGGAGCGGCGACAGGCCACTCCAACCTGCGCGGAGGCTAGCCTGTCAAGGATAACGGGGGGTTAAAGCAAGCTGCCTGCGGCGTGCGCTCGTTCACACATGCCCGGCCGCGTATTTCCGCGCGCTGCGCGCCAGATGTCGCGACAGCGCCCGCGCTGCCGGCGAGAGGTTGCGGCCGTTGCGCACGCAGATCTTGAGGCAGGCCTTGCGCAGATTGCGGCCCTGCAGCGGTACCGCGACCAGGTGTCCCTCGGTGACGTCGCGCCGTGTCGCGCAGCGCGTCAGGACGCTGACGCCGAGGCCGGCCCGCGCGAAGGAGCGCAGCGACTGGATCGAGTTCGTGACCAGGGCCGGCTTGAGTTCGATCCCGGCCGCCGCGACCATGTCGTCGACGAGGCGGCGCAGGCCGAAGGTCCGGTCGGGGAGGGCAAGGCGCATCTCGCCGATCTCCGCGACCCTGACCGATTGCCGCTGCGCGACGGCATCGCCGGGGCGGGAGGCGAGGACCAGCGCGTCGGCGATCTCGGCGAGCGAGAGCACGCTGCGGTGCTGGACCAGGTTGAAGGCGACGATCATCTCGGCCTCGTCGTCGAGCAGGCGCTGCACGAGCTGATCGGAACTCGCGACCATGATGTCGAAGCTCACGGATGGATGCGCGGCCGAGAACTCGGCGAGGGCAGGGTAGACGAAATCGTCCATCGCGCCCTCGACCGTCCAGACGCGGACATGCCCGCGCTTCATGCCCTGGAGCTCGTCGATGGCGGAACGCGCGGTCTGGACGCTGTCGAGGATGGTGCGCGCCGTCTCCAGCACGGCTGCTCCCGCCGTGGTCAACCGCATGCCGCGCGCCCGGCGCTCGAACAAAGCGGTGCCGTATTCCTCTTCGAGGGCGGCGATCTGGCGGCTGATCGCCGAGGGCGCGACGCGCAACGTATCGGCTGCCTCGCGGACCGAGCCATGGTCGGCGACGAGGGCGAAATAGCGGTAGCGGTTGAGCGACATGGCAGTGCGCAGCGACCGAAGCGAGAGTCCGGACAGTACGAGAGTGTTGCCGGATCGGCAACGAACTCTCCGCTGTTTCGCGCTGGCTGATCGGCCGATACCTCTCCTACGACTAGGAAAATCAGTCGAGGAAGCGATCCGATGTACTCCACCCGAACCAGCCAGGACGGCAGCTACAGGTTCATCCCGGCCGTCTACCAATACTCCGGCGGGGTCGCGGCCGAACCGGGTTTCCGGATCGAGCGCGCGCAATTGGCGAACCCGGTCGCGCTGGATCGCGGCCTTCAATTGATCGAGGCGCATCTGAAGCAGGTAGGCCGGCCGCTGACCGCGCTCTGCGCCTGCGAACTGCGCTCGCCCGAGCCGTTCTCGGAAGGCGGCTTCGACGCCTTCAATCGGCTCTACGCCTCCCGCCTCGACCAGTGGGGCATCCTGCAGGGGCAGGTGAACCCCGTCGCGCGGACGAATATCTGCCCGGAGATCGGCAAGCCGGACGCCGTCTCGCTGCATGCCTTCAGCTACACCGTTCCCGATGTCGTGGCCCGGGCGAGCTTCGTGGTGGCGGGCAGCGGCGAGGCGCCCGAGGGCGGCGCCAGCTATGCGCAGGGGACGATCCGATCGGGTGACGCCTCGCCGGGGGGCGTGCGCGCCAAGGCGCAATGGGTGATGGGCGAGATGGAGGGCCGGCTCTCGGGCCTCGGCTATGGCTGGGGCGATGCCCTGGTCACGAACATCTACACCGTGCGCGACATTCACCCGCTTCTGAATGACGTCCTCGCCCCGATCACGGGCCTCGGCCGCCCCGTGACCTGGCACTTCTCCCGGCCGCCGGTGGCGGTGCTCGACTACGAGATGGATGTCCGCGGCCTGCCGCGGGAAATCGTGATCGAGGCGCGGGGCTGATCCCCTGCGGACGCTCCGGTGCGTTGCCGGAAATCGAACGGTACGGTGATGGAGGATCCGATGTTGCTTGATCGACGTGCGCTTCTCCTGGCGGGGCTCGCCCTGCCGACGCTGGCCAGGGCGCAAACGGCCTGGAAACCGGAGCGGCCGGTGCGGCTGATCCTGCCGTTCACGCCCGGCACCTCGATGGATCCGGTGGCGCGGCTGGCGCAGGAGAGCCTCAAGGACACGCTCGGGCAGAGCGTCGTGGTCGAGAACATCGCCGGAGCGGCGACCGTCATCGCCGGGGCCGAGACGCTGAAGTCGCCGCCCGACGGACACACCATGCTGATGATCGCCAACAGCTTCGCGGCCAACATCACGCTGCGGACGCGGACGGCGGACTGGCAGCGCGCTTTCGTCCCGGTGGTGCAGGCGACGGTGGTGCCTCACGTCCTCGTGGCTGCGCCGGCGCTGAAGGTTGACTGGGCAGGCTTTCTGAAGCACCTGCGCGAGAGCGGCGGCGCGATGACCTATGGCTCGCCGGGGATCGGCACGTCGCCGCATCTGGGCGCCGAGCATTTCCTGCGGCTGGCCGGCGGCAAGGCCGTGCATGCGCCCTATAACGGCACCTCGCAGCTCTTCGTCGACCTCTACGCCGGCCGGATCGATTTCGCGCTCAGCAACCTGCCCGATGTCGTCCAGCCGATCGAGGAGGGCAAACTCGCCGCGCTCGCGGTGACCGCCGAGCAACGGGTGCGCGAGCTGCCCAATGTCCCGACCTTCGCCGAGCTGGGCCTGCCGGACCTTCTGTCGGATAGCTGGTTCGGCATCATGGTCCGGCGCGATACGCCGGCACCGGCCCGCGAGGCGCTGGAGCGCGCCTGGCTCACGGCGCTGGCGCGTCCGGATGTGCGCGAGCGCCTGCAGGGCTTGAGCTTCAACGTGCTGGCGCGGCCCGGCGCCGAGTTCGAAAAGGTGATCGACCGCTACGTCGCGACCTATGCGACGATCATCAAGGAAAGCGGCATCGCCGTTCAGCAGTGAGCGGGAGCGGCCTCAGAGCATGCTGTGAAAAAGTGGCAACGGTTTTTTGCCACCCAAGCATGCTCTAAACTATTAGAATCGATCACGTTATCTGCGTTTGGACAGTTCCGTCCAAATGCAGCGTGATCTAACGCCGCGGAGCGGGCTCGATCGCCGGCAATTCGTTACCAGCCGGCGTCGGGGCCGGGGCGCGCTCGGTGGCGACGGCGGGACGGCCGCGCAGCGAGAGCGCGACGGTGAGGCGTTCGGCCGCCTCGGGCGACATGGCGGCGAGCACGTCCGACATCTTGCGCGGGTTCATCTGCTGGACGACCGGGACGAGGATGTCGAGTGCCAGTCGGTCGAAGACGCGGGCGGCATCCTTCGGCTTCATCGTCTCGTACATGATCACCAGGTTCTTCACCGCCTGATTGGCGTCCGCCTCCTGCTTGCGCGGGCCCTCGACCTTCTCTTCCAGCGCCTTCAGGTCGTCGACGCGGCCGCCGAGCTTCTTCTCGGCAGAATCGAGCAGCTTCTCGCGCATGTCGAGCTCGCGCATGCGGGCCTCGATCTCCTCGCGGCGCTGGCCGAGGCGTTCGAGCAGCGCCTTCTCAGCCGGGGACACCGGCTGGGTGGTGCCGTTCATCAGGCCGGCCTTGTTGTTCGGAGCAGCGTCGCGCTTGGCCTGTTCCTCGGGGGGCAGCTTCGGCGCCGGCGGATCGATCGTCCCGGTGGTCTCCGGGTCCATGAAGACGTCGGGCTGATGGGCCTTGGCGATGATCTTGGCGAGGCCCCAGACCTCCTTCTCCGGCTTTACGGCGAACACCTGGGGGCTGGCGGGGATCTTGCCCGGGCTGGGCTCCGCCGACCAGGCGAGCAGCTTCAGCGCCAGGAGGCCCATGGCGCCGAGGATGACTGCCGGGATGAGGCGGGGCGTCTGGATCACGCAGCCTGGCCTTCGAGCCTGCGGGCGGCGCGAGCGCGGATGGCGGCGGCGGCATCGGCGGCGCTGGCCATGCGCGAGAGGGCGGGTTTCTCGGCGACGGGCTCGGGCTTGGCGACGACCATGCTGGCGGCGCTGACGATCTGGCCGATGCGTTCCATCACGGTCTGGCCGGCTTCGATCTGCTGGGCGAGGTCGGCGGCGTAGCGCTCGGCGGTTTGCAGGCGTTCGGCGAGGGTGCGGTCGCAGTCGCCGAGTGTCAGCTTCAGCCCGGCGATGGCGCGCTCGGCGGTGTCGGTTGCGGAAATCAGGGCGCCGATGGTCTGGCGCATCGCGCTCTCATCGGCTTTCAGCCGCTCGATGCGCTTGGAGAGCACGAAGCAGGTGATGATGGTGGCGACCAGCAGGCAGGCGACCAGCGCATCGGCGATCAGGGTGATGGTCATGGGGGAGGTCTCCCTGGTCAGGACGCCGGAGTGAGATGGCTGGTGTCGAAGGCCGCCATGGTCGTCTTCGAGCGCCGCAGCGGGCTGACGACCTGGACGGCGATCTTGTCGTCGACGCGGCCGATCCGGCCCTCGCTGACGATGAACTCGCCGCAGCGCAGCGAGGCGACCGAGTCGGGGCGGGCGTCGAACATCAGCGTGTCGCCGATCTCGAGCTTCATCACCCGCTTCAGCGGCATGGTGCATTCGTGCAGCACGCATTTCACCGCGACGTCCGCCTGCCAGACCTCGGTGGCGAGGTGGTTCTCCCAGATCGGATCGCGCCCGAGCTTCTCACCCATGAAGCTTTCGAGCAGCAATTCACGGATCGGCTCGATGGTGGCGTAGGGCAGGAGCAGGTGGAGCGAGCCACCGCGACCTTCCATGTCGAAGCGCAGCTCGACGCGGATCGCGGCGTTGGCCGGCCGCGAGATCGAGACGAAGCGCGGATTGGACTCGATCCGGTCGATCCTGAAGTTCACCGGCGAGAGCGGCCGGAAGGCCGCCTCGGCATCGCCGAGAACGACGCCGATCACGCGGCGCAGCAGGCTCATCTCGATCGAGGTGAAGGGACGACCGTCGACGCGTGCCGCCGCCTGGCCGCGCTTGCCGCCGAGCATGGTGTCGAGGACGGAGTAGGTGAGGGCGGACTCGATGGTGACGAGGCCGAAATTGTCCCATTCCTCGGCCTTGAACACGGCCAGCATCGCCGGCAGCGAGATCGAGTTGATGTAGTCGCCGAACCGGACCGAGCGGATGCCCTCGAGCGTCACCTCGACATTGTCGCTGAACAGGTTCCGCAGGCTGGTCGAGAGGAGCCGGACCAGGCGCTCGAAGATGATTTCGAGCATCGGCAGGCGTTCATAGGTGACCGAGCCCGAATCGACGATCGCCTGGATACCGTTGCGGCCGCCCTTGCCGTCATCTCCGATGGAGAAGCCGAGCATGGTGTCGATCTCTTCCTGATTCATCAGGCGATCGATATTGGCTTCCTGCTCGCCGCCTTCGTCCGACACGACGTCGGACATGGTGGCCCATTCCGCCGCCATGCCTTCCGGCGTCAGCGGGGTCTTGTCCTTGTCCTGGGCTTCGAGATCGTCGTTGGCCATGGCGGTCTACTTTGAGCGATCGGGCTGCCGCTATTGCAGCAGCAGTTCCTTGAAGAGGACGGCGTCGACCTTGGCCGGGTAGACGGTGACGTTGACCCGCCGCAGCAATTCTTCCTTCAGCCGATACATCCCGGCTGAGCCGTCGAGGTCGGAGGGGCGCAGTTCGCGCATGAAGACCTGGAAGGCGTCCTCGACGCGCGGCAGCAGCGGCTTGACCTGATCGGCGGTCTTGGGATCGGCGATCTCGAGCGCGACCTTGATCTTGACGATCGGCTGGCGGTCCTGTTGCGGGCCGGCGGAGATGCCGATCATCATGTCCTTCATCTCGACGAAGGTGATCAGCTTCTTGGCGGCTGCGGCTGCCTGCTCGGCCGTGACCTCCTCGGCGGGCTTCTTCTTCATGAAGAAGAACCAGCCTCCGCCGCCGAGCACGGCGACGAGCGCCAGGGCGCCGCCGATCATGACGAGCTTCTTCTTGCCGGACTTCGGCGCCTGCTCGGCGCCCTCGGCGGCTTCGTCGTCCTTGTTCGCCTTCTTCGCCATCTCGGCCAGCCCGCCTAGAACGGGCGCCGCCCCGGCCCGTCTCTCTCTGCCGTTAACCCTCGCCCGATTACAGTTAACGGCCCGTTAAGGACGGCAATTTTTGCCGGGCCGTTTCTGCCGTGCAGGCGAGTTCGATCCTGCAGTGGTGAAGGCGCTCTTCAGATCGATATCCAATGATTTCAATAATTTGTCCGGATTAACCATGTTGGCACACCGCTTGCCACCGGTTTGCCGTGGCCACCGCGCTGGGGAGCGTCGGGGCGGTCACGGGACAGATCGGGAGCAGGAGCCGTGGAAAACGCGCTTCTCGTCAGCCTGTCGCGCCAGATGGCTCTGGCGCGTGAGCTCGACGTCATCGCCAACAACGTCGCCAATGTCGGCACGAACGGGTTCAAGGCCCGTTCGGCCCGCTTTGCCGAGTACATCTCGCCGACAGCGCGGGCCGACACCTTCCAGACGCAGGATCGCCGGCTCTCCTATGTCATCGACAAGGGCACGCCGATCGACCTGTCGCTCGGCATGATCGAGCGGACCGGCAACCCGCTCGACGTCGCGCTGCAGGGCGAGAACTACCTCGTCGTCCAGACCCCGCAGGGCGAGCGTTACACCCGCGCCGGCTCGCTCGAGATCAATGGCCGCGGCCAGCTCGTGACCCAGGCCGGCCAGCCTGTGATGGGCGATGGCGGCCCGATCGTGTTCGGCTCGACCGAGAGCAATGCGCGCATCGCCACCGACGGCACGGTTACCTCCGACCAGGGCCAGCGCGGCAAGCTGCGCATCGTCCGCTTCGACAATCCCCGCGCCCTCGCCAGCGATGGCGCCAACCTGTTCTCGTCGACCGCAGCCGCCCAGCCCGCCGGGCCGCAGGCGCGGCTCGAGACCGGGGCGATCGAGCGCTCCAACGTCAAGGCCGTGGTCGAGATGACCCGCCTCGTCGAGGTCCAGCGCGCCTACCAGACCCTGTCGGCGATGATGGGCAAGACCGACGAACTGCGCGCCAAGGCGATCACTCGCCTGGCCGACCAGCAAGCCTGACGCGGAAGGAGCAGATCCATGCGCGCCCTCTACACCGCCGCCACCGGCATGATGGCCCAGGAACTCAACGTCCAGGTCATCTCGAACAACATCGCGAACGTCCGCACCACCGGCTACAAGCGCCAGCGCATCCATTTCCAGGACCTGCTCTACGAGCATTTCCGCCGCGCCGGCACGCAGACCTCGGACCAGAACACGCAGGTACCGGCCGGTACCTTCGTCGGCTCCGGCGTCAAGACCTCCTCGACCGGCCGGGTGATGAGCCAGGGCAACTTGACGCCGACGGAGAAGCAGTACGATGTCGCCATCCGCGGCGAGGGCTTCTTCCGCATCCAGATGCCGGACGGGCGTACCGCCTATTCGCGCGACGGTTCCTTCGATCTCGACAGCCAGGGCCGCCTGGTGACGCGCGACGGCTACCTCGTCCAGCCGGGCATCACCGTCCCGAACAACGCGACCGGCGTCTCGATCAACGCGCAGGGCACGGTCGAGGTCAATCTTCCCGGCCAGACCGCGCCACAGCAGCTCGGCCAGATCCAGCTCTCGCGCTTCATCAACAAGGTCGGCCTCGAATCGATCGGCGACAACCTCTTCATCGAGACGGCCGGCTCCGGCCCGGCGATCGACGGGCTCGGCGGCGAGGAAGGCTTCGGCACGATGCAGCAGAACTATCTGGAAGAAGGCAACGTCCAGGCCGTCACCGAGCTGTCCTCGCTGATCGCCGCGCAGCGCGCCTACGAGATGAACTCGAAGGTGATCTCGGCCGCCGACCAGATGATGCAGTCCACCACGCAGATCATGCGCTGACGAAGGATGAGCCAGATGATCCGCTCCGCTCTCCTCATTGCGATGCTGACGGCGATCCCCGCCATGGCGCCGGCGCAGACCGCAGCTCCGGCGGGCGAGCGTGCCCCGGCCGCCGTGCCGGCCGCTGCCGCCAAGCTCAGGCTGAAGCCCGACCTCACGCTGTCGCGCGATATCGTCAGCTTCGGCGACCTGATCGCGGGCCTGTCGCCGCAGGACGCGGCTCTGCCGGCCTTCCGCGCTCCGGCACTCGGCGAAACCGGCACCATCCAGGTCAGCCGGATCATCGAGGCAGCGGTCAAGCAGGGACTGCTGCGCGACGCGCAGGATCTCGACGGCCAGAGCGTCGCCCAGGTGGTGGTGACCCGGGCGGCGCGCCGGATCACCGGGGTCGACGTCGAGGCGGCGGTGAAATCGGCGCTGCTCGAACGTTTTGGCTTCGACGGGCGTGCCTTCGCGCTGCTGCTCGACGGCGGTGCGCCCTCTGTCGTGGTCGAGCCGGAGCTGACCGGTGACCTCGCGGCGCTCGACCTGAACTATGATGCGCGCAGCCGCCGCGTCACCGGCCGCCTGACCATGCCGGGCAGCGCCGCCACCCGCCTGAAGCCGGTGCGCGTCTCCGGGCAACTGGTCGAGACCGCCGAGGTGGTGGTGCCGCTGCGCACGATCGCTCGCGGCGAGACGCTCACCCCTGGCGACGTCACGATCGAGCGCCGTCCGCGCGAGGCGCAATTCAACGACGTGCTCGGCGAGATGAAGGCGGCGATCGGCAAGGTCGCCAAGCGCACCCTGGTGGCCGGCTCGGTGCTGCGCAGCGGCGATGTCCAGCGCGAGGAAGTCGTCGGGCGCGGCGATATCGTCACCATTCTCTATGAGGGGCGCGGCATCGCGATCAGCATGCGCGGCCGCGCCAACGAAGCCGGCGCGGTCGGCGACGTCATCTCGATCACCAACCCCCAGTCGAAACGCGTGCTGCAGGGAACCGTCACCGGTCCCGGGCGCGTCAATGTCAGCCCGCATAGCGGTGGCCAGATCGCCGCCGCCCGCTGATGACCTCCTTGCTCCAGTTGCGGACCGTTGCCATGACCCGGACCAACCCTCTTTCCATCTCCGCCGCCCTCGGCCTCAGCCTCATGCTCGGCGCCTGCGGCGCCGCCGACCGGCTCGCCAATGTCGGCCAGGTGCCGGCGCTGTCGCCGATCGAGGACCCGACCGCGACCAAGGGCTACAAGCCCGTGCAGATGCCGATGCCGGCGGTGGAGCACGCCTCCTACGCGCCGAACTCGCTCTGGCGCACCGGCTCTCGCGCCTTCTTCAAGGACCAGCGCGCCCGCCAGATCGGCGACCTCGTCACCGTCAAGGTCAAGGTCACTGACCGGGCCCAGCTCGACAACACCACCAAGCGCAGCCGCAAGAACGGCGAGGATTTCGGCGCCGAGAACTTCTTCGGATCCGAAAGCAAATGGAGCAAGAAGGCTGATCCCAGCTCGCTGCTCAAACTGGATTCGGATGCGTCGAGCGAGGGCTCGGGCTCGGTGCGCCGGGCCGAGCAACTCGCCACCAATGTCGCCGCCGTCGTCACCCAGACGCTGCCGAACGGCAACCTCGTCATCGAGGGCAAGCAGGAGATCAGGGTCAATTTCGAGGTGCGCGAACTGATCGTCGCCGGCGTGATCAGGCCAGAGGACATCGAATCCGACAACACCATCGACTCGGCCAAGATCGCCCAGGCCCGTATCGCTTATGGCGGCCGCGGCCAGATCACCGATGTCCAGCAGCCGCGCTATGGCCAGCAGGTGATGGACATCCTGCTGCCCTTCTGAGGCATGTCCCGGACAAGTGGAAACCGGCTCTCCGAGACAGGACAGGCCTGAAAGATAGATCTCGATCCCAGAGTTTCCGGCGCGACGGCAACGCTCCCCACGTTCCATGCCTTCGCGCCGGGGCGGCGGTCTCTCCCGAGCCGCCTTTCCTCCCGGCCGCCCGTCACGCTCCCCAGCTATCCAGGCTGGCGGCCAGAAGCCCCGCGCTCTCCCGCGCGGGGCTTTGCCTTCCGAAACCTAGCCCTGTGCTGCCGTGCTCAGTGCTATGGCGCTGTCAGATAAGCCCACATCCGGTCGAGGATGGCGCCGGACCAGGTCGCGCGCTGCGCGACCTCCGCCTCGCCGAGGATGACGCCGGCCTCGGCGATGCCGGCGGCCCGCGCCTCGAACTCGATGCGCGCCGCATCCTCGAGATACCAGGTCAGCACGACCGCCTCTTCCAGGCTGGCGCCGGCAGTGACCGCGCCGTTGCCGCGCATGACGATGGCCCGGGCCGGGCCCATCTGCTCGGCGAGAGCGGCCGCCTGCACGTCATTGCGGAGCAGTTGCGGATCGTCCCAGAGCGGCGGTTGCGGGGCGAAATAGCTGCCGAAGCCATGCCGCGGCCGCGGCGTGATCCGGGCGGTGCCTAGCGTCATCACCCTAGAAGGCATCGAGCGCACGACGCCGCCGATCTCCGGCCGGCGCCGATAGATCTCGCGATGGATGCGGACTTCGCCGAGCACGCCGTCCGGCAACGGGCCGTCGAGCGGGACGACGCTGCAGGCATCCTGATCCGCCACGAGCCCGAGCGGCTTTGCTGGCGAGACCAGGAAATGCCTCTCGTCGAGGCGTAGGGAGCAATGGCCATAGGCATGGACGAGGCCATGGCGCGCCAGCGCGTGCCCGGCCTGCCGAACCAGATCCTCCTGGGCGGCGCTCGGCCGCGAAGACGAAGTGCTCACTTGTTGAATTCGACGATGTTGGGCTTGGCGCCCCATTTGCAGAAGCCTTTCGGCTCGAACATGAACTGGCGCTCGCGCCAGAGCAGCTCGTCGGCGATCTCGCGCACGCCGCTCGAATATTCGAAGACCATGCCGTCCGGCCCCTCGAAATAAAGGAACTTGGCCGAGGAGGTCGGGTGCCGGCCGGGGCCGAAGACCATGCGTACCTGCCGGTCCTTCAGGAACTGGTGCGAGCGCATGATGTCGTCGCCGGTCTCGACCTGATGGTTGATGTGCTGGATGCCGGGCTTGGCCGACGGGAACAGCGCGATGGTGTGGTGGACTTCGTCGATGCGCAGCAGCGGCGCGTCGCCGATCCGGTCGGAGACCTGGGCATTGGTGACCTTGGTCCAGAAGGCCTCGTCGCGGGCAAGATCGCTGGAGCAGAGGCCGACATGGCTGAACCCGGTGATGCCGGCATCGCGCGCGCCGTGATAGCGCCGCCCGCTATAGGCCGGCCGCCAGGCGAGCTCGATCGGATTGCCGGTCGGGTCGCGGAAGGCGATGAAGTCGTGGACCTTGCGCAGCGCCGCCTCGGAGGCTGTGCCGCGCCGGACCGGGTGGCCGAGCGCTTCGAGCTGTGCCGCGGCCTCGTCGAGATGGAACTGCTCCTCGACCTCGAAACAGACGACCTGATCGCCCGGATCGCCCTCGAAATAGCAGAGCGTGTGCTCGCGCGCGTCCGACTTGAAATAGACCGAGCTCTTGGCGCGCTCGGCGACGTCGAGGCCGAGATATTCGGTGGCGAAATGGGTCGCGCCTTCGAGATCGCGGGTCCCGAGCCGGACATAGGAGACATCGGCAAGCTTGATCATGGATCGCTCCTCGCTGCCGGTTCAAAGCCGGCGAAGACGCTTCACTGATATTCTGGAATCTGGGTGTCGCTGCCCCAGGCGCAGAAGGATTCGCGCTTGCGCGGGAACTGCCGGGCGCGACGGGGAGAGGCGAGACGCTCGCCCTCGGCGACATAGGAGAAGTTGACGCCATCGGGGCCGGCGACGCTGAGGAAGAGCTGCTGCGAGGCAGTACGGCGGCCGGGGCCATCCATGATGCGGGCCTGCGCGCCGCGCAGATGGTAGGCGTTCTGCATGACGAGATCGACATCCTCGACGCCGAACTCGATCGCGAGGATGCCCTTCTCCTGCGAAGGGTGCACGGCGATGCGGTGATGCGCCTCGTCGAAGCGGATATAGGCGGCCTCGCCGACCCAGTCGCTGACCTTGCCGCCGAGCAGTCTGGTCCAGACCTGCTGGTCGGAGGCATCCGGCGCGCCGCGCAGCGCGATCGCTTCCAGCCCGGTGATGCCGGCATCGCGCGGGCCGTGATAGCGCCAGCCCGATTCCAGCGGGCGGACCACCAGCTCGATGTCGTAGCCGGCGGCCATCCGGAACGAGACGAATTGCCGGACCTTTCTGGTGGCGCAGGCCGCTGTATCGCCGCGTGTCGTGATGAAGCCCGCGCCCTGCAGCACCGTCTCGGCATGGGCCAGGGCATCGGGATCGCGCAGCTCGAAGCCGATCGCCTGGCCGGCGTCGAGCCCGTCGACATAGACCAGCGTGTGGTCGCGATAATCCGAGCGGAAATAGGCTGATGTCTCGGTGCGGTCGACCAGCTGCAGGCCGAGGATGCGGGAGGCGAAATCGGCTGCACCCCTCAGATCGGCGGTGCCGAGCCGGACATAGCGCAATTGCTCGATGGTGATCGCGTCGCTCATAGCCCGAGATGCTCTTTCTGGAGGTTCTTGTCGGCCATCAAGACGTCAGACGGTCCGTCGAAGACGACGCGGCCATGGTCGAGGACCAGCGCCCGTTCGGCCAGCTTCAGCGCCATGGCGAGGTTCTGCTCGGCAATGAGCAAAGTGTAGCCCTCGCCGCGCAGGCGCCCGACCGCGCCGATGATGACCTCTTCGATGGCGCGAGGCGAGAGGCCTTCGCTCGGCTCGTCGAGCACGATCAAATCGGCCTGCGTCAGCAGGGCCCGTGCGATCGCCAGCAGTTGTCGCTCGCCGCCGCTGAGCGCGCCGCTGGAGAAGGAGCGGCGCTCGGCAAGGCGCGGAAAGTCCTCGTAGATGCGTTCCTTGACCCAGCGCCGGTTCGGCTGCTTGCGCGACCACAGCGCCGCCATGGTCAGGTTCTCGTCGACGGTGAGATTGGCGTAGACGCCGCGCCCCTGCGGCACCAGCGCGACGCCGAGCCGGGCGATGCGGTGCCCCGGCCAGCCGGCGACCTCCTGGCCCTTGATCGTGATGCGGCCGGTGACCTGCGGTTCCAGCCCGAACAGGGCCGAGCAGAGCGTGCTCTTGCCGGCGCCATTGCGGCCGAGCAGCGCCACGGCCTCGCCCTGCGCCAGCGAGAAGTCGACGCCGTGCAGGACGCGCACGCCGTCATAGCCGGCATCGAGCCCGGCGATATCGAGATAGGTGGCGGCGGACGTTTGTTGTTGCACTTGCCCTGACATCACGCGGCCTCCCCGAGCGAGGCCCCGAGATAGGCGGCCTGTGCACCCTCATGCGCCTTGATCGCGTCCGGCGTATCGCAGGCGATCAACCGGCCGAGATCGAGCACCGCGACGCGGTCGCAGACGCCGAAGACGATATCGAGATCATGGGCGATCAGGATGGTCGAGAGGTCTTCGCCGAGCGTGCGGACGACCTCGATCAGGTGTTCGCCCTCGGCGCGGGAGAGGCCCGCCGTGGGCTCATCGAGCAGCAGCACGCGCGGGCGCATCGCCAGCGAGACCAGCACATCGACGATGCGCTGCTCGCCATAGGACAGGCCTGCGACCGGCAATTCGGCCCGCTCGCGCAACTGGGCGCGTGTCAGCAGCTGATCGGCGGCCTCATCCGCCGCCGCGACCGCCTTGCCGCTGCCGAACCAGCCATAGCCTTCGCCTGCCCGCGAGCGAGCGGCAAGCGCGAGGTTCTCGCGGACGCTGAGCTCCGGAAAGGCCATGCTCTTCTGGAAGGTGCGCACCAGCCCGGCGCGGACGCGCATATCCGGCTTTGCCCTGGTGATGTCCTCGCCGGCGAAGGCGACGCGGCCATGGTCGGGGATCAGGAAGCCGGTGACGATGTTGAACAGGGTCGTCTTGCCGGCGCCATTGGGGCCGATCAGGCCGAGGCATTCGCCCTGGCCGAGCGCGACGGAGACATCGCTCAGCACCTTCAGCCCGCCGAAGGATTTGGCGACGCCCTCGATCGCGAGGGCAGGAACGGCGTTCGCGCTCATGAGCGGCCCTCCGCATCCTTGCGCCGTCCGAAGGCGGCCTTCAGCCCGGCGACGACGCCCTTCGGCATGATCATCACGGTCAGCACGAAGACGAGGCCGACGACCAGTTGCCAGCGATCGGTGTAGGACGAGACATAGGTCTGGATGCCCAGATAGATCGCCGAGCCGATGAAGGCGCCGTAGAGCGAGCCGACGCCGCCGATCACCAGCATGATGATCATCATCGCCGACATCGTCCAATGCACGGCGTTGGGGCCGACATACTGGTTGACGAAGGGATAGAGCGCGCCGGCCGCGCCGGCGATCGCGCCGGAGGCGAGCAGCGCCATCAGGCGGATGCGCGGGATCGAATAGCCGAGCGCGCTCATCCTGAGCTGCCGCTCGCGGGTGCCGAGCAGGGCCCGGCCGATCGGCGCGTTGACGAAGGAGCGGGCGGCAAGGAAAGCGACGAGCGCCAGCACCAGCGCGGCGAGATAGAGCGCGACGCCGTTGTTGAGCGGGATCGTGGCCAAGCCGGTGTGCAGCGTCAGCACCGGGAAACCGCGCAGGCCGTCGGCGCCCCCGGTGACCTCGCGCCAGTGGAACACCACCTCCCAGACGATCTGCCCGACGATCAGGCTGAGGATCAGGAAGAACAGCGCGATGGTGCGCATCACCACGATGCCCATCAGCAGAGCAGAGGCCATGCCGGTGGCGATACCGACAACCAGCATCACGACGATGTCAGCGCCGAGCGTCTGCGCGGCGATCGCGGCGGCATAGGCCGCGCCGCCGAAGAAGACGGCATGGCCGAGCGAGACCAGGCCGCCAAAGCCGACCAGCAAATCGAGGCTGAGAACGGCGGTGCCAATGATCAGGATCTCGGCGAGGAAGCGCAGCTGGTAGTCACCGGCGAACAGCAGGGGGATGGCGGCGGCGAGGGCGAGCAGCGCGACCCTTGCGGTCATCGGCAGGCTGCGCCGCTCACTGGCGGGGGGCGCCTCCACGCGGCCGGTCCCGTCGGCGATCGAGCTCATACCTGCCTCACCTTCCTGGCGACCAGCCCTTCCGGCAGCGCGACCAGCAGCGCAGCCATGACGGCAAGGGCGACGACGTTCGAGAATTCCGGCACCCAGACCTTGGAGAAGGTCATGGCGAAGCCGAGCAGGAGCGCGCTCAGCACCGTGCCGCGGAAGGTGCCGAGGCCGCCGGCTACGACGACGATCAGCGCCAGGATCAACACCTCCTCGTCGAGGCCGGGATAGGCGGAGAGGATGCCGGCGCCGAGCGCGCCGGAAATTCCGCCGAGGCCCGCCGAGATCACCAGCACCGCCGTGAAGATCCGGCGAGTGTCGAGACCGAGCGTCTCGACGAAGCCGCGATCGGTGACGCAGGCCCTGACCACCGCGCCCCAGATGGTGCGGTCGATCACGAACCAGAGCGCGAAGGCGAGCGCCGCGCCGAAACCGATGATGAAGAGCCGGTAGATCGGGAACGGCATGTCCATGATGAAGACGACGCCGCGCAGCGCCTCCGGGATCTCCGCGGAGAGGATCTGCGCGCCGAAACCCCAGCGCATCAGATCGGCGAAGATCACCGAGAGACCATAGGTCAGCAGCACCTGCATCAGGTGCGTTCGGGCATAGAACTGCCGGAACGGGAAGCGCTCCAGCAGGAAGCCGGCGAGGCCGGCGGCTACAAAGGCGACCGGGAAGGCGAGCCACCAGGGCGCGCCGGAAGCCAGCCAGTAGACGCCGACATAGGCGCCAAGCAGGAAGAAGGAGCCGTGGGTCAGATTGACGAAGTTCATCAGGTTGAGCACCACCGACAGGCCGAGGCCTGTCAGCAGCAGGAGCATCGAGAACGACAGCGCGTTCAGGCTCTGGACGGCGTAGAAGCCCACGGAAAAGCTCCTTCGTAGACCTAGGCCACCGGGCCCGGATCGCGCACGGCCTTGTAGGTGTGGATCACCTGGTTGACCGGGCCGCCGGCGCCGTCCTTGATCTCGTTGACGTAGATGTCGAGGATCGCCTGGTTGTTGCGCGGATCGAACGGCATCGGCCCGAACACGGTCTCGACTTCCTTGGCGAGCAGCGCCTCCTTGACCTTCTCCTTGTTGGAGAGATCGCCCTGGACCCGCTCGATCGCGGCCTTGATCACCTGGCCGGTGACATAGCCGGCCGTGCCCATCTCGCCGGGCATGGCGTTGCGGGCGGCCTGATAGGCCTTGGTGAACGCGGCCGAGCTCGGCGCCGTCGGCGACTGGTTGCAGGTGTTGAGCCCGCCGAGCGCCGCGTCCTTGACCGCCGAGACCACGTCCTCCTGGTCGAACAGCGCGCCGCTGCCAATCAGCTTGACCTTGCCGTGCAAACGGTACTCGCGCATCTGGCGCAGGAAGCGCACCGCATCCGAGCCAGCGAAGAAGGAGAAGATGAACTCCGGCTTCTCGGCCGCGATCGTCGTCAGCAGCGGCCCGAAATCGGTGGTGCCGAGCGGCGCCCAAAGCTGCTTGCCGACCTTGCCGCCCTGCTGCTGGTAGCTCGCGACGAAGTCGCCGACAGATTCGCGGCCGGCAGCGTAGTCGGCGGCGATGGTCAGGCAGCCGGACTTGCCGAGCTTCTCGAAAGCCCACTGGCCGGCGGTGTGGCCGAGCATCCAGTTGGTCTTGGTCGGCCGGAAGACGAAGGGGCTCGCCGCCTTGCGGGCGAGATCATTGGCCGAGCCGGCCGAGATGAAGGTCAGCGCCTTGGCCTCGGTCACCACGTCGCGGACGGCGAGCGCCACGGCGGAGGAGATCACGCCGGAGACAATGTCGACATTGTCCTGCCCGAGCAGCTTGCGGAACTTGCGCACGCCCTCATCCGGCTTGGCCTGATCATCCTCGACGATCAACTCGACCGCGCGGCCGGCGAGCTTGCCGCCATTCTCGGCCAGGAACATCTGCATGCCGGCGCGCATGCTCTCGCCGAGCGCAGTGAACGGCCCGGACAGCGAGGTCACCATGCCGATCTTCAGCGGCTTGTTGGCGCTCTGCGCCAAAGCGGGTGCGCCGATCGCGCCAGTGAGGGCGGTGGCGCCGGCGGAGGCGAGGAAGCTGCGGCGGGAGAGAGGAAAGAGCTCGGTCATGGGACGTCCTCCAACGGGGCGGTCTTGGCGCCGCCCGATTGCCCGGCATCCAACAGAGTCGATGCGAGGTTGTCAATCTTATTTCGATATTTTTTCCGAGAGCAGGGAGACTCAGAGCCTGCCAGATGCTGAGCTAATCCCATATTTTCGATGTTCTAGAGGGATTCGCAATTGAGGGCACGTTTCAATCGGGGTTGTAATTTCGAAATTCAGTGATACAGAAGGTCATCGACCACAGGAGCTGCGTGTCTCGGAATGACCTCTTCCGACAAGACCCTGGCCGACCGGACCTACCGCCAATTGCGCGGCGACATCGTCAATGGCCGCCTCGCCGCCGGCAGCAAGCTGAAGCTCGAAGGGTTGGCGCAGGACTATGCGGTCGGCATGTCGCCGCTGCGCGAGGCGCTCGCCCGTCTGATGGGCGACCTGCTCGTCGTCTCCGAGGGGCAGCGCGGCTTCTGGGTGGCGCCGCTCTCGCTCGACGAGCTCGACGACGTCTCTCGCGTCCGCGCCCTGATCGAGACCGAGGCGCTCAACGCCGCGATCCGCCATGGCGACGCGCAATGGGAGCGAGAAGTCACGGCGGCGTTCGAGGCGCTGGCGGCGGTGGAAGAGCATCTGCCGCACACCAGCGAGGCATTGCCGCCGGAGCAGCTCGAAACCTGGGAGGCGCGCAACCGCGCCTTCCACGCCGCGCTCGTCTCGGCCGCAGGATCGCCGATGCTGATCAAGCTGCGCGATCTGCTCTACCAGCAATCCGAGCGTTATCGCCGCGTCTCGCTCAACGTCTCGCGCGGCTGGCGCAACGTCCATGACGAGCACCGCGCCATCTACGACGCCACCATGCAGCGCAATGCGCTGCGGGCCTGCCGGATGATCGAATTGCATCTGTCGCGCACGGCCGAAGAGGTGCGCAAGGCGATGGCTGCGCTGAGCCGGGATGATGACGCCCCTGGAGGCAAGGCGTGAGTGGCTTCGATCTGAGCGGCCAGACGATCCTGGTCACCGGGGCGGCCGGCGGCATCGGCGCGGTGACGGCGCAGGTTCTGGCGAGCCTTGGCGCCAAGCTCGTCCTCAGCGACCGCGTCTCCTGTGCCGCGACGATCGCCGGGCTTGGCGAGAACGCGGACAAGGCCCGGGAGATCATCATCGATCTGCTCGACAACGATGCGCCGCGGCGCCTGTCCGAGCAGGCCGGCGCGATCGACGTCGCCGTCCTCGGCGCCGGTATCTACCGCCCGGTCGACTGGGATGCGGATGGCTGGGAGGAGGTCGCCGAGACCACCTTGTCGCTCAACTTGATGGCGCCGATGCGCCTCGCGCGCGAACTCGTGCCCGCCATGGCGGCGCGCGGTGGCGGGCGGGTCGTCCTTGTCGGTTCGATCGTCGCGGCCACAGGCGGCTCCTTTCCGGGCGTCGGTCCGCATTACGCCGCGTCGAAAGGCGGTCTGCACACGCTGGTGCGCTGGCTCGCGGCACGCTTCGGCGGGCAGGGCGTGCTGGTCAACGGCGTCGCGCCGGGGATCACCGACACGGCCATGGTCGGCGTCCACGATCTTTCGGCGGCGCTGGCGAAGCACCCGCTCGGCCGGGCTGCACGGCCAGAGGAGATCGCCTGGCCGATTGCTTTCCTCTGCTCACCGGCTGCGAGCTTCGTCTCCGGCGCCATCCTCGACGTGAACGGTGGCGCGATGATGCGCCCATGACGACAACGACAACAAACCGGGAGTGAGACGATGAACAGCGCCGTTCCGCGCTATCAGGGCGCTGCTGTCAGTGCCGAGACCGCCCGCCTGTCGCATTTCATCGACGGGCGCTTCGTGCCGGCCGGCCGCAGCAGCTTCGAGAACCGCCACCCGGCGACCGGCGAAGTGATCAATCTCGTGCCGGAGGCCGACTCGGCCGCTGTCGACGATGCGGTCAAGGCCGCCAGGCGCGCCCTCAAGGGCCCATGGGGCAGAATGAGCGAGCAGCAGCGCTCCGCCATCCTGCGCAAGGTCGCCGACGGGATCATGGCCCGCTTCGACGATTTCCTCGCGGCCGAAGTGCTCGACACCGGCAAGCCCAGGAGTCTCGCCTCGCATATCGATATTCCGCGCGGTGCCGCGAACTTCAACGTCTTCGCCGACCAGGTGCTGACGCTCTCGACCGAGACCTTCCGCATGGCGACGCCGGATGGCGCCGGTGCGCTGAACTATGCAATCCGGGGACCGCGGGGCGTCATCGCTGTGGTCTGCCCATGGAACCTGCCGCTCCTGCTGATGACCTGGAAGGTCGCGCCGGCGCTGGCTTGCGGCAACACGGTCGTGGTCAAGCCCTCCGAGGAGACGCCGACCACGGCGACCATGCTCGGCGAGATCATGAACGAGGCCGGCGTGCCGCCCGGCGTCTATAATGTCGTACACGGCTTCGGCGAGGACAGCGCCGGCGAATACCTGACCAGCCATCCTGACGTCGACGGCATCACCTTCACCGGCGAGACCCGCACGGGCGAGGCGATCATGCGGGCCGCGTCCAAGGGCGTCCGTCCGGTCTCGCTCGAGCTCGGCGGCAAGAACGCCTCGCTGGTCTTCGCCGATTGCGACATGGACAAGGCGATCGAGGGCGTGACCCGCGCCGTCTTCGCCAATTGCGGTCAGGTCTGCCTCGGCACCGAGCGCGTCTATGTCGAGCGGCCGATCTTCGATCAGTTTACCCAGCGCCTGAAGCTGGCGGCGGAAAAGCTGAAGCCCGGCAACCCGTTCGAGGTCTCGACCACGCTCGGCCCGCTGATCAGCCAGGTCCATCGCGACAAGGTGCTGTCCTACTACGCCAAGGCGAAGGCCGAGGGAGCAGAGATCGTCACCGGCGGTGGTATCCCCAAGCTGGCAGCCCCGTATTCCGCCGGCTCCTTCGTCGAGCCGACGATCTGGACCGGCCTTGGCGAGGATTCTGCCGTGATGCGCGAGGAGATCTTCGGACCCTGCTGCAACATCGTGCCCTTCGACGAAGAGGATGTCGTCATCGCCCTGGCCAACGACAGCCCCTATGGCCTCGCGAGCTCGATCTGGACCGAGAACCTGACGCGGGCCCATCGCGTCGCGGCGCAGGTCGAGGTCGGCATCACCTGGGTGAATTCCTGGTTCCTGCGCGATTTGCGCACGCCCTTCGGCGGCTCGAAGCAGTCTGGCATCGGCCGCGAGGGCGGCGTGCACTCGATGGAGTTCTACACCGAGCTGCGCAACGTCTGCGTCAAGCTCTGAGGGTCCGTTTTCTCCCTTAAGCCCTCATCCTGAGGAGGCCGCGTCAGCGGCCGTCTCGAAGGATGCTCCAGGAGGCTCCGGAACCCCCAGGAGCATACATCGAGACGCAGCGTTAGGCTCCAACG
>NZ_JBNNPK010000024.1:0-103295 GCF_050275675.1 Allobosea sp. NPDC003192
GTCGCGATTCCGAGCCGGAGCGCCTGCGCCAGCTCGCCGAGGCCGCCTTCGCCCAGAGCAAGGTCGCGCCAGCCCGCAAGACCGCAAACGGACGCGCAGACGATGCCGGATGGGAAGAGTTCTGAGCGCGGGGCGCTTAGGCCGAGCGCTGGCTGGCGACGCCGGCGGCGAGCATGGTCGACGCCATCTGGTCGTAGAGTTCGCTCCAGGCCGCTCGTGCCTGCGCTGTGA
This sequence comes from Allobosea sp. NPDC003192, assembly GCF_050275675.1. Lineage (NCBI taxonomy): Bacteria > Pseudomonadati > Pseudomonadota > Alphaproteobacteria > Hyphomicrobiales > Alloboseaceae > Allobosea > Allobosea sp. NPDC003192. The sequence goes on from NZ_JBNNPK010000024.1 coordinate 232, forward strand.
ACTCTTGTCCGAGCGAGGTCTCCAGCGTCCACAGCAGGGCGCTGCGGACGGCATCGTAATGAGACGGCCGGACACCGTAGCCGCGATGGCGTTCGCCCAGGCGCGTGAGCAGGGCGGTGAGACCGGCTGGATCGTTCAGCATGGCGAGCGCCACGGTAAGCGTCTCGATCAGCTTTGCCGCTTGTGCTTCGATATCGGTCTTGAACAGCGCGCGCGTACTCGGCGCAGTGGTGAACAGCCGCTCATAGAACAGGCAAGCCGTCTCGATCTTGCGCCGATGCAGTTGCGCGAAATTCGACCGGATCAACGCGATATCCTGCGGCGTCACGACCTCCCCCCCTTTTCGAGCGAGGCATCATGAGGGATCGCTTCAGGAACTCTCCGCCAGGACTCGTGAAAACGCAACTCAGAGTTAGCGAATCGTTGCTTCCCTGCGACCGCTAGCTTTGCGCCACCGCCTGACCGGCTCCCCTGGTCAGACCGAGGCGTTCGCGCGCGGACCAGCGCGCCAGCATCAGGACGGCGACGACCGACAGGCCGGTTGCAAGCCCGATCCAGACGCCGACGCCGGCGAGCGGTGTCAGGAAGCCGAGCGCGGCCGAGAGCGGCAAGCCGATCCCCCAATAGCCGAGACCGGCGAACAGCATCGGCACGCGCGTATCGCGCAGGCCGCGCAGGATCGAGACGCCGACCACCTGCACGCCGTCGACGATCTGGAAGATCGCGGCATAGAACAGGAACAGCACGGCCATCTCGGCCACTTCGGCGGCGCGCGGTTTGCTGGCGTCGAGGAAGGGCACGACCAGCCAGTGCGGGACCAGCAGCATCAAGAGGGCGGTGAAGCACATGAAGGCGGTTGCGAGGCCGAGCGCCGTCGTGCCCGCCCGCGTGATGCCCTGGCCGTCGCCGGCGCCGAAGGCGTGGCCGACCCTGACGGTCCCGGCCTGGCCGATGCCCATCGGCACCATGAAGCACAGCGAGGCGATCTGGATCGCGATCGCATGGGCTGCGAGCGGGGTCGGGCCGAGCAGGCCCATCAGGAAGGCGGCGCCGTTGAAGATCCACACCTCGAAGCCGACGGTGATGCCGATCGGCAAGCCCATCCGCCAGAAGGCGCTGTAGCGGCTCCAGTCCGGCCGCCAGAACCGGCCGAACAGATGGTAGCGCCGGAAGCGCCGGTCGAGCGAGACCACCATGGCGAGGCCAGCGAACATCAGGGTCGAGGCCAGCGCTGTCGCCAGCCCCGAGCCGGGCAGACCGAGCGCCGGGAAGCCGAGCCGGCCGAACATCAGCACCCAGTTGGCGAAGGCGTTGAAGACGACCGCGAAGAGTACGGTCACGAAGACCCAGAACGGCCGCTGCAACGCCGCCAGGAAGCCACGCAGGACGAGATAGCAATAGAAGGGCAGGAGCCCCCATTGCAGCGTGTGCAGATAGGAGGCGGCGGCCGCCGCCAGCGCCGGATTCTGGCCCATGGTGGTCAGGATCGTCTCCGCCTGCCAGAGGCAGAGCCACATCGGCCCGGCCATGGTCGCCGCAACCCAGAAGCCCTGGCGCACCGTGCGCCGGACATCGCGCACCGAATGCCGGTTCCGCCCGAGCTCGATCGCGACCATTGGCGCGACCGCCGCCATCACGCCGATGCCGAAGATCAGGAAGGCCATGTAGAGATTGGAGGCGAGCGCGCCGGCCGCCAAGGCATCGGGGCTGAGATGCCCCATCATGATCACGTCGGTCGCCGTCATCGCCGTCTGGGCGACATTGGTCAGCACCATCGGCCAGCTCAGCGCCAGCATGGCTTTGACCTCGGTGAGCCAGGGGCTCGCCGACCGGTAGGGCAGGGCGATCTGCGACATGATGATTGCCTTTTATCTGGGCAGACTGCTCCTTCACAGTCCTTGCCGCGCTTGGTCGGGCCGCGCCCTGCGCGTGGCGCGCTGCGGGTCCGCGCTCGATCGCCGATTCTGCCTCTTGCGCGCGCGGCCTCGTTCCGGCCTGCTGGGCTCCCGAATTGATCGACGCCTGTGGAGAGCCGACGCGATGAGCACCAACCTGCGGATCGATGGGGAGCGCCTGCTCTCGCGGCTGGCGGCCCTGTCGCGGATCGGGGCGACGCCGGAGGGTGGCTGCCGGCGTCTGGCGCTGACCGATGAGGACAAGGCGGGGCGCGACTGGCTTGTCGGCGAATTGAAGGCGCTGGGCCTCGATGTCCGCGTCGATGCGATCGGCAACATCGTCGGCATCCTGAAGGGCCAGGAGGACGGGCCGGCGGTGATCATGGGTTCGCATATCGACACGGTCGGCACCGGCGGGCGCTTCGACGGAGCGCTCGGTGTGATCGGCGGCGTCGAGGTGCTGGCGGCCCTGCGCGATGCCGGCGTGACCCCGAAGCGCGACATGGCGGTGATCGCCTTCACCAATGAGGAGGGCGCGCGCTTCCACCCCGACATGCTCGGCTCCTATGTCTGGGCCGGCGGGATGAGCGTCGAGGCTGCCCATGCCGAACTCGATTCCGACGGCGCCGTGCTCGGGACCGAGTTGACGCGCATCGGCTATCACGGGCCGGAACAACCCGGCTTCCTGCCGGCGCATGCCTATCTCGAACTGCATATCGAGCAGGGGCCGGTGCTGGAGAGCGAAGGCGGCGGGCTCGGCGCCGTCACCGGCATCCAGGCGATCTGCTGGCTCGAGCTGACGCTGACCGGGCGGCCGAGCCATGCCGGCACGACGCCGATGCGTTATCGCAAGGATCCCGGCCTCGCGGCGGCCCGCATCAACATCTTCGCCAACGAGCTGACCAAGACGATCCCGGGCCAGCTCGCCAATTCAGGCGTGATCCGCACCTGGCCCGGCAACGTCAACGTCGTGCCGGAGACCGTGGTGATGACGCTCGACCTGCGCAATCCGCTCGACGTGCCTTTGGCCGAAGCCGAGGCGGCGGTGCGCAAGTTCTGCGCCGAACTCTCGGCGCGCGACGACATCGCGATCAGCTTCCGCGATCTCGCCCGCTTCCCGGCGACGCCCTTCGCTGAGGAATTGATCGCCAGCGTCGAGGCGAGCGCCGCCGAGTTCGGCCTGCCGATCCGCCGGATGATTTCCGGTGCCGGTCATGATGCGCAGATGATGTCGCGTCTCTGCCCGACGGCGATGGTCTTCATCCCCTCGATCGGCGGGCTCTCGCACAATCCGGCCGAACTCAGCAGCGACGACGACATGGTCGCCGGCGCCAATGTCCTGCTCAGCGCCGCCTGGCGCGCCGCCAACGCCTGACGGGGATTTGGAGCCATGACCACCATTTCCTCCCTCTCCGCCGCCGAGCTCGGCGATCTCTATGCCGCACGCGAACTCTCGCCGGTCGAAGTCGCCCGCGACGCGCTCGCCCGCATCGAGCGTTTCGAGCCCGAAGTGAATGCGTTCGTCGTGCGTGACGAGCCGGTGACGCTCGCCATGGCGCAGGCCGCCGAGGCCCGCTGGCTGAAAGGCGAGGCGCTCGGCCCGCTCGACGGCGTGCCGGTGACGATCAAGGACAATCTCGGCGTCGCCGGCTGGCCGATGCGTCGTGGCTCGGCGATCGCGTCCGATGCGCCGTTCCAGCAGGACGCCCCGGCGACGGCGCGGCTGCGCGAGGCCGGCTGCGTCTTCCTCGGCAAGACGACGATGCCGGAATATGGCTGGAAGGGGGTCGGCGATTCGCCGCTCTCCGGCATCACCCGCAATCCCTGGGATACCTCGACCGGCCCGGGCGGCTCGTCCTCGGGAGCGGCCGTCGCCGCTGCGCTCAATCTCGGCTGTATCCATCTCGGCACCGACGGCGCTGGTTCGGTGCGAATTCCCGCCGCCTTCTGCGGTGTCTTCGGCCTGAAGCCGACCTATGGCCGCGTGCCGGCCTGGCCGGCCTCGGTGATGGGCTTCCTCGCCCATCTCGGGCCGCTGACCCGCACCGTGCGCGATGCCGCCCTCGCCATGAATGCGATCGGCTGCCCCGATGCGCGCGACATGACCGCCTTCAAGGATGCCCCGCCCGATTTTACGGCAGAACTCGACCGCGGCGTGCGCGGCTTGCGCATCGCCTGGTCGCCCCGTCTAGGCAGCGATGTTCAGGTCGATACGGAGATCGCGGCATTGGCGCATGCGGCGGCACTGACCTTCCGCGATCTCGGCGCGACCGTCGAGGAAGTCGACCCCGGCTTCGACGATCCGATCGCGACGTTGACGACGCTCTGGTCAGCCGGCGCGGCGCTGGCGCTGCGCAGCACCGATGCCGCGGGGCGCGCGCAGATGGACCCTGGCCTCGTCGCGGCTGCCGAGATCGGCGAGGCGATCGACAGCGCGGCCTACGTCGATGCCTTGCTGTATCAGCGCAACGCGCTCGCCTACCAGATGGCGCAGTTCCACGAGCGCTTCGACCTGCTGCTGACGCCGACGCTGCCGCTGCCGGCCTTCGCGGTCGGCAGGAACACGCCCGAGCATGGCGGCTATGGCGAGGACTGGACGCGCTGGACGCCGCTGACCTACCCCTTCAACATCACCCAGCAGCCGGCCGCCGCCGTGCCCTGCGGACTGACCTCGGCAGGATTGCCGGCGAGCCTGCAGATCGTCGGCGCCTTCGGCAATGATGCGCTTGTCATGCAGGCGGCAGCGGCGCTCGAAACAGCGCATCCTTTCGCTCGGGTCGATGCGCCGATCAAATCGATTTAAGCAGATCGGCGCAATTTTCTGCGTCGCTCCGGTGGGGCGACGCGTCATTTGTTTGCAAACGGTGTCGTGAGCCGCAAACCGGTTCCGTTTGGCACGAACCCTGCAGGGTCGCTTCTTGTCGTAGCGGCCCGTCAAAGCGTGTTGTCAGGTGCGGATTTTTCTGCCCACACTCTAGGCAAGGTCGCCCGATCAGAGGCCGCCGCTTCAGGGGAGAGCATGAGATGGACCGCAGGAATTTTCTGAAGACCGCCGCCGGGACCGGCGTTCTGGCAGCAACCGGCGGTCTCGCCATGCCGGCGCTCTCACAAGGCGCGGCAGCCAAGACGCTGCGCTTCGTGCCGCAGGCGAATCTCGCCAATTTCGACCCGATCTGGGGGACGCAATACGTCGTCCGCAACGCGGCCGCGCTGGTCTGGGACACGCTCTACGGCATCGATTCGAAGTTCCAGCCGCAGCGCCAGATGGTCGACGGCGAGGAGGTCTCCTCCGACGGGCTGACATGGACCTTCAAGCTGCGCTCCGGCCTCAAATTCCATGACGGCACGCCGGTGCTCGCCAAGGACGTGGTGCAGAGCCTGAAGCGCTGGCAGGCCCGCGACCCGATGGGCCTGATGATCAAGGCGATCGAGAACGAACTCTCCGCCGTCGACGACCGCACCTGGACATGGAAGCTCAAGCAGCCCTTCCCGAAGATGCTGCTGGCGCTCGCCAAGAACAATGCGCCGTGCTCCTTCATCATGCCCGAGCGCATCGCCAAGACCGACCCGTTCACGCAGATCACCGAATATGTCGGCTCCGGGCCGATGAAGTTCGCCCGCAATGAATGGGTGCCGGGCGCCAAGGCGGTGTTCGAGAAGTTCGCCGACTACGTGCCGCGCTCCGAGAAGGCCGATTGGCTCGCCGGCGGCAAGAACATGCTGGTCGACCGGATCGAGTGGGTGATCATCCCTGACGCTGCGACCGCGGCGGCGGCGCTGCAGAGCGGCGAGGTCGATTGGTGGGAGACCCCGCTCTCCGATCTCGTGCCGGTGCTCAAGGGCCACAAGGACATCAGCGTCGATATCGGCGATCCGCTCGGCAATATCGGCGCCTTCCGCATGAACCACCTGCATCCGCCCTTCAACAATCTGAAGGTGCGTCAGGCGGTGCTGACGGCGATGAACCAGGAAGACTTCATGCGCGCGATCGTCGGCGACGACGACAAGCTCTGGAAGCCGCTGCCCGGCTTCTTCACGCCAGGCACCCCGCTCTACACCGAAGCCGGCGGCGACATGCTGAAGATGAAGAACGTCGCGGCCGCCAAGAAGCTGATCGCCGAGTCCGGCTATAATGGCGAGCCGGTGATCTGCGTGGTGGCGCAGGACATGTCCGCGACCAAGGCGATGGGCGACGTCACCGCCGAGCTCTTGAAGAGCATTGGCCTGAAGGTCGATTTCGTCGCCACCGACTGGGGTACGGTCGGCGCGAGGCGCGCCCAGAAGACCCCGCCGAGCCAGGGCGGCTGGAGCATGTTCCACACCTGGCATGCCGGCGCCGACTGCATCAACCCGTCCTCCTATACGGCGATCCGCGCCAATGGCGACAAGGCCTGGTTCGGCTGGCCGGACGTGCCGGCGGTCGAAACCGAGGTCACCAACTGGTTCAACGCCAAGGACCTGGCCGAGGAGAAGGCGGCGATGGACCGTCTCAACAAGGCGGCCGTCGAGAACGTGGTCTATGCGCCGACCGGCTTCTATCTCGGCTACCAGGCCTGGCGGAAGAACGTCACCGGCGTGACCAGCGGCCCGCTGCCCTTCTTCTGGGGCGTGTCCAAGGCCTGAGACCGAGCAAGCCCGCGGCCCGGCTCACCACCGGGGTGCGGCTCCAATCAAGCCCGCCGGACTTGTCGGGATCGCCATCCCGATAAGTCCGGCGCCAGCAACGGCAACTCAGGGGTTCGATGCTCGCTTTCATCGTCAGACGCATCATCTCGACGATCCCCGTCATGGCTTTCGTGGCGCTGTTCGTCTTCTCGCTCCTCTACATCGCGCCAGGCGATCCGGCGGCCGTGATCGCCGGTGACCAGGCCTCGCCCGCCGATGTCGAGCGGATCCGCCAGAGCCTCGGCCTCGATAGGCCCTATCTCGTCCGCTTCGGCGAATGGTTCTTCCGGGTGCTGCAGGGCGATCTCGGCACCTCGATCTTCACCTCGCTGCCGGTGACGCAACTCATCGCCCAGCGCATCGAGCCGACCTTGTCGCTGATGGTGCTGACGCTGATCTTCGCGGTGGTGATCGCCGTGCCGCTCGGCGTCGTCGCAGCCTGGAAGGCCGGTACCTGGGTCGATCGCGCCGTGGTCGGCTTCGCGGTCTTCGGCTTCTCGGTCCCGGTCTTCGTGATCGGCTATCTGCTCGCCTATGTCTTCGCGCTCAAGCTCGACTGGCTGCCGGTGCAGGGCTACACGCCGATTTCTCAGGGCATCTGGCCCTGGTTCAAGAATCTGATCCTACCCGCGATCACGCTGGGCACGGTCTATATCGCGCTGATCGCGCGCATCACCCGCGCCACCATGCTCGAGGTACTTCAGCAGGACTATGTCCGCACCGCCCAGGCCAAGGGCGTCAACAACCGCGACGTGCTGTTCCTGCATTCGCTGAAGAACGCAGCGGTGCCGGTCGTCACCATCATCGGCATCGGCGTCGCGCTCCTGATCGGCGGCGCTGTCGTCACCGAGAGCGTCTTCGCCATTCCGGGCCTCGGCCGGTTGACGCTCGATGCGATCCTGCGGCGTGACTATCCGGTCATCCAGGGCGTCGTGCTGATCTTCTCCTTCGTCTACGTGCTGGTGAACCTGGCCGTCGACCTGATCTACACCCTCGTCGACCCGAGGATACGCTATTGACCGCTCCCGCTGCCCCACTGCCCCTGGCGGATGAAGCCGGCGCGGCCAAGCCGCTCAAGCGCTCCTATCTGCGCAAGCACCCTTCGGTCGCGATCGGCGGTTTCCTGCTGCTGGCGATGATCTTCATCGCGATCTTCGCCCCGCTGCTCTGGACGGTCGATCCGACCGCGATCTCGACGGCGCGGCGCACCCGCATGCCGTCCGAGCTCTACTGGTTCGGCACCGACATGCTCGGTCGCGACATCTATTCGCGGGTCGTCTACGGTGCCCGCGTCTCGCTGATCGTCGGTTTCTCGGTGGCGATCCTGGCCTCGGTCGCAGGGCTCGCGATCGGGCTGTTCTCCGGCTTCGTGCGCTGGGCCGACGGCATCGTGATGCGCGTCATCGATGGCATGATGTCGATCCCGCCGATCCTGCTCGCCATCGCCCTGATGGCGCTGACGCGCGGCTCGGTCGGCAACGTCATCGTCGCCATCACCATCGCCGAGATCCCGCGCGTCGCGCGCCTGGTGCGCAGCGTCGTGCTTTCCCTGCGCGAGCAGCCCTATGTCGAGGCGGCGATTTCGAACGGTGCCCGCGTGCCGCGCATCATCTTCAAGCACATCCTGCCCAACACGATCGCGCCGATGACGGTGCAGGCGACCTATATCTGCGCCAGCGCCATGATCATCGAGGCGATCCTGTCCTTCATCGGAGCCGGTGTGCCGCCGGCGACTCCGTCCTGGGGCAACATCATGGCCGAGGGCAGGGCGCTCTGGCAGGTCAGGCCGCACATCGTCTTCTTTCCTGCGCTGTTCCTGTCGATTACCGTTCTGGCGGTGAACCTGCTCGGCGACGGCCTGCGCGACTCGCTCGATCCGCGGCTGGCGAAGAGCATCTGAAGGCGGTTCGGCGTCATGTCATGCGTCGCCATCGGGCGAAGACGAAGCCCGATCCGTTTAGGCTTGGGGAACCCCTCCCCCTTGTGGGGAGGGGCAGGGGTGGGGGTCGCAAAGCCGGAGCGGTCGGCAGACATTAATTGCGCTGCCGTTGTTGCCGGCTCATTTCTCCGACCGGTCACCAAGCGGCGCCACCCCCATCCCCAGCCCTTCCCCACAAGGGGGAAGGGAGGAGCCCGGGCAATCAGCCTTGAGCAAAGAGACTGCGCTGACTGCCAGGCGGCGCTAGCCGCGCAGGTCGAGGACGACGTCGCCGGACACCGCGTCGGTGACGCCGAGACCGCCGCCTTGATCCTCAAGCGTGTCGCGGAAGCTGCCCAGCGTCGCGATCATCTGGTCGCGGGCGCCCTTCAGCGTGGCAAGGTCGGCCCATTCGCCGATCAGGCAATAGGTGTGGTCGCCGGTCTTGATGATGTGGCCCCTTGCGAGACCGGGCCAGTTGGCTTTGCCCTGGCGATGGGCATCGAGGAATTCGTCCTCGCGCCCGGGCTTGATGCGGAAGCGGACGACATTGAACGTGGTCATGGCCTTGATCCGCAGCTCGATGCTGCCTCGGCAGCCGCGGCCGGCGCTTCCGGACCGAGCCCAGAGGAAACGCCCGACGCTATTGCCGTAACGGCAACTGCGCAATGGCGCACAGGGATAACGACGTCCGCTTACAGCGGAAGCCTTGAGCCACGACCAAGCACAGTAGGAACTTTCCAATGCCTCGTATCCTGACCGTCGGCGCAGCCCAACTCGGGCCGATCCAGCGCGACGAGAGCCGCGGCTCCGCCGTCGCCCGGATGATCGAGCTGATGCGCCAGGCGAAGTCGAATGGCTGCGACCTCGTCGTCTATCCCGAGGCGGCGCTGACGGCCTTCTTTCCGCATTGGTGGATGGATGACGAAGCCGAGATCGACTCCTATTTCGAGAGCGCCATGCCCTCGAACGAGACGGCGCCGCTCTTTGCCGAGGCGCAGCGGCTCGGCGTCGGCTTCCATCTCGGCTATCCCGAGCTCGCCTTCGAGGATGGCCGCAAGCGCCGCTTCAACACCGCGATCATCGTGGACAAGGCCGGCAAGATCGTCGGCAAGTACCGCAAGATCCATCTGCCGGGCCATCCCGAGCACCGGCCGGACGCCGTCTTCCAGAATCTCGAGAAGCGCTATTTCGAGACCGGCAATCTCGGCTGGCCGGTCTGGGAGACGATGGGCGGGCGGCTCGGCATGATGATCTGCAATGATCGCCGCTGGCCCGAGAGCTATCGCGTCATGGGGCTGCAGGGCGTCGAGATGATCGTGCTCGGCTACAACACGCCCAAGCACAATCCGCCGGCTCCAGCCCATGACCGGCTCGGCAATTTTCACAACCAGCTCGTCATGCAGGCCGGCGCCTATCAGAACGCGACCTGGGTGGTCGGCGTCGCCAAGGCCGGGCTGGAGGCCGGCGTCGACCAGATCGGCGGCTCCTGCATCATCGCCCCGACCGGCGAGGTGGTGGCGCAGGCGGTGACCGAGGATGACGAGCTCGTCGTTGCCCGCTGCGATCTCGACCTCGGCAACAGCTACAAGAACTCGACCTTCAACTTCGCGAGGCATCGCGAGCCGCAAACCTACGGCATGATCGTCGAGCGCAAGGGCGCGGTGATCGCGTGACCGTCGCCGGCGCATGCGCCGCATTCCCCGGACGCAATCGAGAACCGGCTCTGATCAGGCCAAGGGCTCCCCGAAGCTGCGCCGTGCTCGTCGAGCCGACGGCCGCGGCACCTCGACAGGAGCGATGACATGGCCGCCGAACCCGTGAACAAGAAATTCTTCGTTTCGGACGACCCCGCTGACCAAGCCGACATCACCTACCACAATATGGCCGCGCGCGGCCTCTCGGGTGGGCCTCAGAACGGCGGCATGTCGCATGTCCAGCGTATCCATCTCGATGTTGGACAGCATTATTTCCGCTTCTGCGATTCGAAGCGTTTCACCAAAGATTGGAGAGATGCCGCCTCCGGCTGCTGGTGGGCGGACTACGAGGTGTTCGTGAAGGTGAAGCAGGCGGCGCAGCGCCACGGCACGATCCAGCGCTACGCCAAGAGTATCCGCTCGTCGCGGCTCGCCTATGCCGCCAAGCTCTATTTCGCCATTCCCTATGAATGGGGCGATTGCGGTTCGCTGGTGATCGCCCGGCTCAACGTCCGGCTCGACGCCTATAAGGGGCGCGGGCTTCCCGCCTATTACAATCGTGATCCGCACAAGGCCGACAAGCGGGATGGCAAGGCCGACTACGTTCCGATCCAGGATCCGACCATCTCGCAGCTCTACATTCCGGGCTTGCGAGGTCGCCTCAAGACCGTCTTTACCATCATCCAGAAGGGCGATACGGCCAGTTTCGCCTGAATGCGAAGCATCCGCCGCCCGGTTTCCCAGGGAGCTGTCATGACTCACGATCTCATCCTCAAGGGCGGCAGGGTCATCGACCCGTCGCAGAAGCATGACGGCGTGGTCGATGTCGCCTTCACCGACGGGAAAGTCTCGGGCTTCGGCAAGGACCTGAAGGGTGCCAAGGAGATCCGCGACGTCTCCGGCTACATCGTCACGCCCGGCTTGATCGACCTGCACACCCACGTGTATTGGGGCGGCACGTCGCTCGGCATCGACGCCGACGAGTTCTGCCGCGCCTCTGGTGTCACCACCTCGGTCGATACCGGTTCGGCCGGCCCGGGCAATTGGCCGGGCTTCCGCAAGCATGTGATCGAGAAGAGCCAGGCCCGCATCCTCGCCTATCTCCATGTCTCGCATGCCGGCATCTATGGCTTCGACCACCGCGTCATGGTCGGTGAGAGCGGTGATCTCAGGCTGATGAATCCGATCGATTGCGTCGAGGTCGCCGACAAGAACCGCGACCTGATCGTCGGCATCAAGGTCCGCGTCGGCCTGCATGCCTCCGGCACCTCCGGCACGGTGCCGCTCAACATCGCGCTGCAGGTCGCCAACGAGGTCGGCATGCCGCTGATGTGCCATATCGACCACCCGCCGCCATCCTATGAGGAAGTCATCGGCATGCTGCGGCCGGGCGACGTGCTGACCCACGCCTTCCGCCCGTTCCCGAATGCCCCCTCGACCGCGCAGGGCACGGTGAAGCCGGAGGTGCTCGCCGCCCGCAAGCGCGGCGTCATCTTCGACATCGGCCATGGCAAGGGGTCGTTCTCGTTCAAGACGACGCGCGCCATGCTCGCCAACGGCTTCGAGCCGGACGTGATCTCCTCCGATGTGCACAAGCTCTGCATCGACGGCCCGGCCTATGACCAGGTCACCACCATGTCGAAGTTCCTCTGCATGGGCATGAGCCTGAACAATGTGATCGCCGCTTCGACCGTGAACGCCGCCACGGCGCTGAAGCGGATGGAGTACGGGTCGCTCAAGGTCGGCTCGCTCGGCGATGCGACCGTGCTCACCGTCAAGGAAGGCAAGTTCGACTATGTCGACGTCGTCGGAGAGCACCTGATCGGCGATCGCAAGATCGTTTCCGAGGGCGTGGTGCTGAAGGGCGCCTGGTGGCACCCCAAGCGCAGCAACAAGTTCAAGAAGGTCGAGGCGTAAGGCCTAAGGCGTCATTCTCGGGCGAAGCAAAGCGCAGGCCCGAGAATCTCATGAGGAGAAGGCGCCGTAGGAGCCTCCTCCGGCCTGAGATGCTCGGGGCAAGCCCGAGCATGACGCAGGATCGCTCTCATGAGCATGTCCCCACCCTCCTGGCGTCCAATGCTCGCCGCCGACCTGCCGGCCGTCATGGCCGTGGCGGCGCAGGTGCATCCTGACTACCCGGAAGGCGAGGCGGTCTTCACCGAGCGGCTCGCGCTTCATCCCGCCGGCTGTCTCGTATTGGCCGGCGCGCAGGGGTTTGGTGGTTATGTGCTGAGCCATCCCTGGCTTCTCGGACAGGTGCCGGCGCTCGACAGCCTGCTCGGCGCGCTGCCTGATGATGCCGACGCCTATTATATCCATGACCTTGCTCTGCTGCCGAGTGCGCGCGGCGGTGGCGCTGCCTCCGATTGCGTCAACAGGTTGGCCACACATGCCAGCGCTTCCGGCTTCGCCCGGATGGCGCTCGTCGCCGTCGGCAACTCGGCCGGCTTCTGGCGTCGCCAGGGCTTTCGCGAGGCGCATGACGAAGCCCTTGCCCGCAAGCTTGCGAGCTATGACAGTGCGGCCCGCTATATGATCCGCGATCTGAAAGACGATGGGAGAGACGCATGAGTGCCGATGACAAGCTCAAGGAGCTGGGCCTGACCTTGCCGGAAGTGCCGACCCCGGTCGCGACCTATGTCAGCTTCAAGCGCGTCGGCGACTTCATCTATCTCTCCGGCCAGGGCCCGAAGCGTGCCGACGGCACCTATCCGACCGGCAAGGTCGGCGCCGATGTCTCGATCGAGGAAGCCTATGAGCATGCCAAGCAGACTGGTCTCGGCCTGCTGGCGGCGATGAAGAAGGCAGCCGGATCGCTCGACAAGATCGAGGTGGTGAAGCTGCTCGGCATGGTCAACGCGGCGCCCGATTTCGCCCAGCATCCCAAGGTCATCAATGGCTGCTCCGACCTGTTCGTTGCCGTGCTCGGCGACAATGGCCGCCATGCCCGCTCCGCCGTCGGCATGGGCTCGCTGCCCAACAACATGACCGTCGAGATCGAAGTCATCGTGCGGGTGCTGCCGTGACGACCGCGCTCGCTGAAGAGATCGCCCGCGTCTACGGCACGCCGGCCGTCGTCATCGACCTCGACAAGGTCGAGGCCAACATCGCCCGGCTCCAGGCCGCCTGCGACGCCGCCGGCGTCGCCAACCGCCCGCACATCAAGACGCATAAATCCCCCGAGCTGGCCCGGCTCCAGGTCGCGGCCGGCGCGCGCGGCATCACCTGCCAGAAGCTCGGCGAGGCGGAGGTCATGGCCGATGGCGGCATCGACGACATCCTGATCAGCTACAATATTTTGGGCGAAGAGAAGCTCGGTCGCCTCGGTGCGCTGCAGCGCCGCGTCCGCATGATCGTCGCCGCCGACAACCCGGTGACGATTGCCGGCCTGCCCAAGGCTGCCGAGATCGCCGGGCGCAATCTCGAGGTCGTGGTCGAGTGCGATACCGGCCGCAAGCGCGCCGGCGTCGAGACCCCCGGCGAGGCGGTCGAGCTCGCCAAGCAGATCGCCGCCTCCAAGGGCCTGACCTTCGCCGGTTTCCTGATGTACCCGCCCGAGACCGGCTGGCCGGCGACGCAGGACTTCCTCGACACTGCCAATGCCGGCTTGCGCGAGGCAGGGCTGGAGGCCGGTATCGTCTCGACCGGCGGCTCGCCCAACATCCCCAACATCGGCAAGCTCAAGGGCTCGACCGAGCACCGCTCCGGCACCTCGATCTTCAACGACCGCATGCAGATCGCGGCGGGAGTGGCGGAGCTGGAAGACTGTGCGCTGACGGTCTATGCCACCGTGGTCAGCCGGGCTGGGCCGGAGCGCGGCATCCTCGATTCCGGCTCGAAGACGCTGACCAGCGACAAGGGCAATCTCGACGGTCACGGCTACATCCTCGAATACCCGCTGGCCCGGATCGCCCAATTCGCCGAGGAGCACGGCTTCCTCGACCTTTCCGGCAGCAATGAACGGCCCAATGTCGGCGAGATCGTCCGCGTGGTGCCGAACCATGTCTGCGTCGTCGTCAACATGGTCGACCGGCTGGTGACCGTGCGCGGCGACAAGCTCGTCGGCGAATTGCCGGTGGCGGCGCGGGGTAAGCTGACCTGATCTGTTTAGGCGGAACGGTTCTGAAGCGCGCGGGGAACCCTTCTCCCGTGTGGGAGAAGGGCAGGGATGAGGGCCCGCCCTACCAGTAGAAGGCACTGCGGCAGCCGCCCCGCCCCAACAATCAGCGGCGGTCCCTCACCCCTGCCCCTCTCCCATCCGGGAGAGGGGTTTCCCCCGCGGATGTTTCTTCGCCCTTACCCCTTCCCGCGTTCCTCCAGGAACGCCACCAGATCCCGCCGAACCAGCTCGATATGATCGATGAGCAGGCGGCTCGCCTCCTTCATCGCTCCTGTGCGGCAGAGCCGGATCAATTCGTTATGCTCGGTCCGCGCCCGTTCGATCGACGAGCTGCGCTGCAGTTGCAGGCGCGTATAGCGATCGCTGGTCTGCAGCAGCCCGGCCACGATCGATAGCGTGCGCGGCTGCGTCGAACGGGCATAGAGCGCCATGTGGAAATCGGCGTTAAGCAGGCCCCAGCGGCTGATGTCGCGCGCCGTCATCGCTTCCTCGAACGCGGCCTCCATCCCGGCGACGGCCGCGAAATCCTCTGCCGTCAGCGCCGGCACCGAGCTCGCCAGCAGCCGCGGCTCCAGGAGCTTGCGCAGCTCGAAGACGTCGTTGATCTCGTCGAGCGACAGCCCTGAGACGATCGCGCCCTTGTGTGGCACGATCCTGACGAAGCCCTCCGCTTCGAGCTGGAACAGCGCCTCGCGCACAGGGATGCGGCTGACCTCATAGGCCTGCGCCAGCGCGTCCTGCCGCAATTGCGAGCCGGCCGGATAGCTGCCGTCGAGGATCTCCTGGCGCAGGCGATCGACGATCGCCGAGGACAGGGTGCGGTGCTTCAGGGGAGGGGACATCGGCTGCACCGTAGTGGATCGTGTCGCGGAAAACCATTGACACGTAGATTTTATACAATCTACAACGCGGTCAGGGGAAGGCAAGCATGAACAACGAAGCTGTCGCGGCGAAAAGCCGTTCCATGGCCGTGCCGGAGGCGATCGTCGCTGTGTCCGGGCGCCTGCTCCGGGTCGAGCATCGCGCCATCCAGGGCCTGATGTTCCTGCTCGCGGCGCTGATCCTGCTCAACGTGATCACGCGCTACACCGGCTATCCGATCTACTGGATCGACGAATCCGCGGTCTATAGCGTCGTCTGGCTCACCTTCATCGGCGCTTCTGCGATGACGCGCATGCGGCTCGACTTCGCGGTGACCATGCTGACCGAGCGCTTCTCGGAGCGCGGTGCGGCTATCTTCCGGGTGATCGCGACGCTCGGCGTCGTGCTGTTCGGCATCAGCCTCGGCGTGATGTGCTGGCTCTGGCTCGATCCGGTCGGGATCGCGCAGGCGGGCTTCGATGCCAGGGAATACGCCGCCGGGTCCTTCAACTTCATCTACACCGAGCGCACCCAGACCCTGAACTGGCCGACCTGGGTGATCTACCTGATCATGCCGATCTTCGCGCTCTCGATGACGCTGCATGCGCTGGCGAACCTGTTCGAGGATCTCGGCCTCGTCGCCAGACGGGAGCTGCCCGGCTTCGCCGCCAATGCCGACGGGGTGGTGAACTGATGGCCCTCACGATTGGAGCCTTCTTCGGCATCATGCTGGCCGGCGTGCCGATCGCGCTGTGTCTCTGCCTCGGCGCCCTCATCTACATGGCGGCCACCGGCAACATGCAGCTCCTGCCGAACTACCCGCTGCAGATGTTCGGCGGCGTCGACAGCTACGGGCTGATCGCGATCCCGCTCTTCATCCTGATCGGCGAGATCATGAATGGCGGCGGCATCACCCGCCGCATCGTCGACCTCGCCATGGCCTTCGTCGGCTCGCTCAAGGGCGGGCTCGCCTATGTCAACATCCTCGCCAACATGTTCGTCGCCTCGATCCTCGGATCGGCGACGGCCCAGGTCGCGATCATGGCGCAGGTCATGGTCCCTGAGATGGAGCGCAAGGGCTACGACAAGGACTTCGCTGCCGGCCTCACCGCCTATGGCGGCATGCTCGGCCCGATCATTCCGCCTTCGGTGATGTTCGTCGTCTATGCCGTGCTGGCCCAGGTCTCGGTCAGCGACATGCTGATGTCCGGCATCGTGCCGGGCGTGCTCCTGACGGTCCTGTTCTTCCTGATCATCGCCGGCATGGGCTTCGTCTACAACTATCCGGCCGGCGACAAGCTGACCCTGCGCGAGCGCGCCAGGATCGTGCTGAACTCGGCCCCGACCCTGCTGATCCCGATCGTCATCGTCGGCTCGATCCTCGGCGGCTTCGCCAATGCGACGGAGGCGGCAGCCGTCGGTTCGGTCGCGGCGCTGCTGATCGGCCGCTACTGGACGAAGCAGCTCAGCTTCGGGCAACTGCCGCAGATGATGCTGCGCGCCGGCGTCTATTCGGCGATCGTGCTCTTCCTCGTCGCTGCCGCTGCTGTGTTCTCCTGGGTGCTGGTCTACGGCAAGGTCCCGCAGAGCGTCGCCGCCTCGATCCAGTCGATCGCCAAGGATCCGGTGACCTTCATGCTGCTGGTCAACGTCATCCTGCTGGTCATCGGCACGGTGATCGACGGCATCCCGGGCCTGATCATGACGGTGCCGATCCTGCTGCCGATCGCGACCGAGGTCTACAGCATCGATCCCCGCCATTTCGGCGTGGTCGTGGTGATCAACCTCGTGCTCGGCCTGCTCTCGCCGCCGGTCGGGCTGTGCTTCTTCGTCGCTGCCGCGGTGACAGGAGCCAAGCCCGGCAAGATGTTCCTGGTGACGCTGCCCTTCTTCATCATCTCCTGCGTCCTCCTGGTCCTGCTCTCGATCTACCCATGGCTCTCGCTGGCCCTGGTGAAGTGAACCCGCCTGCCAACCAATAAGGGGAGTACCGTCATGACCATTTCACGCCGCCATCTGATCGCCGCCGCCGCGACCTTGCCGATCGCCAAGCCCGCGCTGTTGCTCGCGCAGAGCAAGGACCTGCGCCTGGGCATCCTCACCCCGAACGGCCACCCCTGGAACGTCGCGGCCGTCAAGGTCGGCGAACGCCTTAAGGCAGAGACCAATGGCCGGCTGAACCTCACGGTGTTCCACTCCGGCCAGCTCGGCAACGAGGCGGCGATGCTGCAGCAGATGCAGTCCGGCGCGCTCGACATGGGCTGGATCATGGCCGCAGAGCTCGGCTCGCGCGTCCCGGCGATCGGTGCGATCACCGCGCCCTATATCGTCGACTCCACCGCCAAGATCGCCAAGCTGGTGCGTGATCCCGTTGCGATGAAGCTGTTCGAGGTGCTGCCGCGTGAAACCGGCTGTGTCGGCATGGCCTGGGGCATCACCGGCATGCGCGCGGTCTTCGCCGCCAAGGAGATCGACGGTATCGCCGGCATCAAGGGCATGAAGCTGCGCATCAACCCGACCCCGGTCTATCGCGATTTCTACCAGCTGCTCGGCGCCGCCCCGACACCCATCCCGACGCCGCAGGTCTTCGACGCGATGACGAACGGCCAGGTCGATGGGCTCGAGGCCGACCTCGAGTTCTCCTGGAACCAGCGCTTCGACAAGGTCTCCAAGACCATCCTGCAGATGAACGCGATCTTCATGCCAGTGATCGCGCTCGCCTCGGGCCGGGTCTGGCAGGGCATGCCGGCGGCCGATCGCGAATTGATCCAGAAGACGGTCCGCGCCGCGCTCGACGAGCAGATCGATGCGCTCGCCGTCAACGAGCCCAAGCTGGTCGAGCAGTTCAAGGCTGCCGGCGCCAACTTCAAGCTCGCCAACCCGAAGGATGCCGAGGCCGTCGTCGCCGAGTTCGACAAGATCTGGCTGCCCAAGGCGCCGGTGCTCGCCGATCTGCGCAAGGCCGGCAAGTCGATCACCGCCTGATAGTCAGGCTATCATCACGGCTGCGAGCGCTCCGCTCGCAGCCGCATCCCTCCCGCCAGCGGACCCTGCCATGACCAAGAACATCTTCAGCGGTACAATTCCCGCCCTGATGAGCCCCTGCACCGCCTCGGGCGACGTCGACTACGCCGAGCTGGTGCGCACCGGCCGCCATCTGATCGACGCCGGCATGTCGGCGGTGGTCTATTGCGGCTCGATGGGCGACTGGCCGCTGCTCACCGACGAGCAGCGCATGGAGGGTGTCGAGGCGCTGGTGAAGGGCGGCATCCCGCTCATCGTCGGCACGGGCGCGCAGAACCCCAAGCGCGCCGCCGCCCTCGCAGCCCATGCCAAGAATGCCGGGGCGCAAGGCCTGATGGTGATCCCGCGCGTGCTCTCGCGCGGCTCCTCGCTTCAGGCCCAGCGCGCCCATTTCGAGGGCATCCTGGAAGCGGCGGTCGACCTGCCGTCGGTGATCTACAACAGCCCCTATTACGGCTACGAGACCAAGGCCGACCTGTTCTTCGCGCTCAATGCGCGCTTCCCGCATCTCGTCGGCTTCAAGGAGTTCGGCGGCGGGGCGGCGCTGACCTATGCGGCCGAGCACATCACCAACCGTGATCCCAAGCTGACCCTGATGGTCGGCGTCGACACGCAGGTCACTCACGGCTTCATCCGTTGCGGCGCCGGCGGCGCGATCACCGGCATCGGCAATGCCCTGCCGAAGGAAGTGCTGCACCTCGTCGCGTTGTCGCAGAAGGCCGCGGCGGGTGATCCGCAGGCCGAGCGCGATGCGCTCGAGCTGGAGCGGGCGCTCTATGTGCTGTCATCCTTCGACGAAGGCGTCGATCTCGTGCTCTACTACAAGCACCTGATGGTGCTGGAGGGCCACAAGGCCTATGAGCGCCACTTCAACGATGCCGACAGGCTCTCCGACGCCCAGCGCAACTATGTCGAGACCGAATGGCGCCGCTTCAAGAACTGGTACGCGAAGTGGGCCGCCGGGGGCCGCGCTGCCAAGGCGGCGTGACGTCAGCCGTCATTCTCGGGCGGCTCCGGATGCCGCGCATTCCACGCCGCGGCATACTCCGCACACAACCGGTCGAGCTCGGCCCGGTCGGTGACGCCGGCCGGCCGCGCCCGCGAGGGCGAGGCCTGCTGGAACGGCACATAGCGCTGATGCGCCACCCGCCAGAGCCGGCGCAACTCGGCGAGCGGATCGGCGTGGTCGTCGACACGGATGTCGAAGCTCGGCACGGGGTCGCTGGCCCAGATCCGGATTGCGCAGGACTGCCGGCCGCGCTTGTCGCCGCCGGCCTTCTCGCCGGCTTCGAGCGCCACCAGCAGGCGCTCGTCGAAGTCGAGCCCCGAATTCTCGACATAAGCCTTCAGGGTTTCCTGGACGACTTCCGGCCCGGCCAGCATGTTGCCGGCGACCGAGACCTGCGGCCCGTTCACCGCCCCGCACCAGTCGATGCAGGCATTGCCGGTATAGGACGCGGTGCGCCCGTCGCGGTCGATCAGATGCAATTGCCGATGCGCTCGGCCTTCGTCAGCAGAGGTCAGGTTGGCGATGATCTCGACCGAGGAGCGCCCTTCCTGCAGCAGCCTGAGGCCATCGACACCGTAGAGCGGGTTGACGAAGGCCTGCGTCGCGATCGCACCGACCCGGCCGCAGCCATAGGGCACGCGCGAGCCGACGGCGAAGGCGCAGGTCGAGACGGCGACGCCATAGGCGCCCGTCGCGGCATCGCGCGCGACGATGGACCAGGTCATAGGCTTATTCCTCAGCGGCCGGCGGCGTAGGCCTGCATCAGACGCGGCGTCGCCGCGGCGCGCAAGAGCCCGTCGGCGCTCTTCTCGGCTGCGGTCAGACGCCCGACGGTCCAGGCCGGCGCCTTCTCCAGCTTGTGGCCGCGCCGCACGAGATCGGCCAGCACCGCCTCGCCGACACTTACCTCGACCGTCAGATGGCCCGGCCGCGCCTCGCGCGGATAGAAGGTCGAGGGGAAATGCTGGGTGTGGAACAGCGGCAGGTCGATCGCCTCCTGCAGATTGAGCCCGTGATGCACCCGGCGCAGGAACATGCCGAGCTGCCATTGCTCCTGCTGGTCGCCGCCCGGCGTGCCGAAGGCGAGGCGCGGCTGCCCGTTCTCGAAGGCGATGGTCGGGGTCAGTGTCGTGCGCGGGCGCTTGCCGGCCGCGAGCGAGGAGGGCAGGCCCTCTTCGAGGAAGAAGGCCTGTGCGCGCGAGTTCAGCGGGAAGCCGAGCTCCGGGATCACCGGCGAGGATTGCAGCCAGCCACCCGACGGCGTCGCTGCGACCATGTTGCCCCAGCGGTCGATCACGTCGATATGGACGGTGTCGCCGCGCCGCGAGGAGGAGACCATCGAGGCCAAGGTCGGTTCGCCGACGGTCGCGCCGCCCTTGGCGCCGTGCTGGCCGGCGATGCGGATATTGGCGAGCGCCTGCGCGACCTGGGCCTCGAAGCCCGGCACCACGCCCGGGCGGATTTCCAGCGAAGCCTCGTTACCGATCAGCTCGCGCCGGCCGCGGGCATAGTCATCGGACAGCAGCGTCGCCAGCGGCACCTTCACGAAGTCGGGGTCGCCGTAATAGGCCTCGCGATCGGCGAAGGCGAGCTTCATCGCCTCGGCGACATGGTGGATGAACTCCGGGCTGGCCGGACCCATCGCGGAGAGATCGAAGCCTTCGAGGATTTTCAGCGTCTGCAGGAAGACGGGTCCTTGGCCCCAGGGGCCGATCTTGAACACCTCCCAGTCATGGTAGGTCACGCTCGCCGGCGCCTCGTAATGCGGCGTCCAGCCGGCCATGTCCTGCGCGGTGAGCAGGCCCTTGTGGCGCTGCCCGGTCGAATCCATCGGCGCTTCCGTGCGGCAGAAGGCGTCCATCGCCTCGGCGACGAAGCCTTTGTACCAGGCATCGTATGCGGCCTGGATCTGCTTCTGGCGGTCGCCGCCGGCGGCCTCCGCCTCGGCGAGGATGCGCTTGTAGGTCGCGGCTGCCGCTGGATTGCGGAAGAGTTCGCGGCCCTTGGGGACATTGCCGCCGGGCAGATAGACCGCGCCCGAGGTCGGCCATTCCCGGGTGAAGAGGTCGCTCAGGCCCGCGATCGTATCGGAGACGCGCGGCAGCATTGGGTGCCCATTCTCGAAATAGCCGATCGCCGGCTCGAGGACCTCGCGCAGGGGCAGGCGGCCATGGTCGCGCAGCATCGTCATCCAGCCGCCGAAGGCGCCGGGGATCACGGTAGAAAGCAGGCCGTCGCCGGGGATGATGTCGATGCCGAGGTCCTTATAGGCCTTGATCGTCGCGGCCGCTGGCGCCGGTCCCTGGGCGCAGAGCACTTCGACCTTCTTCGTCTCGGCCGAATAGAACACCGCCGGCATGTCGCCGGCCGGGCCGACGAGGTGAGGCTCGACCACCTGCAGCACGAAGGCGGCGGCGGCGCAGGCGTCGAAGGCATTGCCTCCCTTTTCCAGCATCGCCATGCCGGAGGCGGTCGCGAGCCAATGCGTCGAGGTGACGACGCCGAATGTGCCGAGGATCTCGGGGCGGGTGGTGAACATGATTGGTTCCTTGGGCAGTAAGGTCAGGATTCTTTGGGATCGAGCGCGTCGCGCAGGCCGTCGCCGAGCAGGTTGAAGCCGAGGACCGCCAGGAAGATGGCGACGCCGGGCGCCACTGACATCCACGGGGCCTGCTCCATGAAGTTCTTGGCGACGTTGAGCATCTGGCCCCAGGACGGGGAGGGCGGTTGCTGGCCGAGGCCGAGGAAGGAGAGGGCGGCTTCGAGCACGATCGCTTGCGCCATGAACAGCGTCGACTGCACGATGATCGGCGAGAGCGTGTTCGGCGCGACATGGCGGAACAGGATGTAGAGCTTGCCGCCGCCAATGGCGCGGGCGCCGTCGACGAACTCCTCGTTCTTGATCGCCAGCACCTGGCCGCGGACCAGGCGGATCAGGATCGGCGCGAAGGAGAGCCCGATCGCGATCATCGCATTGGTCAAGGACGGACCGAGCACGGCGGCGAGTGCGATCGCCAGGATCAGGAAGGGGCAGGCGAGCAGGGCCTCGGTGACGCGCGAGATCACCGCGTCGATCCAGCCGCCATACCAGCCGGCGATCAGGCCGATCGGCACGCCGACCGCCAGCGCGATCGCGACCGAGATGATGCCCGCCAGCAGCGAGGCCTGCGCACCGAAGATCAGCCGCGAGACCTGGTCACGGCCGAGTTCGTCGGTACCGAACCAGTAGAGTTCGGAGGGCGGCTTGCGGATGGCGAGGAAGTTCGACTTCAAGGGGTCAGCGAGCGGCAGCAATGGCGCCAGCAGCGCCATTGCAACGAAGACCAGCACGATCAGGCCGCCGATGCGAGCGGAGCGGCTGCGCAGGAGCTTGCGGAGGGAGCCGCGGCCCTGAAGGGTTGCCCCGGTGGCGCGGACGGTCATGGCGCCCATCAGCTGTCCCTCAGGCGCGGGTTGACGAGGATGTAGAGGACATCCGCGAGGAGGTTCATCACGATGAAGCCGATCGCGGTGCAGAGCACGACGCCCTGGACGACGCCGTAGTCGCGGTTGAAGACCGCATCGACGATCAGCTTGCCGAAGCCGGGGATGGTGAAGACCTGCTCGGTCAGCACCGCGCCGGCGAGCAGTTCACCGAACAGGATCGTCGACAGGGTGATGATCGGCACCAGCGCGTTGCGCAGCGCATGCCGGTTGATCACCGCATCCTCGGCGAGGCCCTTGGCGCGCGCGGTCCGGACATAGTCCGACTGGAGCACTTCGAGCATGGCCGAGCGCGTATGGCGCATCAGCGACGCGGCGAGCCCGCCGCCGAGCACGAAGGCCGGCATGATCATCCGCTCGATCGCGGCGCGCGGATCGCTGAAGATCGATTCGAACCCTGAGGCCGGCAGCCAGCGCAACTCGACCGAGACAAGCAGGATCAGCATGATCCCGAGCCAGAAATGCGGGACCGAGAGGCCGAATAGCGCAACCGCGCTCGCCGAATAGTCGGCGACGGTGTCCTTGCGCCTGGCAGCGATGATGCCGGCGGGGATGCCGATGCCGATGGCGATGAGCATCGAGGCGACCGCCAGCTGGAAGGTGACGCCGAGCTTTTGCACGATCAGCCCGAGCACCGGCTCGCCCGTGCGCAGCGAGCGGCCGAAATCGCCCTGGATCACCTGGCCGAGCCAGGCGAAGAATTGCACCACGATCGGATCGTCCATCCGGTAGATCTGGCGCAGGCGCGCGATCACCTCGGGGTCGCGCTCCTCGCCGGCGATGACGAGGAACGGGTCGCCCGGCAGCGCCCGCTGCAGGGCGAAGACGAACAGCGACACCAGGAACAGCGTCGGGATCGCGATCAGGAGGCGCCGGCCGATCAGGGCGAGCATGGTTCTGGCCGGCGCGATTCCCCTCCCCCTTGTGGGGAGGGGTTAGGGGTGGGGGGCGAAAAGCCGGAGCGATGGTTCGGACGGTCGGGAGACGGGGCGCATGCAATGGGGGCCGTCTTACCGACGGTCACCAAGCGGGACGCCCCCCACTCGCAGCCCCTCCCCACGAGGGAGAGGGGAGGAGCCTTGGCGATTTCGCCAATCACGACCGCTTCAGCCCCGAGAGCCGGATCATCCCGTCGGGGTTGATCACGAAGCCCTGGATATTGGAGCGCAGCGCGAAGAAGACCGTCTGGTTGTAGAGATAGACGATCGGCAATTCGTCCTGGAGGATCTTCTGAGCCGCGTCGTAGCGCTTCTTGCGCTCGGCGACGTCGTAGATCGTGCGGGCTTCGTCGAGCAGCTTGTCGACTTCGGCGTTGGAGTAGCGCCCGTCGTTCTGGTTGCCCTTGGTCGTCACGAACTGGTGGATGTTGCCGTCGGGATCGATGCGGCCGGACCAGCCGATCCGGCTCATCTGGAACTTGCCCTGCTGCTGGTCGCGCAGCTGGCTGGCGAACTCGGTCGAGCGGATCTGGATGTCGATGCCGGCTTCCTGCGCCATCGCCTGGATGACCTGGCCGAGTTGGGCGTCGACCGGGTTGTTGGTGACGAAGAGCTCGACCGAAACCTTGCTCTGTCCGGCCTCCTTGAGCAGCGCCTTGGCCTTGGCGACGTCGCGCTCGGGCACGGGCAGGGCGGCGGAAAGATACTGGTTGCCCGGATTGAAGGGCTGGTTCATCGGCGCATAGAGCCCCTCGAACACCACCTGGCTCAGCACCTTGCGGTCGATCGAGAGCGACAGCGCCTGCCGGATGCGCTTGTCCTTGCCCATCGGCTGGCTGGCGGCATCGCCATGGTTGGTGTTGATGGTGATGCCCTGGTAGCCGAGATTGGCCGTGCTCTGAACCTTGAGGCTCTTATCGCCCTGTGCCGATTTCACGTCTGTCGGCGCCAGCCGCTCCAGCATGTCGAGCTCGCCGGCGCGCAGGTTCGCGAGCCGGACCGTGGTGTCGGGAATGGCGCGGTAGACGATCCGGTCGAACTGGTACTTGTCCGCTTCCCAGTGCCCCTTGAACTTGTCGAGCACGATGCGGTCGTTCTGGACGCGCTCGACGAACTGGTAGGGGCCGGAGCAGATCGGCTTGGCGGTGATGTCGGGTCCCAGGCTCTTCGGCGACAGCATCATGCCGGCGCGATCGGTGAGCTGGGCGAGTAGCGTCGCATCGGGGCGCTTGAGCTTCAGCACGAGCGTCTCCGGGTCGGGAGCCTCGACAGTTGCGACCGAGGCGAGTTCCGATTTGCGCAGCGAATCCGGCAGGGTCATCGCCCGTTCGAGATTGGCCTTGGCCGCTTCGGCGTTGAAGCTCTCGCCGTCATGGAACTTGGCGTCGGTCCTGAGCTTCATCGTCAGCGTCAGGCCGTCGCCTGAGAACGACCATTGCGTCGCAAGGCGCGGGATGATCTTCAGCTCCGGATCGATGTCGACGAGCCGGTCGCACAGGCCCATGAAGACGATACGGCCGACGAAGGTGCGGGCCTTATGCGGATCGAGCATATCGGGGTCTTCCTGAAGGCCGATACGCAAGGTCGATGGCGATTGGGCTTGAACTGGAAGCGCGGCGAGACCGAGCATGGCGGCTGACGCCAGCAGAACGATATGTTTCATCGCTGTTCCCCTCATCGTTGTTTTGCTTTGAACTGGGCTCGTTACCCGAGGCTCCATCGCTCTTGCGGCGATCCCGGAGCCCCGCGAGGCATTCTTGTTTGGTCCCATTCGGTACCAAGCTGGCGCATTTTTCGATGATCGTCGATAGGCTCGTCTTGCCCCTGCCGAGCGTTGTGGCGAACATTCCATGCCGACGCGATTGGTGCAATGGATACAGTGTGACGGCCTGCCGGCACTCATGCATGGCTGCGACGCAACTCGGGCCTGTCGCCGCCGGCATTGCTTCTGGTATGCAAAATCTGCCGGCGCCGCTCGCAGGGTCGCGACGGCGTTGCAGAAGAAGGATCTGACGATGCTGCTGGGTGTGATTGCCGACGACATGACGGGCGCGACCGACGTCGCCCTGATGCTGAACCGCGCCGGCATGCGCACGGTTCAGGTCATCGGTGCGCCTCCCGCCGGCGCAAAACTGCCCGAAGCCGATGCCGTCGTCGTCGCGCTGAAGTCGCGCACCAATCCCGTCGCCGAGGCCGTGGCGGATTCGCTCGCCGCCTGCGAGGCGCTGCTCGCTGCCGGTGCCAGGCAGATCCTGTTCAAATACTGCTCGACCTTCGACTCGACTGCCAAGGGCAATATCGGCCCGGTCGCCGATGCGCTGATGCAGCGCCTCAACGCCCATCAGGCGATCGTCTGCCCGGCTTTCCCGGCCAATGGCCGCTCGATCTTCCAGGGCTATCTCTTCGTCGGGGCGGTGCCGCTGCACGAGAGCTCGATGAAGGATCACCCGCTGACGCCGATGCGGGACTCCAACCTGATGCGTCTGATGGGCGCGCAGACCCCCCACAAGGTCGGGCTCGCCTCCTATGCCGCCGTCAACCAAGGCGCTGCCGCCGTGCGCAAGCGCCTGGCCGAGCTGGCGGCCGACGGCGTGCGCTACGTCGTCACCGACGCAATCGACAACGGCCATCTGATGGTGCTCGGCGAGGCGATTTCTGACCATGTCCTGCTCACCGGCGGCTCCGGCATCGCCATGGGCCTGCCCGAGAACTTCCGTAAGGCGGGGCTGTTGCCCCGGCGCGAGACCGCGACGCATCTCTCTGCGCCGGCCGGCCGCGCCGGCATCATCTCCGGCAGCTGCTCGACTGCGACGCGCGGCCAGATCAAGGCGGCGCTTGCGGCCGGCATCCCGGCGCTGAAGGTCGATCCGCTTGCCTTGACGGCGGGCGAGCAGACACCGGCCAAGCTGGTCGAATGGGCGTTCGCCCAGCCGACCGACAAGCCCTTCCTCATCTATTCCAGCGACGATCCGGCCGAGGTCGCGGCGGTGCAGGACAAGCTTGGTCGCGAGAAGGCCGGCGAGACTGTCGAGCACGCTTTCGCCGAGGTCGCACGCCTTCTGAACGTTGGCGGCGTCGCCCGCCTGCTCGTAGCCGGCGGCGAGACTTCCGGAGCCGTGGTGCAGGGCCTTTCCATCCGCACGCTGGAGATCGGGCCGGAGATCGATCCCGGTGTGCCGTGGACCCGTGTCGTCGATGGGCCGGAGATGGTGGTTGCATTGAAGTCTGGGAATTTCGGCGCGCCCGATTTCTTCCTCAAGGCGTGGGAGCTTTTGAAGTAGCGCGATCGTGTCGCGGCTCGTCACGTTTGCACTGCGGCAAACTCGTATAGGATAGGCAGTGCAAGCGAGGCTTTGGGGGTGCAGATGGCGTTTCTTGGCGATCTCCTGACCAGCGTCGCCGATCGCGGCCGGGCGCTGATCAATTTCGAGCGCTTCGCCTCGAACCGCCGCCGGCCGCTCGACAAGCTTTGCGAGGATCTGCTCTCGGGGCGCGGTGAGGCTTCCGGCATGGCGCTGGCGCAGGCCGTTCTGGAGGACTGGCAGCAGCTCGACGAGGCCGGCCGGCTCGCCTTCTTCCGCCTGCTGCAGGAGCGCTTCGGCCCCGATCGCGAGCGGCTCGACGCCGCGTTGGAGCGCTATCGCGACAATCCCGACGCCGAGGCGATCGGCCAGCTCCATCTGGCCTCCGAGCCACGGCGGCAGGAGCTGTTCCGCAGGCTGAATCTGGCACCTGGCGGCACGCATGTGCTGGTGCGCATGCGCGAGAGCCTGTTCGAGGCGATGAAGCAGGAGCCGGAACTCAAGGCGGTCGATGCCGATTTCCGGCACCTGTTCGGCTCCTGGTTCAATCGTGGCTTCCTGGTGCTGCGCCGGATCGACTGGACCACGCCGGCGAACGTGCTGGAGAAGATCATTCGCTACGAGGCGGTCCACGCCATCAAGGACTGGGACGATCTGCGCCGCCGGCTCGAGCCGGCCGACCGGCGCTGCTTCGCCTTCTTCCACCCGCAACTGATCGACGAGCCGCTGATCTTCGTCGAGGTGGCGCTGACCCGCGAGAGCCCGAGCCGGATCGTCGACGTGCTGAGCGAGGACCGCGAGGTGCTCCCGGCCTCGTCGGCGAGCACGGCGGTGTTCTACTCGATCTCCAACTGCCAGGAGGGCCTGCGCGGCATCTCCTTCGGCAACTTCCTGATCAAGCAGGTCGCGGAGGATCTGAAGCGCGAGCTCCCGGGCCTCGACGTCTTCGTCACGCTCTCGCCGGTGCCGGGCTTCGCCCGCTGGCTCGGTCCGGCGCTGGCGGAGCCGGCCGAACTCGGCCTGACCAATGAGGAAGCGGCGCTGCTGATGCAGGCGCCGGCCGAGGTCGCGGCGCAGGACGAGGTCACCCGCGCCCGCCGCGACAAGCTGCTCGGCCAGATGATGGCGCAGTACATGCTGCGGGCCCGAACCTCGTCGGGACGCGTGATCGACCCGGTCGCCCGCTTCCATCTCGGCAATGGCGCGCGGCTGGAGCGTATCAATGTCGGCGGCAACCTCTCCGACCGGGGCCGGCGCGAGTCGCATGGCGTGATGGTCAATTACCGCTATGAGCTCGACGACATCGAGACCAATCACGAAGCCTTCGCCAGTCGCAATACGGTGGTCGCTTCCTCCTCGGTGAAGAAGCAGCTGCGGCCGGCGACGAAGTGACCAAAGACAACGGAAACGCCTGAAAGGACCCGAAATCATGGGCAATCATCTGTTCGACCTGATCAAGGCCCGCATGCCGGCGCTGACCGCGCCCTTCGCGTTCCTCGATGACGGCCGGACCTATACCTACGCCGACATGGTTGCGGTCTCCGCCCGCTTCGCCAACGCGCTGGTCGCGCTCGGCGTCAAGCCGGGCGATCGCGTCGCCGTCCAGGTCGAGAAGAGCATCGAGGCGCTGATGCTCTATCTCGGCACGGTCCGGGCCGGCGCGATCTTCCTGCCGCTCAACACCGCCTATACCCCGGCGGAGATCGAGTACTTCCTCGGCGATGCCGAGCCGGCCGTCTTCGTTTGCGGTCCCGCCAAGGCCGAGGCGCTGAAGCCTTTCGCCGACAAGGCCGGAGCGAAGCTGGAGACGCTCGGCGTCGGCGCCGGCAGCCTGCTCGACAAGGCCAACGCCGCTGCGGCCGAGTTCGCGGATGTCGCGCGCGGCGCCGACGATCTCGCCGCCATCCTCTACACCTCCGGCACGACCGGGCGCTCCAAGGGCGCCATGCTTTCCCATGACAACCTCGCCTCGAACGCCTTGTCGCTGGTCGACTACTGGCGCTTCAGCAAGGGCGACGTGCTGTTGCATGCGCTGCCGATCTTCCACACTCACGGCCTCTTCGTCGCGACCAACACGATCCTGCTTGCCGGCGCCTCGATGATCCTGCTGCCGAAGTTCGATCCCGAGCAGGTCTTCAAATACCTGCCCAGGGCGACCAGCATGATGGGCGTGCCGACCTTCTATGTCCGCCTGCTCCAGGACCAGAGGCTGTCGAAGGAGGCGGTGAAGCATATGCGCCTCTTCGTCTCCGGCTCGGCGCCATTGCTGGCCGAGACGCATCGCGAATGGCGCGAGCGCACGGGCCACGCCATCCTCGAGCGCTACGGCATGACCGAGACCAACATGAACACCTCGAATCCCTATGACGGGGACCGGGTGGCGGGCACGGTCGGCTTCCCGTTGCCGGGCGTTTCGGCCCGCGTCACCGATCCGGAGAGCGGCACGGAGCTCGCCCGCGACGAGATCGGCATGATCGAGGTCAAGGGCCCGAACGTCTTCAAGGGCTATTGGCGCAATCCCGAGAAGACCAAGGCCGAGTTCAGGGCCGACGGTTTCTTCATCACCGGCGACCTCGGCAAGATCGACTCGGCCGGCTATGTCCACATCGTCGGGCGCGGCAAGGACCTGATCATCACGGGCGGCTACAACGTCTACCCGAAGGAGGTCGAGGCCGAGATCGACGAGATGCCGGGCGTGATCGAGAGCGCCGTGATCGGCTGCCCGCATCCGGATTTCGGCGAGGGCGTTACCGCGGTCGTGGTGGCCAAGCCCGGCGCCGAGGTCAGCGCCGCCGGCATCGCCGCAGCGCTGGAGCAGCGCCTCGCCAAGTTCAAGCAGCCCAAGCAGGTCTTCGTCGTCGCCGACCTGCCACGCAACACCATGGGCAAGGTCCAGAAGAACCTGCTGCGCGAGCAATACAAGGACATCTACGCCAAGCAGTTCAAGGCTGGAGAGTAAGCGGGCTCGTTCGAATGGAGGACGCGGTCAGGCGCTTCCGGAGCAAGGATTGGTGCAGTGATACCAGCGCCGTCCTCCGGAGATCGTCATGCGACGCTTCCTACTGCCGCTTCTCGCAACCGTCTTCGGCTCGGCGGGGATCGCCTCTGCCGCTACCGACTGCAAGGGGACGCTGACCGGGCGCTGGGCCACCAAGGGCGATGTCGCCATGGGGCCGATGAAGATCAAGGTCGACAATCTCGACGCCTACAACGCGGACGGCTCGTTCAGGGCCGTCCGCCGTTTCGTCAATCAGGAGGGGAAGTGGGAGGAGCAGGTCACCTCCGGGCAGTGGACCACCAAGCCCGGTTCTGGTGCTGGTGAATGCGTGCTGAAGATGTCCCTCAAGAGCGAATTCGGCAGTTCCAGCTCATCGACGACTGTGACCGTCATCGATCGCGATACCTTCCGCTCCTTCGGCGTCGACGCCAGGCGGGTCAAATAAGCTCGCTCAGGCGTGCACCGGCGCCTTCAGTTCGATCGTCTCGCCATCGGCCGGGATCAGGAGCCGGTCGCGACCGATGCCGCGGGAATCGGCCGCCTCGCGCAATGCCTGCCGGCTGACGCTGGCATGGTCGAGCGCTTCCATATGGGTCGCGACGATCACCGCCTGCGGCGCCTGCTCGGCAAGGTCCAGCGTCTGCTGCGCATCCATCACGATCAGCGTGCCGTCCCAGAGCGCGCCGCAGGAATGGGTGACGATGACGTCGGGCTCGGCCTTGGCGACAGCCTCCTGCAGCGGCGGGTAGAGCACGCTGTCGCCGCACCAGTAGACTGAAGGCTCGCCCGGCGCTTCCAGGGTGAAGCCCATCACCTTGCCCATCACCTCGACGACCGGCCCGGTGCCGTGCTGAGCCGGCTGCGGCTTGACCACGATCGGCCCGATCCGGACGAAGCATTCGAGCGGCTCGACATTGCTGAAGCCGGCCGCCCGGATCGCCTCTTCGTTGCCGGGCTGGCAGATCAGCGGAATGTCCTTCGGGATGCGAGCCTTGGCGACCTCGTCGAAATGGTCGGCGTGCAGATGCGAGACGATGACGTGGTCGACGCCTGCGAGGATGTCCTCGATCGGCTCGGGCAGGTCGACCATCGGGTTCTGTGACTTGCCGGCGATCGAGCGGCGGCTGAGCTTTTCGCCGAAATCAGGGTCGATCAGCAGGGTCTTGCCGGCGTAGCTCAGCTTGAGCAGGGCGTTGCGCAGGAGTTTGATCTGCATGGCGGCTCCGCGGAAGGAGGGATCGGTCTATCCGATCCTTCCCCGGATGCCACCGCCGCGACCAGTTCGAATTTGTGAAGCAAACTGCATCGCGGCGTTAGATACCTGCGTTTTCAGGGAAATGTTCCACGCGCAGCCGTCCGGGTAATCGATTGGCCTCAGACAAGCTGCTGGCACGAGAAAATCCCTGCGAACGAGCTGTCGATATCGTGTTGTGGTGGAAGCCGCTCAGGCCGCGAACTGGCCGTAGGGCACGGTGTTGCGGGCCGTCCTGAGCGCGCTCGCCCACCAGTGCAACTGCCCGAGCATGGTCGCCATCGCCCGCTCGGCCCGGTCGGCATCGCGCAGGCGGCCGGTCTCGTCGAACTGGTCCCAGGCATTGGCGAAGCAGACGCCGTCGCGGATCGTCGCGGCGTGCAGTTCGGCGAAGACGAGGCGCAGTTGCTCGACGGCGCGCAGGCCTCCAGAGACCCCGCCATAGGAGACGAAGGCGACCGGCTTGCCGCGCCATTCTGCGCCGGTGCCGTCGATCAGTGCCTTCAGTGGGGCCGGGAAGCTGCGGTTGTATTCGGGCGTCACCACGATGAAGGCATCGGCTCGGCCGAGCCGCTCTGTCTGCTCGACGAGGTCGTGCGCGCCGGGGTCGACGCTCTCGACCGAGAAGGGGCCGTCACCCTCGATCTGCGCGATTGTCCAGGCCGCCACCTTGTCGCAGAGGCGCCCCTGGCGCGTGCTGCCATAGATCACGGCGACCTTGATCTGGGGGATGAGCGGGCGATGCATGGGAAGGCTCCGAGGGGCTGGCGGTGCAGCGGAGCGATCTCTATAAGACCTCAAGTAAGGTTAAGGTCAAGCGCCATGAAGCACCCAGCCCGCAATCCGTTCGCCGACGATCTCAGCGTCGGCCAGGTCGCGAGCCGCAGCGGCATCGCGGTCTCAGCGCTGCACTTCTACGAGGCGGAAGGGCTGATCCGCAGCCGCCGCAATGCCGGCAATCAGCGCCGCTACCCGCGCGAGGTGTTGCGCCGCGTCGCCATCATCAAGGTGGCGCAGCGCACCGGCATCCCGCTCAAGACCATCCGCGAGGCCTTCAAGGCGCTGCCGCAGGAGCGCACGCCGACGGCAGAGGACTGGAGCCGGCTCTCGGCGGCCTGGAAGGAGGAGCTGGAGCACCGCATCGACCGGCTGACGCGCTTGCGCGACCATCTCACCGACTGCATCGGCTGCGGCTGCCTCTCGGTCAGGAGCTGCCCCTTGCACAATCCCTGGGACGAGCTCGGCAAGCAGGGCGCCGGGCCGAGGCTGCTCGATCCGGATTGACCGAGGAGGCGTCATTCTCGGGCGGAGCGAAGCGCAGACCCGAGAATCTCGTGACCAGAAGGTGCTTGCCGGAGCCTCTTCTGGCCTGAAATGCTCGGGTCAGGCCCGAGCATGACGCGTTTCAATTAGCCTTGTGCAGCTTCGCGAGCGGGAAACGCGCCACGTCGGCGAGCAACTCGATGAAGCCCTTAGCCTGAAATTCGGCCGTCGCCTTGCCCTTCTCGGCCGTGGCGAGGCTGGCATCGCCTGCCGCGCCGGAGGAGTGAACGTCCTGCGCCATCCAGGCAAAGGGGTGCGCGCCAGTCGGTCTCAGCCAGTTGTAGCCCTCATCCGCCATCTCGACCGTGCGCGGCACGAAGCGGCCGGCCTGGCTCATATCGACGAGGTCGGGCCGGAAATGCAGCATCAGCGAAGTCTCGATGTCGCCGGCATGGATGCCGTGTTTGGCGTCCATTTCGCCATAGAGCTCCGGCGGCAGGCCGAAATTGCTCCAGGAGGTCGAGACCGCGAACATGCCCTGGCTGACGCGCAATTCGCGCGCCACCACCTTCATCGGGTCGACATTACCGCCATGGGAGGTGACGAGCACGAGCTTGCGCAGGCCGGCGCGCTTCACGCTCTCGCCGATCTCGATCCAGCTCCGGATCGCGCTCTCCCAGGAGATGGTCAGCGTGCCCGGCGAGTGCAGGTGCTCGTTCGACTTGCAGATCGCCTGTGTCGGCAGCACCAGCACGTCGAGCCCGGCAGGAACCTGCGGCATCGCCAGCGCCAGCATCGCGTTCATCACGGTGGTGTCGACCGACACAGGCAGATGCGGCCCGTGCTGCTCGATCGCGGCAAGAGGCAGCACGGCGATGGTCGCCTCGGGGGAGAGGTCGGCGAAGTCGGTGGTCTTCAGGTCGCCCCAGAAGCGTGCGGTCATGGTCTTCAGGTCTCGTCGGTGAAGCTGCGGGCCGGCCCCGCGATTCGCGCCTGCTGCCTCAGGGCGACAGGACTGCCCAGCATAGTGAGCGGGGATGACGAGGGAAGGGCCGATGGCACGCGCACGCCATGCGGGCCGCAGTCTCGCCGGCAGGGTTCGTCTGTGCGAAAGCCGGCCACGACGCATTTCCAGTGGGCCTCAGGCCGTGGCATACAAGCTGCCTGCGGGACGCGAGGGTTGTGCGGTCCGGCGACAGGTTCGCGACATGATGGAGGGGGTTAGGCCATGACGATGAAATATCGCCTCGACCGGCGCGCTGCGCTCGGCCTGCTCGGCGGCTCGGCCGCCTCGGTGCTGATCCCGGTACCGGGTGCGCGCGTCAATGCGCAGACCCTCGACAAGGTCAGCTACCAGACCAACTGGCGCGCCCAGACCGAGCATGGCGGCTTCTATCTCGCCGCCGCCAACGGCATCTACAAGAAGTACGGGCTCGACGTCGACATCCGGCCGGGTGGTCCGCAGCAGAACCCGACCCAGCTCCTGCTCGGCGGCCGCGTCGACATGATCATGGGCAATTCGCTGGAGGCGCTGAGCTTCGCGCAGGAGAACCTGCCCTTCCTCTGCATCGCCTCGATCTTCCAGAAGGATCCGCAGGTCCTGATCTCGCATCCTGGCCAGGGCAACGACTCGCTCGCCGCCCTCAAGGACAAGCCGATCCTGATCGCGGCGCAGGCCCGCGTCGGCTTCTGGCCGTTCCTGAAGCTGAAATTCGGCTATCGCGACGAGCAGATCCGGCCCTACACCTTCAACATGGCGCCGTTCCTGGCCGACAAGAAGCTGACCCAGCAGGGCTTCCTGTCCTCCGAGCCCTACGTGATCCGCAAGGCCGGCGTCGAGCCGGTCGTCCATCTCCTCGCCGATGCCGGCTTCGAGAACTACAACACGACCATCACCATCTCCCGCAAGATGGTGCAGGAGAAGAAGGAGATCGTGCAGCGCTTCGTCGACGCGACGGCTGAGGGCTGGGCCGAATACATGAAGGGCGGGCCGAACATCGCCGCCGCCAATGCCCGGATCCTGAAGGATAACCCCGACATGGATCAGGAGAAGATCGACTACGCCCTCAAGGTGATGAACGACAACGGCATCGTCGCCTCGGGTGATGCGAAGACGCTCGGCATCGGCGCCATGACCGATGCGCGCTGGGCGAGCTTCGCCAAGACGATGACGGAAGCCGGTGTCATCCCCGCGGGAGTCGACGTCAAGAAGGCCTACAGCCTGGAGTTCATCAACAAGGGCGTCGGCAAGCCCTGAGAAGGCGGCCCTGCCGTGTAGAGCGGGTCATCCCGGACAAGCCGCCGCAGGCGGCGCTGATCCGGGATCCATTCCTGAACGGTTCAGGCATGGATCCCGGGTCTCCCTTTGGTCGCCCGGGATGACTTCTACTTAAAGATCGCAAACTGGATCATCAGGCCTTTGGACACAGCCTATCTGAGCAGACATCCGGCGGCGGGGCAGGCGAGCGGTGCTCCGCTCGTCTCGATCCGCGGGGTCTCCAAGCAGTTCGCCAACGGCACCATTGCCGTGCGCGATGTCGATCTCGATCTCGGCACCGGCGAGTTCATCAGCCTGCTCGGCCCCTCCGGCTGCGGCAAGTCGACCTTGCTGCGTATGATCGCCGGTCTCGGTAGCCCGTCCACCGGTACGATCGACTGGCCCGGCGCCGGCGAAGACAAGGCCGGGCGCGATCTCGGCTTCGTCTTCCAGGACCCGACGCTGATGCCTTGGGCCAATGCGCTCTCCAACGTCATGCTGCCACTCGTGCTCAAGCATGTGCCCAGGCGCGAGGCGCAAGAGCGCGCCGCCGAGATGCTGGCGCTGGTCGGCCTCAAGGGCTTCGAAAAATCCTATCCGCGCGAGCTATCCGGCGGCATGAAGATGCGGGTCTCGATCGCCCGCGCTCTGGTGATGCGGCCGAAGATCCTGCTGATGGACGAGCCCTTCGCCGCGCTCGACGAGATCACCCGTCACCGCCTCAACGACGACCTGCTGAACCTGTGGTGGCGCGAGCGCTTCACCGCCGTCTTCGTCACCCATTCGGTCTTCGAGTCGGTCTATCTCTCGCAGCGCATCGTGGTCATGGCGGCCCGGCCGGGCCGCGTCATGGCCGATCTCGACGTCTCCGCTCCCTATCCGCGCGACGAACTGTTCCGGACCTCGGCCGAATATGCCCATCTCTGCCGGCTCGCCTCCGGCAAGCTCAAGGAGGCGATCGGCGCATGAGTTCCTCGTACCCGACGACCGCCGTGCCGCATGACGGCACCGATGCCGAGGCCCGCCCGCTTGCGCTTGCCGAGCCGACCATCCTCGGCCTACCGGTCAGCTTCTGGCCGCGCATTCTCGCGCCGATCGCCGTCGGCATCCTGGTGCTCGGGCTTTGGGAATTCGCCGTGCGCTGGAACGAGGTGCCGTCCTATGTGCTGCCCGGGCCGCTCCTCGTCGGGCAGACCCTGATCGCCGACTGGGGCACGCTTTCGGCCTCGCTCTGGATCACCTTGCGCATCACCTTCATGGCGCTGGCGGCGGCGGTGATCGTCGGCGTCGCGCTCGCCGTGCTGTTCACCCAGTCGAAATGGCTGGAGATGGCGCTCTTGCCCTATGCGGTGATCCTGCAGGTGACGCCGATCGTCGCGATCGCGCCGCTGATCATCATCTGGGCCGGCGACATCAACCTGTCCCTGCTGATCTGCGCCTGGATCGTCGCCTTCTTCCCGATCCTGTCGAACACCATCCTTGGGCTGAATTCGGCCGACCACAACCTGATCAATTTCTTCCAGCTGCATGGGGCGACGCGCTGGCAGACCCTGCGCTATCTCAAGCTTCCGGCGGCGCTGCCCTATTTCCTGGCGGGGCTGAAGATTTCGGGCGGGCTCGCGCTGATCGGCGCCGTCGTCGCCGAGTTCGTCGCCGGCACGGGCGGTTCGGAATCGGGGCTGGCCTACCGCATCCTCGAGGCCGGCTACCAGCTCAAGATCCCGCGCGTCTTCGCCGCGTTGCTGATGATCTCGCTCTCGGGCATCGCGATCTTCCTGGCGACGAGCCTGATCTCGCATCTCCTGCTGCGGCGCTGGCACGAGAGCGCGTTGAAGCGCGAGAATTGAAAGCTGGAAGAATTCAGCCGAAGAAGTGCAGCCGGTCCTCGACCGGCAGCGAAGCGATCGCCCGCAGATCGGCCTCGGAATAGCTGAGCTCGACCTGCGCCGAACTCGCGGTTTCCGGCAGCATGATCGCCTTGGCCGGCGCGCCGACCTCGGCGAAGGCGATATCGTCCTCGGCGACCTGCGTGCTGCTGCGCCGGCGATAGGGCGTCGTCTGCTGGCGCAGTCCGGCCTCGTTCAGAGGCGCGCGCCGCTGCGTCTCGTCCTCGACCACGTCGATATCGCCGGGATCGGTCATCGGCTTCGCGGACATCGACCACAGGGGCTCGGCCGGTGGCGCGGGTGCCGGGAGCGGCGTGTCGACCGCGGGCATCGCGGTCCCGTCACCCCCGGCGCGCAGGCTCGCATCGAGCATGGCGACGGTGTCGGCGACCTTCTCGATCTGGTTGGCGCCGGCTTCGATCACCGTGGTCGCGCCGTAGATTTCGGTCGCGCGACGGTCGAGGCGGTCGCAGAGCTCGGGGGGGGCACCATCCTCGCGCAAGGTCCAGGCGATCTCCTGGATGGCTTCGGCTGCATCGAGGATGCCGGCGGCGGTCTCCTGGATGCGGGCGGACAGACGGGAGGAGGCGCCGCCGACGCCGGCGCGATCGAGGTCGTCACGCAGTTCGGCGATGGTACGGGCTGTTTCCGAGAGATCGGCGCCCTGGTCCAGCATGGCTGCGGGGACCGTGCAGAGCCGCTCGAGGCGGGCGATCGCCGACAGCACCATCTCGGTGTCGGCCTGACGGTTGCGCCTGGCGTATTCGGCCAGGAACCAGCGGCCGCGCGCCGTTTCCATCACGGCGGCGGCAATCGCGTCATAGTCGGCCGCGCTCAGCGGAGATAGCGAACGCGCGTCGCTCATGGCCAGGCTGCTCTCCCTGGGCTGGCCGAATCGCATGTCGTCGGCCGAAGATGCCCATCGGCAAAATTGCTGCTGATTCTTTAAGAAATCGCTGCCATCGGCATGTCTCCGTCACTCCGGACCGAACCGCCGCGCCTGCTCGCCGTGCGCCTGTCGGTGATGCACGCGCTGAACTTTCTCGGCGTCGGCTTCTATCTGCCCTTCTTTCCGGTCTGGCTCGGCTCGAAGGGACTGAGCGATGTCGAGATCGGCTATGTGCTGGCGATCCCGATCCTTGTGCGCGTCTTCGTCGCATCATCGGTGACGGGGCTGGGTGACCGGCTGCGGCCCAACATCCTGCTCGCCCTGCTGAACGCGCTGGCGGCGGCGATCTATTTCGCCCTCGCACCACAGGCCCAGCTCGTTCCGATTGCGGCGCTGACGGCGCTCAGCGCCATCGCATTGTCCGGTGTGGTGCCACTCGCCGACGTGCTGACCACGGCTCAGGTCAAGGCCGGGGCGTTGAAGGACTACGGCCGTGTCAGGCTCTGGGGCTCGGTGACCTTTGTGCTCTCCAACCTCGCTGGCGGCTATCTGATCGCGCGCCACGGCGCCTGGCTGATTCCCTTGGTGCTCGCCGGCAGCAGCTCGCTCGCGGCGCTCGCGGCGCTGCAGGCCCCGTCGCCGCCGCTGGGGCTCTCGCCGGCCACGCCGCGCGGCGCATCCGTGGCCGGCTTCGGATTATCGTTTTGGCTGGCGGTCGGTGCAGCGGCTTGCGTCAACGCCACGCATGCGGCGGTCTATGCCTTCAGCTCCCTGCATTGGCGCAGCATCGGCTTCAGCGGCGAGGCGGTCGGCTGGCTCTGGGCCGTCGCCGTCCTCGCCGAGATCGCCGTCTTCCTGTTCGCGGGCAGTATTGCCGCGCGAGGTCTCGTCGGCCTGCGCTGGATCGCGATCGCGGCGGTTGCGGCGGCTCTGCGCTTCGGGGCGATGAGCGCCGATCCTGGCCTTGCCGTCACCTTCCTGCTTCAGCTCCTGCACGGCGTCACCTTCGGCTGCATGCATCTGGGCACACTTGCGGCCGTGTCGGCGCTCGCCCCGGAGGCGCGCCGCGCGGCGGCGCAGGGACGCCTCGTCGCTGCGAGTGCTCTGGTTATGGGCCTGACGACGATCCTCTCCGGTTATCTTTATCGCCTGTTCGGCCCGGGCGTGTTCCTCGCCATGGTGCCGGTTGCACTGCTCGGGCTCGTCCTGGCGGCCCTTGCCATCCTCCGGGCCCGCGGCGATACAGGCTATGGGGGCCGAATCTGATGTGGGGAGTAGGCGAGCCGTCATGGCTGTCGTCGACGACGTTGAGCCGCAGGCCGTCTATCGCGACGATGGTGGCGTCCTCGTCGTGTCGCTGGCCGGGCGCTGGAGCGTAGGGCGGGCGCCGCGTCTCGAAGCCCTGACCAGCGAATTGTCGAAGCGTGTCGCCGATGTGCGCCAGGCGCGGCTCGACCTGTCGGCGATCGAGCGCCTCGACACGCTCGGCGCCTATCTGCTCGACCAGGTCAAACAGGCGGGCGAGGCGAAAGGGGCCTCGGTCGAGCTGGTGAGCCGCCGTCCCGAGCACGGCGTGCTTCTGCGCGAGGTCGAGCGCGACGTCACCGACTACCAGCCGCCGGTCCGCCCGATCGGGCTGGTCACGATCCTCGTCGACATCGGGCAGGGGGTCACCCGCTTCGGCCGCGACCTCGCTGGCGGCGCCGTCTTCCTCGGCGAGGTGATGGCGGGTTGTGTCGGCGCCTTGCTTGGACCGCGTCGTTTCCGCGGACCGTCCCTGGTCAATCAGATCGAGCTGATCGCCTTCAATGGCGCGCCGATCATCATCCTGATCTCGTTCCTGGTCGGCTGCATCGTCGCGCAGCAGGGCATCTTCCAGCTCCAGCGCTTCGGTGCGACCGCCTTCGTCGTCAATCTGACAGGCATCCTCGTCCTGCGCGAGCTCTCGGTGCTGCTGACCTCGATCATGGTGGCGGGTCGCTCGGGCTCTGCCTTCACCGCCGAAATCGGCTCGATGAAGATGCGCGAGGAGATCGACGCGCTCCGCGTGATGGGGCTCGATCCGATCGAGGTGCTGGTGGTGCCGCGCATCCTGGCGCTGATCATCGCGCTGCCGATCCTGACCTTCATCTCGGCCATGTCAGGGCTCGTCGGTGCCGGCCTGGTGAGCTGGCTCTATGGCGGAATCGGCCTCGACACCTATCTCGACCGCCTGAAGTCGGTGATCACCTGGCAGCATTTTGCCGTCGGCCTCATCAAGGCCCCGTTCATGGCGTTCGTCATCGGCCTGATCGCCTCGATCGAGGGGCTGGCGGTCAAGGGCTCGGCCGAATCACTCGGCCATCAGGTGACGGCGTCGGTGGTGAAGGCGATCTTCATGGTGATCGTGGTCGACGGGCTGTTCGCCATGTTCTTCGCCTCGATCCGGATGTGAGGGAACTTCCGGTGCTCGACAGGCCCTCACAGACCGGTCCGCGCGGACCCCAGGCGTCGGGTGGCGGGGAACCCGAGGCGGTGATCCGCGTTCGCGATCTCAAGGTCGCCTTTGGCGACAAGGTGATCATGGACGGACTCGATCTCGATGTGATGCGTGGTGAAATTCTCGGCTTCGTCGGAGGATCCGGTCAGGGCAAATCGGTGCTGACCCGCACCATCCTCGGCCTCGTGCGCAAGCAGCGCGGCACGATCGAGGTCTTCGGCGAGAACGTCGACAAGCTCGATCCGCGCGGCCGGCGCCGGCTCGAGCGCCGTTTCGGCGTGATGTTCCAGCAGGGCGCGCTGTTCTCGGCGCTGACCGTCAAGCAGAACATCCAGGTACCGATGCGGGAATACCTCCAGCTTTCGCCGCGTCTGCTGGAAGAACTCGCCATGCTCAAGGTCGAGATGGTGGGCTTGAAGCCCGATGCGGCCGACAAGGTTCCCTCGGAGCTCTCCGGGGGCATGATCAAGCGTGCCGCGCTCGCCCGGGCGCTGGCGCTCGATCCTGAGATCGTCTTTCTCGACGAGCCAACCTCGGGCCTCGACCCGATCGGCGCCGCCGAGTTCGACGAACTGATCATGACGCTCAAGCAGACTTTGGGCCTGACGGTGTTCATGGTAACCCATGATCTCGATAGTCTATACGTAGCTTGCGACAGGATTGCCGCCTTGGCGGACAAGCGTGTCATCGCGGTCGGTCCGCTCGCCACCATGCTGGCTTCCGATCATCCCTGGCTCAAAGCGTATTTCGGCGGCGAGCGCGCCCGCGCCCGCATGCCCGATCAAACGAGGACGTGACGGACGCCCGCGATGGAATCCCGTGCGAACTACGCCCTGGTCGGTCTCTTCACCCTCGCCGTGATCGCGGCGATGTTCGGCTTCGTCTACTGGTTCGGCAGCGGCGGCGGCGGCCGCAAGCAGGATGTCCGCGTGATCTTCACCGGCACGGTGACCGGCCTGGGACGCGGTTCCAGCGTGCTCTTCAACGGCCTGCGCGTCGGCGAGGTCAAGCAGATCGGCCTGCAGCCGGATGACCCGCGCCGCATCTTCGGCGTGATCGAGGTCGACAACACGACGCCGCTGCGGGTCGACACCCGCGCTCGTATCGAGGCGCAAGGGCTGGCCGGCGTCGTCGCGCTGCAACTGATCGGCGGCGAGCCGGACGCTGCCGTGCTGCAGGCGAAGCCCGGCGAGCCGTTGCCGACCATCATCGCCGAGCGCTCCGAATTGCAGGACATCATCGAATCGGTCCGCAACGTCGCCAAGAAGGCTGACGAAGTGCTCGGCAATCTCGACGGGCTGATCAAGACCAATTCCGGTTCGATCACCAACACGGTCCGCAATGTCGAGAAGTTCTCGCAGGCCCTCGGCGACAATTCCGGTAACATCGACAAGCTGATGACGAGCTTCGGCCAGATCGCCGATACGATTGCGCCGCTCTCGCAGAAGCTCGGCACGCTCAGCGAGGAATTGACCGGGGTGGTTCGCTCGGTCGATCGCGCCAAGATCACCGGCATCATCGACAATGTCGACAAATTCACCGCGGCGTTGGGTGGCTCGAGCAACGATGTCTCCAAGGCGGTCAGCGACGTCGCCTCGATCACCGACAAGCTCAATCGCGCCGCCGACCAGGTCGAGGGCGTGCTCAAGGCGGCGCAGTCCTTCCTGAACACGCAGGACGGGCAGGGCGCCTTCGCCGAGGTCGCCAGCGCCGCGAAGTCGATTCGGGTACTTGCCGACAATCTCGACAAGCGCACGGCCGAGATCACGGCCGGCATCAGCCGCTTCACCGGCCCGGGCCTGCGCGATCTCGAAACGCTCGCTTCCGACGGCAAGCGCACGCTCGGGGATCTCAACCGCGTTCTGCGCAATGTCGAGCGCAATCCCCAGCAGTTCATCTTCGGCGGCCGTCCGCCGCTTCCCCAATACAGCGGATCGCGCTAGCCCGTTATGACCATGCCGATTCTGCCTTCGCTGCTTCGTGGTCGTCTGCGCGCCCTGTCCCTGGCTGTGGCAGGCTCGTTGCTGCTGGCCGGCTGCGGCGGCGGATCGGCGCCGACCACCTATGACCTCTCGGCGCCGCGCGATTTCGGCCGCATCGGCGGTGGCGGTGGCGTGCTGATCGTGGCGCAGCCGACGGCGGTGCAGGCGCTCGACTCCGACCGGCTGATCGTCAAGGATTCGACCGGCGCGCTCTCCTTCCTCGGCGGGGCGCAATGGGCTGACCGGG
The DNA here is from genome assembly GCF_050275675.1 of Allobosea sp. NPDC003192. Taxonomy (NCBI): domain Bacteria; kingdom Pseudomonadati; phylum Pseudomonadota; class Alphaproteobacteria; order Hyphomicrobiales; family Alloboseaceae; genus Allobosea; species Allobosea sp. NPDC003192. The sequence continues at coordinate 42,397 of NZ_JBNNPK010000024.1, forward strand.
TGCCCAATCTGGTGCAGACCCGCCTGATCCAGACCTTCGAGAACGGCAGCCGCATCGCTGCCGTCGGCCGGCCGGGCGAACGCATCGTGCCCGATTTCCAGCTCAACACCGACATCCGCGCCTTCAACATCGAAGCCGCCAGCGGCCAGGCCGTGGTCGAGATCACCGCCAAGCTGATCGGCGACCGCAGCGGCAAGGTCCAGCGCGCCAAGCTGTTCTCGGCCCGTGTGCCCGCTGGTGCCGATGGGGCAGGGGCGGCGCAAGCCCTCGACCAGGCCCTGTCGCAAGTGCTGATCCAGATCGCCCGCTGGGCGCGCTGACGGAACGAGCCCGGGCGGTGATGCGTCGCGGGTAATCACATGTAACCGCGCCAAAAGAAAAGGCCGCCCAGAGGGCGGCCTTTTCGTATCGGGCTTGGCCGGCGCTTACTCGAACCGCCCGCTGGCATGGGCCAGCATGGTGTAGACCTTGCCGGTCTCCGACGTCAGGTAGGTTTTCGCCACCATCGAGTCGCGGTCGTCCTTGGCCGCTTCGCCGAGCAGGCGCTCGAACTCTTCGATATAGCGGTCGACCGTATCCTTGAACTCGGTGTCGCGGCGATATTTGCGCCGGATCTCGTCAAAGGTCTGCTGGCCCTGCAACGTGTAGAGCCGGCGGGTGAAGACGTTGCGCTCACCGCGCTTGTAGCGCTCCCAGAGTTCGACGGCCGCGTCATGGTCGATCATCCGGGCAATGTCGACCGAGAGCGAATCGAGCTTCTCGATGCTGTGCGCCGTCGGCTTGGAGGCCTCGGGTGCCCGGTCGTCGCGCGAGGCGCGGCTGAGCAGGTCCGAGAGCCAGCCCGACTTGGCCGGGGCGGGCTGCTCGGCGGCAGGGCGGCGTGCCGGCTCGGCGCGCTGGACCATCTCGGCCCGCACCGGCTCGGGAGCAGGGGCAGGGCGCGCCTGCACCGGCTCTGGCGTCGGATCGATCGAGGCGCGCAACGGCTCGGTCAGCACCGGTGCGCTCTGCACGGCGACAGATGAGGAGGCGCTGACGACCGGAGTCGGCTGCTGATAGCTCGTTGCCGTCCGCCGCTCGCCGTTCGGGCGCGCGACGTCGCTGCTGCGGCCCGAGCGCGAGACGATCTCGGTCAGCTCGTTGAGCGCCTTGATCTGGTCAGCGACGACGCGGCGCATCGCGGCGGTCGATTCCTGCGTTTCGCGCGGCAGTTCGAGCACGCCCTTCTTGAGCTCGGTCCGGGTCGTCTCGAGCTCGCGGTGGATCTCGGCCGACATCGAGCGCATGTCCTCGGCGGCGCTCTGGAAGCGCTCCGTGACCTTGGAGAGCTCGCCCGAAATCTCGTTCACCACCTCCTCATAGGCAGCGCGCAGTGCCTGCGCCGTCGCCTCGCGTTCGCGGCCGCTGGCGGCGCGGATCGAGTCGAACTGCTGGGCGATGGCGCTGCTGGTCGATTCGGCGGCGTCGCTGAGCACGGTGCTGAGCTGGCGGGTGCGCGTCTCGGCATTGCTGAGCGATTCGTCGAGCAGCGACGAGAACGAGCGGGTGATCTGCTCGATATCGTCGGTGCGGGTGGCGATCAGCCCGTGCAGATGCTCCAGCGATTCCTTGCGGTCGGCCAGCACGTTGCCGACGCGGGCCTCGACCTGCTCCAGCCGCTGTGCGACGGCGTTGAGCGCCGAAGCATTGGCCTGCGAGGTCTCGGTCATCGACGAGCCCTGCGCGTCGATCCGCGAGATGAGCGCAGCGGTGTCGCGCAGCGTGCCTTCCGAATAGCCCTTCAGCGTCGCGATCTGGCTCGCGACCTGCTCGGAGGTCCGGTTGGTCTCCTGGACGACCGTCGAGAGGACGCTCTGCAACTCCTCGACGCGGCCCGACAGGCTGCCTTCGACCGCGGCGAGGTTCTTGTTCGCGCCGGTGACGATCTGCTGCATCAGCTTGTTGGCCTCGCCGAGGCGGCCCAGCATGCTGCCGAGCTCGCTGCGTAGCTGCTCGTTGGTCTTGAGCAGCGCCTCGACCGACTGGTTGGTGCCGCTCTCGATCGTCTCGCGCAGCGCGCCCGAGGCGAGGTCGAGCGCCTGGCTGATCTCGGTGCTGCGCTCGTGCAGGCCGGCGACCATGCTGTTGCCGCGGCTCTCGATGTTGTTGACCAGCGCTTCGCCGATGCTGGCGAACTGGTTGGCGAGGGTCGCGCCCTTGCGGCCGATCGCATCGACCACGCCATTGCCGCGTTCGTCGAACAGCGCCCGCAGCTCCTCCGTGCGCGTCGTCAGCGCCGAACTCATCCCCTCGGACTGTTCCGCCAGCGTCCGGCCGAACTGCCGGCTCTGCTGGTCGAGCGTGTTGAGGATGTCGCCGCCGCGCTCGTCGAACAAAGCGCGCAATTCCTCGGCGCGCTGCGAGAGGGCGCCGGCGATGCCGTCAGACCGCTCCTGCAGGATCTGGGCGATCTGGCTGCCGCGCTGGCCGAGCGCGTTCAGGAGGCCGCCGCCGCGCTCGTCGAAGAGCACGCGCAGTTCCTCGGCCCGTTCGGAGAGGGCGGAGGCGATGCCGTCCGAGCGCTGCTGCAGCGTCTGGGCGATCTGGCTGCCGCGCTGGTCGAGCGCATTGAGGACGCCGCCGCCGCGTTCGTCGAACAGGGTCCGCAGTTCCTCGGCCCGCTCGGAGAGGGCGGCGGCGATCCCGTCCGACTTCTCCTGCAGCGTCAGCACGATCTGGTTGCCGCTCTGGTCGAGCAGGCCGATCAGGCCGGTGCCCTTGTCCTCGAACAGGGTCCGCAGCTCGGCGGTACGAGCGTCGAGCGCGCTCGCGATCGCTTCCGAGGTGCCCTGCAGGGTCTGCGCGATCTGCGTGCCGCGAGAGTCGAGTGTGCCAGAGACCGTGTCGAGCCGGTTGACGACGCGCTCTTCGAAGCGCGCCACGCTCTGGTCGAGCGTGTCGGCGATCTGCAGGGCGCGCCCGCCCAGGGTCGCGTTGATGCTGTCGGCCTTCTCGGCAAGCGTCTGCGTCAGCGCCTCGCTCTTGCTGGTGACGATCTCGCCGATCTCGTCGGCCTTGGCGGTGAGGGCGCGTGTGACCTCGCGTCCACCTTCGGCCATGACCCGGGCGATATCGACGGTACGCTCGACCAGCGCCTCGTTGAGTGCGCTGGCGCGCGCACCAAGATTACCGTCGATGCGGGCGATGAGCCCGTCGAGCGAGGTCGCGATCTCGGCGCTCTTGGCGCTGGAACGGTCCTCGAAGGTCTTGATCTGCGTCTCCATGGCGGCGGCCGCTTCCTGCGTGCGCGCCATCATGGTCTCGGCGGCGTGCTGCGAGCGCTCGCCGATGCGCTCGGCCAGCGCCTGGCCCTCCTCGCCGAGCAGCTTCTCGACCTGGCCGAGGCGCAGCGTCACCGAATCGGTGAAGGAGCGGGCGTCGTTGCCGAGCTTGGCGGCGAGTGTGCCACCGCGGGTGACGATGATCTCCTCGAAGGCGCCGAGGCGGGCGCCGATCGACGTCTCGATCTCGCGGCCCTGGACGTCGAAGAGACGGGTCAGCGCATCGTGCTTGCTGGCCAGCGACTCGTTGAGCGCCTGCGAGCGGGCGTCGACCGAGCGCAGCAGCGACTCGGCATTGGCGGCCAGCGCCTGGTTGACGCGGCCCCCCTGCTGGGTAAGGGCGACCACCACGTCCTTGCCGGTCGCGGCGAGCAGGCTGCTGGCGCGTTCGGCCTCGGTGGTGAAGGTGCCGCGCAAGGCGTTCGCAGCTTCCGAGACACGGTCGGCGATCTCACGGCCGTCGACATTGATGGCGTCGGACAGGGCCTTGGTCGCATCGTCGAGGCGGGTGGCCAGAGCCTGGCTCTGCTCGCCGATGAGGCCATGAACCTCGCGACCGGTCGCGGTGAGGCCGGCGATGACTGCATCGCGCTGGCTACCGAGCAGGGCGCCGACCTCGTCCCCGGCCTGGCCGAGGCGAGCGATGAAGCCGGTGTGCTGGTCGTCGATGACCGATTTGGCCGTCTCGCTCGCGGCCAGGATCTTGGCGGCGAGGGCCTCGCCGGTCTCGTCGAGCCGCTGATGGGCGGTCCCGCTCGCTTCCGCCAGCCGGTCGATCAGCGCATTGCCGCGCTCCGCCAGCAGGCCATGGACCGAGCGGCCGACATCGGCGACGCGGGTGACCAGCGCCTGGCTCTGGCCGGAGAGCAGCTCCTGCATGTCCTGGCCGGTCGCGATGACGCGGCCGCTGAGCGCCTCGCCTTCGGCGATGAGCAGGTTGCGCACGCTGGCGCCGGCATCGGTGAGCTGGGCCACCAGCGTCTCGCGCTGGCTGCCGATCGCGCCCTGGACCTCGCTGCCGACATGGGACAGGCGCGACACCAAGCTGTCGCCGCGCTCGCCGATGGCGGTGTGGACTTCGGTGCCGACATCCGACAGGCGGGCGACCAGGCTGTCGCCGCGCTCGCCGATGGTGGCGTGGACTTCGCGCGCGACCTCGGACAGCCGGGCGATCAGCCCGTCGCCGCGTTCGCCGATCGCCGATTCGACGTCGCGGCCGGCATGGGCGACGCGGGCGACGATGCCCTCGGCGCGGTCGCCGAGCGTGCGGTGGATCTCTTCGGTGGTCTCGGACAGCTTGGCGACCAGCCCGTCGCCGCGCTCGCCGATCACGCTCTCGATGCCGCGGCTGGCATCGGCGATGCGGGCGACGATGCCGTCGGCCCGGCCGCCCAGGGTCTGCTCGATCTGATAGGTAGTCTCGGACAGGCGCGAGACGAGGCCGTCGCCGCGCTCGGCGATGATCGCCTCGACGCTGCGGCCGGCATCGGCCACGCGGTTGACGATGCTGTCGGCGCGCTCGCCGATCGCATGCTCGACGCCCTGGCCGATCTCGGCCATGCGCAGCACCAGCCCGTCGCCGCGCTCGCTGATCGCCTCCTGCAGGCGCTGGCCGGTCTCGGACAGGCGGCCGACCAGATGGTCGCCCTGCTCGCCGATCGTGCTGCGCACCTCGTGGCCGAGGTCTGAGAGGCGGGTGACGAGGCTGCTCGCCTCCTCCGAGAACAGGCTGTGCACGGTCGCGCCGACGGCGGAGATGCGCGCGGTCAGTTCCTCGCCGCGCTCGCCGATCAGGTTGTGCAGGCCCTTGCCGGCTTCGTCGAAGCGCAGGGTGATCGAATCGGTCTTCTCGCGCAGCAGCTCGTCGACGGTCTGGACCGTGCCGGAGAGCTTCTCGACCAGGGTCTCGCCCTGGCTGGCGATCAGGCCCTGGACGGTGTTGCCGGCTTCCTGGATGCGGTTGACGACGAGCTCGTTCTGCTTGCCGAGCAGCATGTGCACGCCGCGGCCGACCTCGGCGAGGCGGGTGGTGACGCTTTCGCCCTCGCTGCTGATCGAGGTGCGCAGGCTCTCGCCGGTCTCGGTCAGGCGCTGGGTCAGGCTGCTGCTCTGCGTGTCGAACAGGTCGACCAGGGTGCGGCCGCTCTGCTCGAAGCGCTCGGCGACGGTGGCGCCGCGCTGGGTGATCTCCTGGGCGAGATTGTCGCCGGTCGAGCGCAACGTCTCGTTGACGGTCTCGGCGCGGGTCGCGAGCGACTCGACGACCTGCGCGCCGGTCTCGCTGATCGCGCGGGTGACGTCGCGAGCGCCGGCGGTCAGGCCCTCGGTGAGGACGGCGCCGGTGCGTTCCAGTGAGCTTGCGATCTCCTGGGCGCGGTTGTCGAGTACGGCGGTCACAGACTGGCTGGCGCTCGTCATTCGCTCGCTGACGTCGTGCGAGGTCGTTTGCAGGCGCTCGACCAGATCATTGCCGCGGCCGCTGATCTCGTCGACCATGCGCTCGCCGGCATGGCCGAGCGCGAGCGTGATCTGGTCGCCCTTGTCGGTCAGGCGCGAGGTGACGCGCTCGCCGGCCTCAGCCACCGCCTCGGAGATCGAGCGGCTGGCGGTCTCCAGGTCCTTGGTGATGCTTTCATGCGCGCCTGAGATCGCGAACTTCACGCGCTCGGCATTGCCGACGACGGATTCGCGCTGGGTCACCAGCTCGTCGATGAGCGAGCGTAGCCGGATCTCGTTGTCGGCATAGGCACGTTCCAGCGTCGCGATCTCGCCGCGCACGATGGTCTCGAGCTCGCCGGCGCGAGCGACCGCGCGCTCGATGCCGTCGCCCATGGCGGCAACCTCGCGGCGGATGGTCTGGCTGAGCGACAGCACGGAATCCGTCGCGACGACCTCCGGCTCGGCCAGGCGCAGCGCGACCTCGGTCATCGCGCGCGAGACCAGCCGCATCTCCTGCGTCCGGCGATAGAGCGCCGCGAGCACGAAGAAGAACACCACCGGCGTGCCGGCGCCGAGCGCCAGCAGCGCCCATTGCCCGGGGCCCCAGGCGGCCATGCCGGCCGGAAGACCCTCGGCGAAGGAGCCGTAGCGGCTGACCAGGGTGAAGCCGACACCACCGGCCCAGACCAGGGTGGCGAGGACAGCGAGCCAGTAGGGCCGGCCCGACGGGCGGGCGGCGAAAGCCTGGACGAGCGAGGAGGAATCGCGGCGGTCGTCATTGGCGACGCGGCTGGTGTCCGGTGCGATGGCGGGGCGGGCAGGAGCCGGCAGCGCCTCGGGGGCGGCCTCGGTGCTGGCCGGTGTGATCGGAGCGCTTTCGACGCGCGGCAGCTCGATCTTGAGTTCGTTTTCCCCTGTCGAGGGCAGTCGTGGTTCTACCGGACCAGGTCCCTCGCCCTTCGCCGGGTCGAGCCTCAGCGCCTCCTCGATCGCCGACATTGCCGCTTCGGTCGGATCCTGGAGCTTGTTCTGCCGGGTCATGAATACCGCCTCGCTACGCCACTTGCGACGGGCGGCGCTGTCCGCCGCAGAGCGGGAACCGGCAGCCTCCAGCCGGATCCTACAAGCGACACGACGCCCATCGTTTACTGTCTCGAAGGGTAGTTGAGGCAAGCAGGGATTGAAACCCGTTTGACCGTCTGATTCACAAACGTCGTTAACGCCTCATTCACCATAACGGCGCTTCATCAGGGGTCAGAAGGCTGCGCGAGTTCAGCAGCTTGTGAGAAAACCGAGTACCCCCATGCCCCAGACTGCCATCGACCTCGTGCACCTCGCCCGCCAGACCGGCGGCGATGCCGAGCTGGAGCGCGAGCTGCTGACGCTGTTCGCCCAGCAATGCGCCCGTCATTTGCGCGCCATCCATGGCGGCGACGCCAATGTCCGCCGCGATGCCGCCCACACCCTCAAAGGGGCCGCCCGCGCCATCGGCGCCTGGGAGGTGGCTGAGGCTGCCGACCGGATCGAGCAGCAGCTCGGCCAGGCCGGCTCTGCGCCACGTGAGGATGCGCTCGACGCGCTGACGCTCGCGGCCGCCGAAGCGCGCGCCGTGATCTCACGGCTTGACTGCGCGGCCTGACGCCGCAGGAGAGCGGGCGCGGCACGGCCGATATCGCCGTTTCGCCCGCTTTCGAAATCCTCTAGAGACGAACTGTCCGCAAGCCTCGCTTGCGGACGATGTTCCTCTCGCGAACCTGCCTGCGGCACCCCAGGAAGCCCGGCCGGTTCCTCCAGACCGCGCCAGCCGCGCAGCCGTCGCCAGGCGGCCGGAGTTCACGATGCCGAAGATCACTTACATCGACGCCCAGGGCACGAGCCGCACGGTCGAGGGCGAGACGGGCTCGACAGTGATGGAGGTCGCGGTGCGCAACGGTGTGCCGGGCATCGAGGCCGAATGCGGCGGCGCCTGCGCCTGCGCCACCTGCCATGTCTATGTCGACGAGGCCTGGACTGAGAAGACCGGCCATGCCGAGCCGATGGAGGAGGACATGCTCGACTTCGCCTTCGACGTCCGCCCGAATTCGCGCCTGTCCTGCCAGATCAGGGTCCGTGACGAGCTCGACGGCCTCGTCGTCCGCACACCGGCCCGCCAGGGCTGAATTCCATCTGACTTGATCTCTATTCCGCCGCGGCCGCTGCCGGCGCGACCAGCGTCGTCTCGTGTCCGGGCAGCGGATGGCGTGGCACCAGCAATGACAGGCTGAGCGACACCGTCGCGACCGCCGCCCCGATATAGAAGACGATCGCCGGGTCGCGCAGCCAGATCAGCCCGAAGGTGATCGGCAGGAAGACCGCGGCGATGTGGTTGATGGTGAAGGCGACCGCCGAGGTCGGGGCGATGTCGGCGGGGTCGGCGATCTTCTGGAAATAGGTGCGCTGCGCCAGGACGAGCGTGAAGAAGACGCCGTCGATGACGAAGAGGGCGCCGGCGACGAGCCCGCCCGCCGCGCCGAACTGGCCGTGGCTGGCAAGCGCATAGCCGACGAAGACCGCGATCAGCGAGACGTTCTCGAGCTGGATCGTCGCCCGCTCGCCGACCTTGCCGACGAGATGGCCGAGCAGCGGGCCGGCGAACATGTTGATGCCGTAGGTCACCAGCAGCAGCGTCGCGGTCGCGGCTACGTCGTAGCCGAAGCGCTCGACCAAGAGGAAGCCGCCGAAGGCCATGAAGATCTGCCGGCGCGCGCCCGACATGAAGGTCAGGGCGTAATAGAGCCAGTAGCGCTTGCGCAGCACGAAGCCCTTGTTCTGCGTGACCGTGCCTTGGAAGCGAGGAAAGAGCAGGATGGCAGCCGCCGTCAGCGCCATGGTGACGAGGCCGGCGCCGAGGAAGACATGGGCATAGCTCGGCTGCCAGAGGCGCCAGATCAGCGCGATCGAGCCGAAGGCTATGAGCTGCGCCACCGCCGAAGCCCCGGCGATCTTGCCGAGCAGCCGCGGCGCTTCCGATTTCGGCAGCAACTGCAATTGCAGCGATTGCTGCGCCGTTTCGTAATAGTGGAAGCCGAGCGACATGATCGTCGTCGTCAGCAGGAGGCCGCCGAGGCTGGGGAAATATCCGGTCAGCGCCACGCCGAGTCCGAGCGTCAGCAGGCTGAGATAGGCCAGCACCTGCTCGCGCATGATCCAGAACAGGATGATGGCGGTGAAGGCCAGGAAGCCCGGAATCTCACGGACCGATTGCAGGATGCCGATGTCCTGCCCGGTGAAGCCGGCGGCTTCCTTGGCGAAATTGTTGAGCAGAGCGCTCCAGCTGGCGTAGCCGAGCCAGTTGAGGAAGGCGAGAACCATCAGGAAGGTGGCCGGCGAGGCGAACGGGCCTGTGCGCGGAGCAGGGGAGGCAGTTTCGGTCATCGGTCCACCCGAACGGGCGCAAAATGCGGCTGCGGACTGTCGGGTTCCTGACGGTCGTCGTCAAATTCCGCCGCCCCATGGCAGGCATGCGCCAAATTGATCGATCGCAAAGACGGCGCCGCATCTGCTCGCGATGATCGCATTGTCGGCAGCCAGAGCGGCTCGCGACGACGCGACGCTCTTCCCTTGAGGCGATCGGCTCCGACATAGTGTGCAGGCGTTGGTGCCGATCGTTCGACCATGCCGGCCGGGCGGGCACGCCGGAGGAGGGTGCGATGTACAAGTCGATTCTGGTGCCGGTCGATCTCGCCGAGGCCGAACTGGCAGGCCCCGCCATCACCGCTGCCGAAGGCTTCGCCAATCAGTCGGACGGCTCGATCAGGCTGGTCTATGTCCGCTCGCTGGTGCCGATCACCTATATGGAATTCGTGCCGGCCGACTTCGACGCCGGCCAGCAGTCGGAATCCGAAGCCAAGCTCGCCGAGATCGCGGCGAAGGTGAATCTCCCCGCCGAGCGCGTCTCGGCCAAGGTCCTCGTCGGCTCGGTCCATGGTGAGGTGCTGGCCGAGGCCGACGCCAGCGGCGCCGACCTGATCGTCATCGGCTCGCACGAGCCAGGCATGCTGGCCTATGTGATCGGCTCGAATGCGTCGACCATCGTGCGGCGGGCGAAGTGCTCCGTGCTGGTCGTTCGGTAAGGCGACCTCAGGCCGTCCGCCGACCCGGGACGAGGTCATCGGGAACCTCGCCGGTCGTGAGATTCCTCGGTCGGTTGAGCCTGATCATCGGCCAGACCTGCCAGAAGGAGGCTGCGGCGAGCACAAGTCCCAGCCCCGCGGCGGCGGTCGCGCCCTGCTGGAGCGCGCGCAGGCTGAAGAAGGTCAGCATCACCATCGCACCACCGCCGGCCAGCGCCAGCGCCAGCCAGAGCAGATAGGGTTTGCCGGCGAGGAAGCGCGCCTTGGGACTGGCCCGCGCGATGGCCGCCGAGAGCGCCGAGACGAAGGCATGATAGCGCGCATCGTCACGCTCGATATCGGTGAGCGAGCGCCAGGACAGGTTGCCGAAGGTGATGCTCTTGCCGTCGCTCAGCCGCAGCTGGGTCCGGAAGCCTTTCGACGAGACATTGCTGGGCGCATAGATGAAGCGCACCTGCTCGACGGCGGACAGCCTGACCTGGTCGACCTTGCGGGTCGAATCGATTTCCAGCACGTCGCCCTTGAGTCGATAGGCGATCTCGAAGCCGATCGGCTTCGGGCGTTGGCGCCAGGAGGGCAGGGTGGTATCGTCGAGCTTGTCCATGATGCAGCCTCTAGCGGCTGCCAGCGAACTTGTCTTGGCTTTCGCCCACACTGCCCAGCCCGATCCTTGCCGAGCTGCTGCGAGTGTGGCTCCTTCTGCCCATGGAAAAGATCGCCAGAGCGTCGGAAGGCCGAGCGCGGCATGTTCTGCTCGCGCTGCTCTCCGACGGGTTTCTCATCGTCACTACGGTAGCAGTGCCCGTCTTGGGCTTTCTCTGGTTCATGTCGCCACTCGGCCTCGGCTTCGCCGAGCAGCCCGCGGATCCGGTCAGGAGACAATGGGCCGATATCCTCTATCGGCTTTCATATTATGTCGGCATCCCCATGCTCCTGATCGGGCAGGCCGTGGCAGTTGTCTGCCATAGGAGAGGCCATCGTCGCCGGGGTCTGATCATATCCGCTCTGATCATAGGAGCGTTCGTGCTCTGCGCGGCCCTCGTCCTCGGCCTTCGCTAGCTGTCTGGATCGCCATCTACCGCGTCAGCGCCTTCATCGCGCCGTCGAGCCCATCGAGGGTCAGCGGGAACATCCGTCCGCCCATCAGCCCGGCGATCTGGCGGATCGACTGGGTGTAGCCCCAGAGGTTCTGCTGGATAGGATTGAGCCAGACCGACTTCGGGAAGCGCTCGGTCAGCCTCCGCATCCAGACCTCGCCGGCCTCCTCGTTCCAATGCTCGACCGAGCCGCCCGGCATGGCGATCTCATAGGGGCTCATCGAGGCATCGCCGACGAAGACGAGGCGATAATCGGCCGGATAGGTGCGCAGCACGTCGAAGGTCGGGATGATCTGGTCGTGGCGGCGCCGGTTCTCCTTCCAGACCCGCTCATAGGGGCAATTGTGGAAGTAGAAATGCTCGAAATGCTTGAACTCGGCCCGCGCCGCCGAGAAGAGCTCCTCGGCCAGCTCGATATGCCAGTCCATCGAGCCGCCGACATCGAGAAAGAGCAGGACCTTGACGGCGTTGTGTCGCTCGGGCCGCAGCTTGACGTCGAGATAGCCGTGCTTGGCGGTCTCGGTGATGGTCTGGTCGAGGTCGAGCTCCTCGGCCGCGCCGGTGCGGGCGAATTTGCGCAGCCGGCGCAGCGCGATCCGCAGGTTGCGCACGCCAAGCTCGCGCGTGTCGTCGAAATCCTTGAACTCGCGCTTGTCCCAGACCTTCACGGCCCGGAAATTGCGGTTCTTGTCCTGGCCGATACGCACGCCTTCGGGATTGTAGCCATAGGCGCCATAGGGCGAGGTGCCGGCGGTGCCGATCCATTTCGAGCCGCCCTGGTGGCGTCCCTTCTGCTCGGCGAGGCGCTGTTTCAGCGTCTCGAGCAGCTTCTCCCAGCCGAGCGCCTCGATCTGGGCCTTCTCCTCGTCGGTGAGGAATTTTTCGGCGAGCTTGCGCAGCCACTCTTCGGGAATGCCGACCTGCTCGAAGGCCTCGCCAAGCGTCTCCACGCCCTTGAAGACTTCGGCGAAGACGCGGTCGAAGCGGTCGAGATGGCGCTCGTCCTTCACCAGGCAGGCGCGGGCGAGATAATAGAACTCGTCGACGCGATACTCGGCGAGTTCGGCCTCCACGCCCTCCAGCAGCGCCAGATATTCGCGCAAGGTCACCGGGACCTTGGCGGCGCGCAGATCGGTGAAGAGGCGGAGGAACATCGCGCTACTGTGGCCAGCGGCGCGTCGAGGTCAAGCTGCGGCGGCCTAGGGCCCGTCCGATCGACTTGCGATGCAGGCTGATCGGGGCCGGCTCTGGGCCGCCGCGGTCTAGCAAGGCTCAGGCGACGGCGTCGGCCAGATCCTTGGTGACCTTGAACTTCACGACCGTCTTGGCCGGGACCTTGATCGTCGCGCCGGTCGACGGGTTGCGGGCCTCGCGGGCCTCGCGCTTGGCGGCGGCGAGCTTGCCGATGCCGCCGAGCGTGACGTCGCCACCGGACTTCAGCGTCTTGGCGACGACGCCGGCGAGCGAGCCGAGGATGGCCGAGACATCGGCCTTGGTCTTGCCCGTCTCGTCCGCGATCGCGGCGATCAGTTCATTCTTGGTCATGAAAACCTCCTGAGACCAATGATGCTTAAATTGACGCCACGCCGAATCCCAACGGGTCCGGCGCGTCGCGGCGAATCGACGCGCTATCGCGCACGAATTCGCCCTTTGACATGCCTGCCGCCGAAACACGACGGCATCGGCCGTACATACGCACAGCAATCGGCTTCGTTCCTGTCAAAAGCTGCGAAATTGGGGCGGTTTTCACCAGCTTTGTGGAGCGATTGACAAAACGCCCCAGATTATTTGAAGCTTGAAATAATTTAAGGGAGCGCAACGCGGCATGAAGGCCATCATCATCGGCGGCGGCATCGGGGGGCTGTCACTGGCTCTGATGCTGCACGCACGCGGCATCGCCGCGACCGTTTACGAGCAGGCAAGCGAGATCCGCGAGGTCGGCGTCGGCATCAATACGCTGCCGCACGCGATCCGCGAGCTGGCGGAACTCGGCCTGCTGCCGGCGCTCGATGCGGTGGCGATCCGCACGCGCGAACTGATCTACATGAACCGCTTTGGCCAGACCGTCTGGCGCGAACTGCGCGGCCTGCACGCAGGAGCGGCAGTGCCGCAGTTCTCGATCCATCGCGGCCGACTCCAGGGGGTGATTCGCGACGCGGTGATCGAGCGGCTGGGTGTCGACGCGATCCGCACCGGCCGCCGGCTGCAGGGCTTCCTGCAGGACGAGGGAGGCGTCACCGCGCATTTCGCCGACGCCAGGCTGGGCGAGGGCGGCGAGACGGCGCGCGCCGACATCCTGATCGGCGCCGACGGCATCCATTCGACGGTGCGGGCTCATTACTTCCCCAACCAGGGCGGGCCGCGCTGGAACGGCGTCCAGATGTGGCGCGGCGCCTGCGACTGGCCGGCCTTCCTCGATGGCGAGAGCATGATCATCGCCGGCGGCATGGCCGGCAAGCTCGTGCTCTACCCGATCGCCGAAGGCAAAAAGCCAGGCACGCGCCTGACCAACTGGGTCGTCAACATCCGTACGGGCGACCCGGCCAAGCCGCCGCCGAAAGAGGCCTGGTCCAAGGCCGGGCGGCTCGAGGACGTGCTGCCCTTCGCCCGGCGTTTCACCGTGCCCGGCGTCGACATCCTCGCCTTGATCCATGCGAGCGGCACTTTCTGGGAATACCCGATGTGCGACCGCGATCCGTTGCCGCGCTGGAGCCATGGCCGGGTGACGCTGCTCGGCGATGCCGCCCACCCGATGTACCCGGTCGGCTCCAACGGCGCCTCGCAGGCGATCCTCGACGCGCGCTGCCTTGCCGACCTCCTGGTCAAGGCCGAGCATCCGCGGCATGCGCTCGCCGCCTATGAGGCGCAGCGCTTGCCGGCGACGGCCGAGATCGTCGCGATGAACCGTGCCGGCGGGCCGGAGCGCGTCATCGATGCCGTCGAGGCGCTCGCCCCCAACGGTTTCGACGATGTCGAGCGTGTCCTGCCCTACGGAAAGCGCGAGCAGATCGTGAACGCCTATGCCGGCAAGGCCGGCTTCTCGGCGGCGCAACTCGCCAAGCGCTGAGACGGCCTCAGCGCTGCTCGGCCTTTACCAGCGGCGCGATCCGGTCGATCCGGTTGGTCCAGATGCCGGGGATCGGCCGCGCGAGAGCGCTGAACTCCTCGCCCCGGTCGATGCCGGCCGACCCATTGCCGCCGACCAGTGGCCCGGCGACGATGACCTCGCTGCCGGCAGCGCGCATGCGAGCCGTGAAGCGCGCCGGCCAGCCCCAGATCCAGCTGGTATAGTTGGACGGGATCAGCAGGAGCTGCCGTTCGCAGGATTGCGGCGTCAGTCCGGCCCAGCCGAGCGCGAGGTGATGGATCAGGCAGCGCTTCTCCGCCTCCTTCGACATGGTGCGCAGGGTCGGGATGCGTTCGCGCAGCACTGTGATCGGCCGATCGCCGCCATAGGCCATCACCAGGGAAAGCTGTGCGGCCGGAAGCTTCAGCAGGCGCTCGGCCAGTGCCTCGCCCTCGCGCGGATCATTGCTCTTGACGTTGATCAGCAGGCGCCGGTCCGGAAAACGCGCCAGCACCTCGTCGAGCGATGGCATCAGGCCGATACCCTTGCCGCGGAACGGATAGGTCTTGCCGCCATCGGCCGTATAGCCATGGCCGATGTCGAGCGCCTTGAGCTCCGCCAGGGGCTTCTCGCGGGTGACACCGGTGCCGTTGGTCCGGCAGTCCAGCGTCCAGTCATGGATCACCGCGAACTGGCCGTCGGTCGTCGGATGAATGTCGAACTCGACGATATCAGCGCCCGCACTGAATGCTGCCTCCATCGAGACCAGCGTGTTCTCAAGATGGGGATGCTCCGGCGGATTGATCCGGCTCGCCGTGCAGGTCGTATCGGTGATGCCGCTCGATGGGTAGGTCTGCGCCAGGCCGCGATGCGCCAGCAGGACCGGGCGGCCCGTCGCCGCCGGAGCCAGCAGCGAGGTGTTCTGCACGAAGGTCGTGATGCCCAAAGCGGCGGCCACTGCGCCAGCGGCAAGCCAGAATCGTTTCATCGCTATCCCCTTGAAGCGGGGCGCGATGTCGGCGGCGAAAGCCGGCGAAATTCAGCCGGAACTCAGGCGCCTTCCGTCAGCGCGGCGATGCGAGCCTTCAATGCCGCGTTCTCCTGTTCGAGCTGGCGCAGGCGCCGGACCAGATCGAGCTGGATGGGGGCGTCGTCCTGTTTGGTCTCGGCTGCGAAGGAGACGCCGATGCGCTCGCCGTCGCGCCAGCGGCTGCGCGCCATCCGGCTCTCGCGCTTCAGCGGGGAATAGAGTTCGAACAGCTCGGGCAGCGCGATGCTGCCTGGGAAGACCAGCAGCGCCCCGTCATCCGACTGGTTCCTGACCATGCAATCCAGCGTCGACTGGCGCTGGTTGAAGATGATCTTGGCGCCGATGAAGGTCCGGATTCGGGTGGACCGGCGGCGTTCGGGAATGGTTGTCGCGGCGGGCATGGCCTGGCTCTTGTTCTAGCTCAGGTTGAGATCATGCCCGCTGACGCTCCTGGTTGCAGCAGCAAGCTTTCCTTAACCTTAACTGCACCCGGCGCCCGGAGCATGGGTCGTCGGATCGAGGAACGGCACGATGCTACGCGTGCAGGCTGAGCCTCGTTCATTCAACCGAGGCTCAGCCTGCTTCGCCGCTCTATGATCCGATGCTGGGGGGCGGCAGCTGTGGAAGGAGCCGCGATGAAGACGCCAGCCGTCGCCTTGTTGTCGCTCGGGCTGCTCGCCTCGATCGCGCAGGCCGCCGAGGTCGAGTTCGTCACCTGCGACAACGGGCTTCGCTGCTTCAAGCCGCCATGCCCGTCGCGGGACAGCTTGCTGTTGCCGTCGGGGCGCCGACTCGCCAGGACTGCACCCGATCTCTCCAGACTCAACGAGGCGCAGCGCCAGCAGCTCTTGGTCGGAAACACCGGCCACGGGAGCGCCCTCTATGCAGGCACCATGGTGCTGGCCGGGACCCTGGAGGAGGGATCTTCGGCCAGACTCGTTGCGAGCAGGATCGTGCGCACCGCCACGAAGGCGGAATCGGATTTGTGTCGCCGGCGTTAGGCGCCTTCGGGCGGGGGCGGCAGGAAGTCGATCTCGTAGCGCGCCGACAGGGCGACGACCTCGGCCGGGTTCTGCTCCTTCATCGAATGAATCGCCCAGAACAGGTCGTAGAGCCGGCCGGTGGGAGCGACCCAGAACAGGCACTTCACCGGCGCGTCGCTCTTGTTGAACAGCCCATGCGGGATGTTGCGCGGCAGCTTTATCAGGTCGCCGGGCAGGGCATGCGATTCCTGGCCGTCGAGCACGAGGTCGAGCCGGCCCTCGAGCATGTAGATGAACTCGTCCTGGGTCGGGTGGATATGCGGCGGCACGAAGGTGCCGGGCGGGAAGATGGCGTGCCAGGAGAAGCTGTCCTCGCTCAGCATCTTCGGCACATAGGTCTGGCCGAGGATGTTCCAGGAGATCGCGTCGATCCCCTCATTGGCCTTGGTTACGCCGGCAGTGAGCGGTTTCATCCTCGGTCTCCTTCTTCAAAGATGCAGGAAGCGGTCCTTGACTGCGCTGTCGCTGCGCAGATCGTCGCTGCTGCCGCGCCAGGCGACGCGGCCCTTTTCCAGCACGACATGCCGGTCGGCGATCCTGGCGAGCGCGTCGACGTTCTTGTCGATCACCAGGATCGACTCGCCCTCGGCCTTCAGCGCCGACAGGCAGGACCAGATCTCCTGCCGGATGATCGGCGCCAGCCCCTCGGTCGCCTCGTCGAGGATGACGAGCTTGGGATTGGTCATCAGCGCCCGGCCGATCGCCAGCATCTGCTGCTCGCCGCCGGAAAGCTGGTTGCCGCGATTGGTCTTGCGTTCCCTGAGGCGCGGCAGGAAGGCGTAGACGCGCTCCAGCGTCCAGCGCGCCGGGCCGAAGCGGCTGGCGGCGGTGGCGATCAGGTTCTCCTCGACCGAGAGCGTCGGGAAGACCTGCCGCCCTTCAGGAACGAGGCCGATGCCGGCCTGCGCCAGCCGGAACGGAGCGCTGCCGGTGAGGTCGACGCCGCCGAAGCTGACGCGGCCGGCGCGTGGCCGGATCAGCCCCATGATCGCGCGTACCGTCGTGGTCTTGCCCATGCCGTTGCGGCCGAGCAGGGTCACGACCTCGCCGGCGCCGACCGAAAGATCGACGCCGAACAGGATCTGCGCCTCGCCATAGCCGGCATCGAGGTTCTCGACCGTCAGCACGGGCTAGCCCTCCTCGCCGAGATAGGCTTCGCGCACGGCCGGATCGGCTCGGACGACAGCCGGATCGCCCGAGGCGATGACGCGGCCATAGACCAGAACTGTCACGGTATCGGCCAGCGCGAACACGGCCTCCATGTCGTGCTCGACCAGCAGCATGGCATATCGCCCCTTCAGGCTCTTGAGCAGGGCGATCAGGCGCTCGCCTTCCTCCTTGCCGACGCCGGCGAGCGGCTCGTCGAGCAGGATCGCCGCCGGCTCCAGCGCCAGCGCCATGGCGATCTCCAGCGCCCGCTTTTCGCCATGCGACAGGCTGCCAGCCGGGACATGGGCGCGCTCGGAGAGGCCGACCGCATCGAGCGCGGCGCGGGCCGGGCGGTTCAGGCGCTCGTCGCTGGCGGCGTTGCGGAAGAAGGAGAGCGGATGGCTCGCCTTGGCCTGCACGCCGAGCGCGACATTCTCCAGCGCCGAGAGCGAGGCGATGGTCGAGGTGATCTGGAAGGTCCGCGCCAGGCCGTGGCGGGCGCGTTTCTCGGCATTGAACGCCGTGACGTCCTGTCCGCGGAAGCGGATGCTGCCGTCGTCCGGCGTCAGCATGCCGGAGATCTGGTGGACCAGCGTGGTCTTGCCGGCGCCGTTCGGGCCGATCAGCGCATGCAACTCGCCGGGCGCGACGGCGAGGCTGACGCCGTCGGTGACCTTCAGCGCGCCGAAGGATTTGCGCACGCCGTCGAGGACGAGGACCGGCTCAGCCATGGCGCGGGCCCAGCTTGCGCAGCATCCCGACGATGCCGCCACGGGTGAACAGCACGAACAGGATGATCATCGGCCCGAAGATGACGCGCCAATGCTCGGTCAGATGCGAGAGCGCATCCTCGGCGATCAGATAGGCGATCGCGCCGATGATTGCGCCGTGCAGCGAGCCGACGCCGCCCAGCACCGCCATGAAGATCAGTTCGCCCGAGCGCTGCCAGGACATGAAGGCCGGGCTGACGAACTCGGTGTGGTTGGCGAGGAAGAAGCCGGAGAGGCCGGCCAGCATGCCGCTGATCACATAGGCGACGAGGCGCACACGGGTGACGTCGAAGCCGGTGACGCTGACGCGGGTCGGATTCTCGCGCGCCGCCCGCAGCACCCGGCCGAAGCGCGAGGCGACGAGGCCGCGCACCAGCAGATAGGCGCCGCCGAGCGCGATCAGCACGCTGTAATAGAACGAGGTCCGGTTCGCGAACGGGTTGAGGCCGAGGAGCGTGCTCTTCTCATAGAGCGTCAGCCCGTCATCCCCGCCATAGGCCGAGAGCGCCTGCGCCAGGAAATAGACCATCTGGCCGAAGGCGAGGGTGATCATGATGAAGGCGACGCCGCGCGTGCGCAGACAGACCGCGCCGGTGATCGCGCCGAACAGGGCGCAGACGGCGAGGATCACCGGCAGGATGACGAGCGCCTCGCTGCGGCCCTCGGTGATCATGATGCCGGTGACATAGGCGCCGATGCCGAGGAAGGCGGCGTGGCCGAAGGAAACCAGCCCGCCGACGCCGAGGATCAGGTCGAGCGAGAGCGCGGCGATGGCGAAGATCAGCGCCCGTGTCAGCAGAGCGAGCCAGCCGGCCGGCATGCCGATGGAGACGGCGAGCGGCGCCAGCGCCAGCAGCAGGAACAGGAGGGCCGGCAACAGGACCTTGGCGCGCTCGCGCGGCGGCGCGACGCTGGTGATGTCGGCGGTAGCCGGCGTCGCGTTCATGTCCGGCCTCGCGCCGGCAGCAGCCCTTCCGGCCGCACGAACAGCACCACCGCCATCAGGAGATAGATCAGCATCGAGGACAGGGCGGCGCCGGTCGCTCGCGCCGAGGGCGCGCTCATGAACAACCGCAGCAGATCGTTCATGAAGGAGCGGCCGAGCGTGTCGACCAGGCCGACGATCAGCGCCGCGACGAAGGCGCCGCGGATCGAGCCGATGCCGCCGATGACGATGACGACGAAGGCGAGGATGAGGACGGTGTCGCCCATGCCGGGCTCGACCGAGAGGATCGGCGCCGCCATCGCCCCGGCAAAGCCCGCCAGCATGGTGCCGAAGGCAAAGACGATCATGAACAGCTTGCGGATGTCGACGCCGAGCGCCGAGACCATCGGGGCATTGGAGGCGCCGGCGCGCAGCAGCATGCCGGTGCGGGTCTTCTCGACGATGAACCAGAGCAAGGCACCGACCGCGAGGCCCGAGCCGATCAGCGCGAAGCGATAGGTCGGGTAGAGGATGCCGTCCATCAGCGCGACATTGCCGGTCAGGAATTCGGGAAGCGGCACGGAGAGGGGAGCGGCGCCCCAGACCATCTTGACGCCCTGGTTGAGCAGCAGGATCAGTCCGAAGGTCGCCAGCACCTGGTCGAGATGGTCGCGCTCGTAGAGATGCCGGAAGACCAGGAATTCGAGCGCGAGGCCGAAGACGAGCGCCGCCGCCAATGCCAGCACAAGGCCGAGCACGAAGGAGCCGGTCAGCGAAACGAAGGTCACGGCGAGATAGGCGCCGAGCATGTACTGCACGCCATGCGCCAGGTTGATGAAGTCCATCACGCCGAAGACCAGCGTCAATCCGGCCGCCACCAGGAACAGCAGGATGCCGAACTGCAGCCCGTTCAGGATCTGGACGATGAGGAGGCCGGTGGTCATGCGCTTTGGCAACTCGGCTCGAGAACAACGGACGCCGTCATCCCGGCCGCAGCGAAGCGGAGAGCCGGGATCCATGCCTGAACATCGATCGGTCTGGCATGGATCCCGGGTCGGGCTGAAGCCCGCCCGGGATGACCATTCAGGTCGCGGTGAAGGATGTCACCGTCACTTCAGCGCGCAATCCTTCGCATGCGGGTCGGCGTAGTCCTCGAACACCTTCTGGGCGATCTCGGTCTGGAACTTGCCGTCCGCCCGCTTGGCGACCTTGACCAGGTAGAAGTCCTGGATCGGGTAGCCATTGGTGTTGAACTTGAACTTGCCGCGCAGCGAGGTGAAGTCGGCCTTCTTGATCGCGGCGCGCAGCTTGTCCTTGTCGCCGGTGCCGCCGGCGGCCTTGACCGCCGAATCGATCAATTGCGCCGCGTCATAGGACTGCTGGGCATAGGAGCCGGGCACGATCTTGTAGGCGGCTTCATAGGCCGAGACGAACTTCTTCGTCTGCGGGTTGTCCATGTTGGGCGCCCAGGTCATGCCGCCGAACATGCCGACCGCCGCGTCCTGCTGCGCCGGCAGCGTCGACTCGTCCACCGTGAAGGCGGAGAGGAACGGCACCTTGCCGGTGAGGCCGGCTTGCGACCATTGCTTGACGAAGTTGACGCCGAGGCCGCCGGGCAGGAAGGCGAAGACCACGTCGGGCTTGGCCGAGGCGATCTTGGCGAGCTCGGCCGAGAAGTCGAGCGCGTTCAGCGGGACATAGACCTCGTCGAGGACTTCGCCCTTGAAATAGCGCTTGAAGCCGGCGAGCGAGTCCTTACCCGCCTGGTAGTTCGGCGCGATGATATAGGCCTTCTTGTAGTTCTGGTCCTGGGCGTATTTGCCCAGCACCTCGTGGACCTGGTCGTTCTGATACGAGGTCACGAAGAAGTTCTGGTGGCAGGCCTTGCCGGCCATAGTCGAGGGGCCGGCGTTCGGGCTGATCAGGATCGCGCCCGAGTCCAGCACCGGCTTGGCGATCGCGCCGAGGATGTTCGAGAACACCGGGCCGACGACGAAGTCGACCTTGCCGCCCTCGACGAAGCTGCGGACCTTGCCGACCGCGACGTCGGGCTTGAGTTCGTCGTCGATCACGGTGATCTGCACCGGCACGCCGCCGAGCTTGCCGCCATTCTGGTCGACCGCGAGCTGGAAGCCGTCACGGACCTGCTGGCCCAGTGCTGCCGCCGGACCGGTCAGCACGCTGACCACGCCGATCTTCAAGGGCTCCTGCGCCTGGGAGGCGGAGAGGCCGAGCGCGAGCACGCCGGCGCCGAGCGACAGAATGAATTTGAGCGTCATATCCGATGTCCTCCCGGGACGTGCCAGATGCGACCGCCGGCGGGGTTCCCCATCCCTGTCCATGCGGTGTCGGCAGCCATATTGTTTCAAGCTTAAAATATCTGCAAGAGGGTTCCTGCGGGTAATTTTTGTTCGTGTGCGGAGAGCGTCATTCTCGGGCGTAGCGAAGCGCAGACCCGAGAACCTCTGGAAGGGGAGGCGCGCGGACGAGCCCCCTCCAGCCTAAGATGCTCGGGACGAGCCCGAGCATGACGTTTCCTGGGTAGCTGTCGTCAGGCCTGCACGCCGTCGACGTACCAGTCCATCTTCGAGAGCATCTCGTCGGTGGCGGTCTCGCCGGCCTTGAGGCGCAGCGTGCCCTTCTGGTCCTTGAGCTCGCCAGTGAAGGGGTGGATCGTGCCGGCGACGATGCCCTTCTGGAGCTCGTCCGCCGCAGCGCGCGCCGCCGGGGTCACGGCGTCGTTATAGGGCGCGAGCTTGACCATGCCGTCCTTGATGCCGCCCCAGACGTCGCCGCTCTTCCAGCTGCCGTCCATCGCCTCCTTGACGCGCTTGATGTAGTAGCCCGACCAGTCGTCGACGATCGCCGAGAGCTGCGCCTTGGGCGCGAAGGCCTTCATGTCGGAGGCCTGGCCGAAGGCGAAGACGCCGCGCTGCTCGGCCGCCTGCAGGGCCGCCGGGCTGTCAGTGTGCTGGCTGATCACGTCGCAGCCCTGGTCGATCAGCGCCTTGGCGGCGTCGGCTTCCTTGGCCGGGTCGTACCAGGTCGAGGCCCAGATCACCTTGGTCTTGAAGTTCGGGTTCACCTTCTTCGCGGCGAGATGGAAGGCGTTGATGCCCATCACCACCTCCGGGATCGGGAAGGAGGCGATGTAGCCGGCCTGACCAGCCTTCGACATGTGGCCGGCGAGGGTGCCGATCACGGCGCGGCCTTCATAGAAGCGGGCATTGTAGGTCGCGACGTTCTCGGCGCGCTGATAGCCGGTGGCGTGCTCGAACTTGATCTTCGGGAACTGCTTGGCGACCTGGATCGTCGGGTTCATGAAGCCGAAGGACGTCGTGAAGATCAGCTGATCGCCGGCCTGGGCGAGCTGGCGGATGGCGCGGACCGCATCGGGCCCCTCGGCGACGTTCTCAATGAAGCTGGTCTTGATCTTGTTGCCGTATTCCTTCTCCAGCGCCTTGCGGCCCTGGTCATGCGTCCAGCTCCAGCCATGGTCGCCGACTGGGCCGACATAGATGAAGCCGACGCCGAACGGCGCCTGGGCGCGTGCGCCGACCAGCGGCAGGGCCGAGCTGGCGGCTGCGCCGGCAAGAAGAGTGCGGCGGGTGATGATAGCAGACATGACGGTGCTCCCCATTGTCGGTTGCGGCGTCGTCACGACGCCGGGAAAGGCTTGCCGAGGCAGGCGGGCGCGTCGCGTCCGCCGGTGCGTCCTCCTAGCGACATCATGGTCAGAACCACAATCGTCGCAAGGTAGGGGGTCATCGCCAGAACCTCCGGCGCGATGAAGCTCCAGCCGGCGGCCTTGGCCTGCAGTTCGAAGGTCGCGACCGCGCCGAAGAGATAGGCGCCGGCAAGCAGCCGTCCCGGCTTCCAGGCGGCGAAGACGACGAGGGCAAGCGCGATCCAGCCGCGGCCGGCGGTCAGTCTGTCGGCCCACATCGGCGTCAGCGCCAGCGAGAAATAAGCGCCGCCTAAGCCCGCGAGCGCGCCGCCGAAGGCGGTCGCTGCGGTGCGGATCGCCAGCACGCGATAGCCGATGGCATGGGCCGAGTCGGCGTTCTCGCCGACGGCGCGCAGGATCAGCCCGGCCTTGGTCCGGCGCAGGAACAGGCTGACGGCGAGGACCAGCGCGAGCGAGAGATAGACGATCGCGTCATGCCCGAACACGAGGCGCAGCCAGGGATGTGCGGCATAGTCGGCCGGGAAGAGGGGACCGAGCCGCGTGATCGTGCGCCCGACGAAACCGGCGCCGATCAGCGAGGAGGCGCCGATGCCGAAGATCGTCAGGGCCAGGCCGGTCGCGACCTGGTTCGAGCCGAGGCCGAGGGTCAGCAGCGCGAAGATCATCGCCGCGGCGACACCCGCCAGCGTGGCGGCCAGGAGCCCGAGCGGGACGCTGCCGGTGGAATAGGCGACTGCGAAGCCGGCGACGGCGCCGCACAGCATCATGCCCTCGACGCCGAGATTGAGGACGCCGGCCTTCTCGGTGACGAGCTCGCCCAAGGCCGCGAGCAGGATCGGCGTCGCCGCCGCGGCGAGCGTCATGAAGATCGAGACGAGGATCGCGGCCGTCATGGCGCGCTCCTCGCCGACCGCGCCTTCCAGGCGAGCCGATAGCGCACCAGCACATCGGTTGCGAGCAGGAAGAACAGCAGCAGCGCCTGGAACATGCCGGTGGCGGCCGAGGGCAGGCGCACCGTGCTCTGGGCGATCTCGCCGCCGACATAGGTCACCGCCAGCACCAGCGCGCCGAAGACGATGCCGGGGGGCGAGAGCCGGCCGAGGAAGGCGACGATGATCGCGGTGAAGCCGTAACCGACCGGGAATTGCGGCGTGAGCTGGCCGAACGGGCCGGCCGCCTCGAACAGCCCGGCGAGGCCGGCGAGCCCGCCCCCAGTGAGCAGCGCCGCCCAGGTGACGCGGTTGGCATCGAAGCCGCCATGGCGGGCGGCTGCCGGAGCACGGCCGACGACGCGGACGGCATAGCCGGCAACGGTCTTGCCCATGACGAACCAGGCGACGAGCGCGAGCAGGATGGCGAGCGGCACGCCGAGATGGACGAGCGAGCCTTCCGCAACCGCCGGCAGCGTCTGGCTAGCGCTGAACATCTTGGTCTGCGGGAAATTGAAGCCGTCCGGATCTTTCCACGGCCCGCGCACGAGATAATAGAGGAACTGGACCGCGACATAGGTCAGCATCAGGCTGGTCAGGATCTCGCTGACCTGCAGTCTGACCTTGAGCAGGGCAGGAAGCGCCGCCCAGGCCGCGCCACCCGCAATGCCGGCTATTGCCATCGCCGGCAGGATCCACCAGCCGGTCATGTCATGGGTCAGCAATGCGACGCCGGTGCCAGCGATCGCGCCCATGACATATTGCCCCTCGGCACCGATGTTCCAGACATTGGCGCGAAAGCCGATGGCGAGGCCGAGCGCGATCATGATGAGAGGCGCCGCCTTGACGCCGAGATCGGCCCAGCGCTGCGGTTCGAGCAGCGGCGTGATGAAGATCGCCGTGACCGCCCGCAGGCCGTCATAGCCGATCGCGCCGAAGACCAGCATGCCTGTCAGCATGGTCAGCCCGACCGCGATCAGCGGGCTGAGGTACAGCATCGCCTTGCTGGGCTCGCGCCGGCGCCGCCATTCAAGCATGCGCCGGCTCCCCGGCATGGCTCTCGCCGTGGACGCCGCCCATCAGCAGGCCGATCTCTTCCAGCTTTAAGCCCGCGATCGGCCGCGCCTGCGACAGCCGGCCCTCATTGATCACGCAGAGCCGGTCGGAGAGCTCGAGCAGTTCGTCGAGATCCTGCGAGATCACCACGATGGCCGAGCCCTGCGCGGCAAGATCGACCAGCGCCTGTCGGATCGCAGCGGCGGCGCCGGCATCAACGCCCCAGGTCGGCTGCGCAACCACCAGCACGTCGGGCTTCTGCCCGATCTCCCGACCCATGATGAATTTCTGGAGGTTGCCGCCGGAGAGCGAGCCGGCCAGCGCCGCCGGGCCGGTGGTGCGGACGTCGAAGCGGCCGATGACATCGCCGGCATAGCGCTCGACCGGCCCCTGCCTGATCAGCCCGGATGGCGCCAGCGGCAGGCGATGGCGCGCGGTCAGCACGACGTTCTCGGCCAGCGAGAACTCGGGCACCGCGGCATGGCCGTTGCGCTCCTCGGGCACGCAGGCGAGGCCGGCGGCGCGGCGGGCGCCGGCATCGGCCTGGCCGATCGGCCGGCCGTCGAGCTTGATCGCATCGGCTCGGCCGGCGAGGTGTTCGCCCGAAAGCGCCATCAGCAATTCGGCCTGGCCATTGCCCGCGACGCCAGCGATGCCGAGAATCTCGCCAGCCTGCGCAGAGAAGGAGATGCCCTTCAGGCTGGTGCCGAAGGGCGGCTCGCCTGGCATGTCGAGCCTGTCGACGCTGAGCCGCGCCGCGCCGGCCTTGCCGTCGCCGGCGGGGCGCTCGATGCTCTTCAGCTCCGCGCCGATCATCAGCTCGGCCATGCGCCGTGTCGTCTCGATGCGCGGATCGCAGGTCGCGACGACCTTGCCGCCACGCAGGATGGTCGCGGCCTCGCACAGCGCTTTGATCTCGTGCAGCTTGTGGCTGATGTAGAGGATCGAGCAGCCTTCGCCGGCGATCTGGCGCAGCGTGTCGAACAGGCGCTCGACCTCCTGCGGCGTCAGCACCGAGGTCGGCTCGTCCATGATCAGGAGTTTGGGCTTCTGCAGCAGGCAGCGCACGATCTCGATGCGCTGGCGCTCGCCGACCGAGAGTGTGTGCACGGCGCGATCCGGGTCGAGCGGCAGCGAATAGCTGTCGAGGATCGCCTTGATCCGCGCCTTCAGCTCCTCCGCCGGCACCGTCTCGTCGAGCCCGAGCGCGATGTTCTCCAGCACGGTCATGCCGTCGAACAGCGAGAAGTGCTGGAAGACCATGCCGATGCCGAGCTTGCGTGCCGCCTTGGGCGAGGCGATCTCGACCGGCCTGCCGTCGAAACTGATCTGCCCCTCGTCGGCGCGCTGCACGCCATAGATGATCTTGACCAGGGTCGACTTTCCGGCGCCGTTTTCGCCAAGCAAAGCGTGGATCTCGCCGGGGCGGACGGCAAGGTTGATGTCCTGATTGGCCTTCACGCCCGGAAAGCTTTTCGAGACATGGGCGAGCGCCAGTCGCGAAGATGCCGTCTGATCAGGCGGCTGCGTCATGGCGGTTCCGTGTCCTCGCGCGTCTCGTGGTTGTCTCGCCAAGCAAGCAGCGCACCAGCTCGGCACTCGTCAAGGCGGCGATCACCTCCGGACGCTTGTCATGCACATCCGATCCGCCGATCGGGCAGGTGAGACCAGCCAGAGCCGTGCTGCCGGGGTGGCGGCGGCGGAAGCTCGCCTCGAAACGGGCGCGCTTCGTCGCCGATCCGATCATGCCGACATAAGCGGCATCGCCACGAAGCAACGCGGCCTCGGCCAGACGATAATCCAGCGCGTGGCTATGGGTCAGGACGACGAAGGCCGAGCCGGGCTGGGTAGCTGCTAGCGCGCTTTCGGGGTCGTCGAGCTGCAGGCAGGAGACGGTTGCCGGCACCTCGTCGAACTGGCCGGGCCGGTCGTCGATCAGCGTCACGGCGACCGGCAGCAAGGCGAGGCTGCGCGCCAGCGCCTTGCCGGTGTGGCCGGCGCCGAAGATCAGCACCTGGGGCCGCTCGGCCGCCGCTTTCGCTTCTTCCTGACGCAGCGCCTCGAGATGGGCTGCGGTCGCCGGTTCCATCATCACCCGCACGCGCCCGCCGCAGCATTGGCCCATTTGCGGGCCGAGCGGGATGTCGATCAGCTGCCGCGGCCCGCCGCTGTCGAGCAGGACGCGGGCGAGGTCGATGCAGTGGAATTCGAGCTGGCCGCCGCCAATGGTGCCGGCGCTGCCGCGGGCGCTGACGATCATCGTCGCGCCGGCCTCGCGTGGGGTCGAGCCTTGCGCCTCCGCGATGCGGACGATGATGGCGCCTTCGCCGAGGCTGCTGGCGAGGAAGGCGGAGGGGGTCATCGTACCGCCTCCACCAACGCCCGCACCCGCTCGACAGCATCGAGTACCCGCTCTGGCGTCGCCGGGGCGTCGAGCTGCGGGCAGAAGCGGTGATCGCCGACACTGGCCACCGCATCGGAGAGCGCGTGCAGCACGCTGATCGCCAGCATCAGCGGCGGCTCGCCGACCGCCTTGGAGCGATGGATGGTGTGCTCGCGATTGGGGGCCTTCTCCAGCAGCGCGACGTTGAAGATGCGCGGCCGGTCGGAGGCGACCGGAATCTTGTAGGTCGAGGGCGCGTGGGTCTTGAGCCGCCCCTTCTCGTCCCAGACCAGTTCCTCGGTGGTCAGCCAACCCATGCCCTGGACGAAGCCGCCCTCGATCTGGCCCTTGTCGATCGCAGGGTTCAGCGAGTTGCCGCAGTCGTGCAGGATATCGACGCGCTCGACCTTGTACTCGCCGGTCAGCGTGTCGATCGCGACTTCGGCCGCGGCGGCGCCATAGGCGAAATAGTAGAACGGGTGGCCGCGCCCGGCCTTGCGGTCCCAATGGATTTTCGGCGTGGCGTAGAAGCCGGTGGCCGAGAGCTGCACGCGGGCCATATAGGCCGCCTTGACCAGCTCGACGAAGCCGATCTCGCGTGCGCCGACCTGCACCCTGCCGGGCAGGAAGGCGATCGCCTCCGGCTTTTCCTGCCAGTGCTTCGCGGCGAAGGCTGTGAGCCGCGCCTTGATCGTCTCGCAGGCGTCGAGCGCCGCCATGCCGTTGAGGTCGGAGCCGGAGGAGGCGGCCGTCGCCGAGGTGTTCGGCACTTTGCCGGTGGTGGTCGCTGTGATCTTGATCTCGCCGAGCCCGATGCCGAAGGCCTGCGCCACCACCTGCGCCACCTTCTGGTAGAGCCCCTGGCCCATTTCGGTGCCGCCATGGTTCAGCGCCACCGTGCCGTCGGTGTAGATATGCACCAGCGCGCCGGCCTGATTGTACCAGGTCGCGGTGAAGGAGATCCCGAACTTGACCGGCGTCAGCGCGATGCCGCGCTTGATCACCGGGCTTTCCCGGTTGAAAGCGCGGATCGCCTCCTGGCGGGCGCGGTAGTCGCAGGAATGCTCGAGATCGTCGATCACCTCTGCGGCGATCATGTCCTCGACCTGCTGGTGATAGGGCGTGATCTCTCGCCCTTCGCCGCCATAGAGATTGCGCTTCCTCACCTCCAGCGGATCGAGCCCAGTGGCGTAGGCGACCTCTTCGATGAAGCGCTCGGCTCCGACCATGCCCTGCGGTCCGCCGAAGCCACGAAAAGCGGTGTTCGAGACGGTATGCGTGCGCAAAGGTTCCGAACGGGCCCGCACCGCCGGGTAGAAATAGCAGTTGTCCATATGGAAGAGGGCGCGGTCGGTGACCGGGCCGGAGAGGTCGGCGTTCCAGCCGCAGCGGGCGGCATAGACCGCGTCCACCACATGGATGCGGCCGTTATCGTCGAAGCCGATCTCGTAGTCGACGACGAAGTCGTGGCGCTTGCCGGTGATGACCATGTCGTCGTCGCGGTCGGGCCGGAGCTTCACCGGCCGTTTCAGCTTGCGGGCGGCGAGCGCAGCGACGCAGGCGAAGAGATTGGCCTGCGTCTCCTTGCCACCGAAGCCGCCGCCCATGCGCCGGACCTCGATCGTCACCGCATGCGCGCCGACGCCGAGCACGTTTGCGACCATGTGCTGGACCTCGCTCGGATGCTGCGTCGAGCACAGCACCAGCATGTCCTGGTCCTCGCCGGGGATGGCGAGCGAGATCTGGCTTTCCAGGTAGAAATGATCCTGCCCGCCGATCGCCATCGAGCCCTTCAGCCGGCGTGGGCTGGCGGCGAGGGCGGCAGCAACATCGCCGCGTTCGAGCTTCAGCGGCTCGGTGACGAGATCGGAGCCAGCCGCGCGTGCGGCGGCGACATCGAGCAGGGGAGGCGCCTCATCATAGCTCGCCTTGGCCAGGAGCGCGGCATGGCGGGCCTGCTCGCGGGTTTCGGCGACGACCGCAAAGAGCGGCTGGCCGTGATGCAGGATGTCTTTCGTCGCGAAGACCGGCTCGTCATGCCTGTGCGTCGAGGAGATGTCGTTCGCGCCGGGAATGTCGTTGGCGGTGAGGACCGCGAGCACGCCGGGCGCCGCTTCGACAGCCGAGAGGTCGAGCGAGAGCAGTTTGCCATGCGCGATGGTCGCGAGCCCGAGATAGGCATGAACGGCCCCGGCCGGCTCGGCGATGTCGTCGATATAGAGCGCTTCGCCGGCGACGTGCTTCTCGGCGGAATCATGCTTCAGCGGCGCGCCGACGATCGGCCGGGTCGCCATGGCGTCGAGCCGCTTGCGCGCGTCAGCCATGGGCGGCCTCCGCCAGCAGGCCGGCGACGCGGGTCGAAGTCTGAGGCGTCGTTGTTTCGATCAGGAAACGCCGCAGCAGATTGCCGGCGACCTTGAGCCGATAGGCGGCAGAGGCCCGCATGTCAGTCAGCGGTGTGAAATCCTGTGCCAGCACGGCGATTGCGGCGGCGACTGCGGCCTCATCCCAGGCGCGGCCGAGCAGGGCGGCTTCCGCCTCCTTCGCGCGCTTCGGGATGCCGGCCATGCCGCCATAGGCAAGCCGCGCCTCGTTGACGCGGCCGGCCTCGTCCAGATCCAGATAGAACGCGCTGCAGACGGCGGAGATGTCCTCGTCGAAGCGCTTCGAGATCTTCGAGATGTGGAAAAGCGCGCCAGCCGGCAGCTTCGGCACCAGCACCGCCACGACGAATTCGCCGGGCTGCCGGTCCTGCTTGCGGTAGTCGAGGAAGAAGGCTTCGAGCGGCAGTTCGCGGCGTTCCGCGCCCTTGCGCAGCACGAGAGTCGCCCCGAGCGCGATCAGCGCCGGCGGCAGGTCGCCGATCGGCGAGCCGTTGGCGATGTTGCCGCCGATCGTACCGGCATTGCGCACCTGCTCGCCGCCGAAGCGGCGCATCATCTCGTCCAGCTGCGGCGAGATGGTCGCCAGGGCCTCGCGTACCGCGATCTGGTTGGCCATGGCGCCGAAGCGAAGGTGGTCGCCTTCATCCGAGATCGCACGCAATTCGTCCAGGCGGCCGAGATAGATCACCGGACCCAGCCTCCGCATGCCTTTGGTGACCCAGAGGCCGATATCGGTCGCACCGGCGACCAGAGTCGCCTGCGGATGGGCGCTGACGAGCTCGGCCAAAGCCGTGACGGTGGCGGGCGCGTAGAATTGGCGCTCGCCATCGCCGACCGAGATCGTCTCGCTATCCGCGAGCGCCTTCAGCTGGGCGATGATCGCGGGCATCCCTGCGACGAAGCGATCCTGCTCGCGCTCGGCCACATCCATGCGCTGCGCCGCCGCGATGATCGGCTCGTAGCCGGTACAACGGCACAGGTTCCCGGCGAGGGCATCCTCGATCCGCTGCACCGATGGCGCACGTTCGTTCAGCCAAAGCGCCAGCAGCGACATCACGAAACCGGGCGTGCAGAAGCCGCATTGCGAGCCATGGCAATCGACCATCGCCTGCTGCACCGGGTGGAGCGTCCCGTCCGGCGCCTTCAGATGCTCGACGGTGAGGACATGGCAGCCGTCCAGCGTCGGCAGGAAGCGGATGCAGGCATTGATCGCCTCATAGCGCAGCCGCTCGCCGTCGAGCCGGCCGACGACGATGGTGCAGGCGCCGCAATCGCCTTCGGCGCAGCCTTCCTTGGTGCCGGTGCGGCGCCGGTCGAGTCTCAGCCAATCGAGCACTGTGCGGGTCGGATCGCAGGACGCGATCTCGACCAGCTCGTCGCCGAGCAGGAAACGAACGGTCTCACGCATGGCGGCACTGCCGCTCGCAAATCGGAGTCATGCCCAAGATTAGGCACGTTCGCGGCTTGGCCGGAAGCTTTGATTTAGAGCCTCTAACAATACCTGGACCTATCTGGATGCCGGCAATTCGTCCGATCCGCCAGGAGCGGCGTGAAGCCGATACCGTTGGTATCGGCAAGCGGCGCGACGCCGCGGGCGGGCGAATTCCCGGCGCCGGAGGTGGGTCTTGGAGGGCCGCCTGCGGCGTCGGACCGACTTGCCGATATCGAAGGATATCGGCTGCGCGCTCCTCCTGGCATCCGGCTCCTCCAAGGCCCATCCAGATAGGCCCAGGTTTTGTTAGAGGCTCTTGGTGCAGATATGATCGCGATTTAAGCCGGAGCGGCGAGCCTTGAGCAAAGATGGTGCGACCTTAGCCCTGCGCGGCCGGCTTCTCTGGTTCGTCGCTGATCCGCACGAGGTCGGCGAGGCTGCGCATCGCTATGTCGAGGACGGGCTGCTCGTCATGGAGAACGGCTTGATCAAGGCTGCCGGCGAGGCGAAGGAGCTGCTGCCGAGCCTGCCGGCCGGCGCTGCCATCACCGATCATCGCCCGCATCTGATCATGCCGGGCTTCATCGACGCCCATCTCCACATGCCGCAGACGCAAGTTGTCGCCTCCTATGGCGCGCAGCTGATGGAGTGGCTGAACAAATACACCTTCGTCGAGGAGCAGAAGCTCGCCCAGCAGGGCCATGCGCAGAAGCTCTCAGCCTTCCTGCTCGACGAATTGCTGGCGAGCGGCACCACCACGGCGGCGGTCTATTGCTCGGTGCACAAGCAGTCGGCCGAGGCCTTCTTCGCCGAATCGCATCGGCGCAACACCCGCATGATCGCCGGCAAGGTGATGATGGACCGCAATGCCCCGCCGGCGCTGACCGATACCGCCGAGAGCGGCTATGCCGACAGCAAGGATCTGATCGGCCGCTGGCACGGCAAGGGCCGCCAGCTCTATGCCATCACGCCGCGCTTCGCCGTGACCTCGACGCCCGAGCAGATGGCGGCTTCACAGAAGCTGGTCGAGGAACATCCGGACTGCTTCGTCCAGACCCATATCAACGAGAACCGGGCCGAGATCGCCTTCGCCAGGGAGCTCTATCCCGACGCTGCCGACTATGCCGGCATCTACGAGGATTACGGGCTCCTTGGCCATAAGAGCCTGCTCGGCCACTGCATCCACATGACCAAGCGCGAATGGCGCGCTTTTGCTCAAGCTGGCGCGATCGCCGTCTTCTGCCCGACCTCGAACCTCTTCCTCGGCTCCGGCCTGTTCGATTGGCAAAGAGCCCGGCACGAGGGCGTCAAGGTCGCGGTTGCGACCGACATCGGCGGCGGCACTTCCTATTCGATGCTGCGCACCATGGCCGAGGCCTACAAGATCCTCCAGTTGCAGGGGCAGTCGCTTTCGACTTTCGAGGCGCTGCACGCGATCACGCTGGGCAACGCTGCGGCACTCGGGCTGGACCACCTGATCGGCTCGTTCGAGCCGGGGCGCGAAGCGGATATCGTCGTGCTCGACCCTGCCGCGACGCGCGCGATGGCGCACCGGCTGGAGACGGTGCGCGATCTGGCCGAGGAGCTCTTCGTGCTGGTCACGCTCGGCGACGAGCGCAATGTCGCCGCGACCTATGTCGCGGGGGAGCGGGTGGGGCTGTCGCCATTCTCGGGCGCCGCGTAGCGGCGACCCGACAATCTCTCGCAGGATAGGACGCTCTCTTGTCCTGAGATGCTCGGGTCAAGCCCGAGCATGACGCGCTTTCAGCCCAGCACGCCGCCCTTGCGGGCGTGGTCGAGATAGATCTCGCGCAGGCGGATCGTCGCCGGGCCCGGCGCGCCGTTGTGGATGCTGTGGCCGTCGATGGTCGTCACCGGCATGACCAAGCTGGTCGCCGAGGTGATGAAGGCCTCCTCGGCGTCGAGCGCTTCCTCCAGCGTGAATTCACGCTCCTCGAAGGTGAAGCCGCTCTCGGCCAGGAAGGCGAGCACCGCCGTGCGGGTGATGCCGGGCAGCACCTTGTGCGAGAGCGGGCGCGAGATCAGCGTCTTGCCCTTGACGATCCAGGCGGTCGAGGAGGCGCCCTCGGTGACGACGCCGTCCTCGATCATCCAGGCTTCCTGCGCGCCGTTCTCGGCAGCGAACTGCTTGGCCAGCACGGGAGCGAGCAGGTTGACGCTCTTGATGTCACGGCGGGCCCAGCGCAGATCCGGCGTAGTGACGACCTTGATGCCGGTCTTCGCCAGCGGCGTATTGGCGAACTGGCGTGCTTGCGTGAACAGGACCAGGGACGCTTTCACGCCCTTCGGGAAGGGAAAATCGCGATCCGAAGCGCCGCGCGAGACCTGCAGATAGACGCTGCCTTCGTCCAGGCTGTTGCGGGCGATCAACTCCTGATGGATCGCGACGAGCTCGGCGCGCGAGCAGGGCAGTTCGAGACCGATCTCGCCGGCCGAGCGCTCCAGCCGCGCCAGATGCGCCTCGCAATCGACCAGCTTGCCGCCGAGCACGGCCGAGACCTCGTAGATGCCGTCGCCGAAGATGAAGCCGCGATCGAAGATCGAGATCGTCGCCTCTTCCTCGGGAAGATAGGCGCCATTGACGTAGACGGTGCGGCTCATGGGGAAGGTCTCATGCGGGAAGGACGGACCTTCCTAGCCGAGGTGAGCGCATGAGGCGAGATGGCATGCCGGCTTGCCGACCGGCGTCGGATGCAGGGCGACGCTAGCTGACCGTCTTCGCTTCGAAATGGCGCTGGCGGAAAGCGCGGACCTTGGCTCGGTTGCCGCAGACCGCCATCTCGCACCAGCGCCGCAGCCGGTTCTTGGTGGTATCGAAGAACAGCCAGCCACAATGGTCGCCCTCGCATTGCTTGATGCGGGCGAGGTTCTGTTGCGTGAGTACGGTCAACGCCGACAGTGCGATCGGCCCGCGGATCGCCTCGCTGAGCGTCTGGCTCGAATCCCAGCGCCAGACGAAGCCGTCGCCGAAAGGCGAGAGCTTCGCGCAGGCGAGGCAATGCGCGTGGACACTGGCCAGCCGTGTCCGGTCTTCCTCCGCCGGCGGCTGGCGGCGGCTGAGCGCGACGCCGATCCGGTAGATCGTGTCGCGCAGATCGAGCGCCTCGGCGAGCAGTCGCGCCGCCAGACCGGCGTCCGCCTCGACCGCAGCCAGTGACGCATCGCGGTCGCTGTCGCTGATCACCTTGGCATGCCGGGCCCAGATCACGACGTCGCGTCCCTCGCGCAGATGCTCGAGCTGGTTGGGTCCGCCGCGATCCGAGGTGGTGTTGGTGAAGTCGAAGGCAAGCTCGCTGGCGACGAGCGGCAAGGAGCCGGCGCGGCTGGGGCCGCCTGTGCGATCGATGATCATGTAACCAGCTATCTCAGATTTACAGGTTAAAGCAAGCGACGTAGCGTCCGGCCACGGCTTGGACCGTGGAGGAGAACGGAGATGAGGACCAATCTGATCGCGATGCTCGCCGCCGGCGCGCTCGCGGTGTCGCAAGGCGCAGCGCAGGCGCAGGTCAAGCTCGGCGTCGTCGGACCGATGACCGGCGCGAGCGCTGCCTTCGGTGCGCAGTTGAAGAATGGGGTCGAGCAGGCGGTGGCCGACATCAATGCCGCCGGCGGCATCCTCGGCCAGACGATCGCGCTTTCGAGCGGCGATGATGTCGGGGATCCCAAGCAGGGCGTCTCGGTCGCCAACAAATTTGTCGGCGACGGCGTCAAGCTCGTCGTCGGCCATTTCAACTCCGGCGTCACCATGCCGGCGTCCGAGGTCTATGCCGAGAACGGCATGCTGATGATCAGCCCGTCAGCGACCAATCCGAAGATCACCGAGCGCGGCCTGTGGAACGTCTTCCGCACCTGCGGCCGTGACGACCAGCAGGGGGTCGTCGCCTCCGGCCACATCGCCAAGACTTTCAAGGGCAAGGTGATTGTCGTCGTCCATGACAAGACGACCTATGGTCAGGGTGTTGCCGACGAGACCCGCAAGGGCCTGCACGCCGCCGGCATCAAGGAAGCCCTCTATGAGGGCGTCAACACCGGCGAGAAGGACTTCTCGGCGCTGGTCTCGAAGATCAAGGCGGCCAAGGCCGACCTGCTCTATTGGGGCGGGCTGCACACCGAGCTCGGCCTGATCGTCCGCCAGATGCGCGACCAGGGCCTGACCACGGTGGCGATGGGCGCGGACGGCATCACCTCTGACGAATACGCAGTGATCGGCGGTCCCGGCACCGAGGGCACCCTGATGACCTTCCCGCCCGATCCGCGCCGGCGTCCTGCTGCTGCGGAGGTGGTCAAGCGCTTCGAAGCCAAGGGCATCAATCCCGAGGCTTACACGCTCTACTCCTACGCCGCGGTCCAGATCATGAAGCAGGCGGCCGAGCAGGCGAAATCGCTCGATCCGAAGAAGATCGCCGCCGCGATGCATTCGGACATGACCTTCAAGACCGTGCTTGGCGACATGTCCTATGACAAGAAGGGTGACCGCACCAATCTCGACTACACCGTCTACACCTGGAAGAAGGGCGCGGACGGCAAGATCAGCTATGTCGAGAACTGATAACTTCAGCTAGCCGGTGTCGGTGGCCTCCCCTGGCCGGACACCGATAGGGCGCCGCTTCGCTCCTGCGAGGCGGCGTTTTTAGTTTCAGCATTTCAGCGCCGCCGCGATCAGGCGCTGGGTATAGTCCTGCTGCGGCGCTTCGAAGATCGCTTCTGTCGGCCCGCGCTCGACCACCCTGCCATCCTTCATCACCATGATCTCGTCAGCCATGGCGCGGACCACGGCGAGGTCGTGGCTGATGAAGAGATAGGAGAGGTCGTGCCTTGCCTGCAGCTCCTTGAGCAGGGCGACGATGCTCTGCTGCACGGTGCGGTCGAGCGCCGAAGTCGGCTCGTCCAGCACGACCAGCGCCGGGTGCAGGATCATGGCGCGGGCGATGGCGATGCGCTGGCGCTGGCCGCCCGAGAACTCATGCGGATAGCGGTTGCGCAGCGCCGGGTCGAGGCAAACTTCGGTCAGCGCCGCCGCCGCCCGCCGCTCGCGCTCGGCACGCGACAAGGCGGGCTCGTGCACCAGCAGCCCCTCGGTGATGATCTCGCCGACAGTGAGCCGCGGCGAGAGCGAGCCGAACGGGTCCTGGAACACGACCTGCAGGCTGCGGCGCAAGGGGCGCATCGCGGCGCGATCGAGCGGGGCCAGCGCCCGGTCCTCGAAGCGGACGATCCCGGAGGAGGGCAGGAGCTTGAGCAGAGCACGCCCGAGTGTCGACTTTCCCGAACCGGATTCACCGACGATGCCGATCGTCTGGCCGCGCCGCACGGTCAAATCGATGCCGTCGACGGCGTGCAGTGTCACCCGCTCACGCTTCAGGAAACCGCGCGAGAGGTCGAAGGAGACACGCAGGTCGCGGGCTTCGAGCAGGACGGGCGCATCGGCAGGTGGCGGCTCCTTGTGACCGTGAGGCTCGGCTGCGAGCAAAGCCCTGGTGTAGGAGTGCTGCGGTGCCTCGAAGATCGCCTGCGCCGGGCCGCTCTCGACGACTTCGCCAGCCTTCATCACATAGACGCGCTCGGCATATTTGCGGACGAGGCCGAGGTCGTGGCTGATCAGGATCACGGCCATGCCGAGCCGCTGCCGGAGCTCGGCGATCAGCGCCAGGATTTCGGCCTCGATGGTGACGTCGAGGGCCGTCGTCGGTTCGTCGGCGATCAGGATATCGGGATCGTTGGCGAGCGCCATCGCGATCATCACGCGCTGGCGCTGCCCGCCGGAGAGTTCGTGCGGATAGGAATCGAGCCGGCGCTCCGGATGCGGGATGCGCACCAGCTTCAGCAGTTCCAGCGCCCGCGCCCGCGCCGCCTTGCGCGACAGGCCTTGATGCTTGCGCAAGGGGGCCGCCATCTGCGTGCCGATCCGGAACAAGGGATCGAGCGAGGTCATCGGCTCCTGGAAGATCATCGCGAGCTTCTTGCCGCGATAGCTGTTGAGCACCGCCGGCGGCAGCTTGAGCAGATCGACCTCGCGATAGCGGATCGCGCCGGTGACCTCGCCATTGCTGGCAAGTAGGCCCATCGCCGCCATCACGCTCTGGCTCTTGCCGGAGCCGGATTCGCCGACCACGGCGATAAATTCGCCGGGGCCGACATCGAGATCGATGCCGCGCACCGCCTCGCACGGACCGTCATTGGTGCGGAACCGGACCTTGAGGTCGCGAATGGCGAGGATCGGCTCGCCCATCTCAGCGATCCCTGGGATCGAGCGCATCGCGCAGGCCGTCGCCGAGGAAGTTGAGCGCGAACAGAGTCGTCACCAGGAAGGCGGCCGGGAAGATCAGCATCCACGGCGTCGCCTGGATGGCGCGGGCGCCGTCCGAGATCAGCACGCCCCAACTCGTCATCGGCTCCTGCACGCCGAGTCCGAGGAAGGAGAGGAAGCTTTCGAGCAGGATCACTTTCGGCACCAGCAGGGTGACGTAGACGACGACCGGGCCGAGCGTGTTGGGGATGACATGGCGCCTGAGGATGCCGCCGGTCGAGACCCCGAGCGCTTCGGCCGCCAGCACATAGTCCTGCCGCCTGATCGAGAGCGCTTGGCCGCGGACGATGCGGGCCATGTCGAGCCATTCGATCGCGCCGACGGCGAGGAACATCAGGATGAAGTTCCGGCCGAAGAAGACGACGAGCAGGATGACGAAGAAGATGAAGGGCAGGGAATAGAGCACGTCGACGATGCGCATCATCACCATGTCGATGCGCCCGCCGAGATAGCCGGCGGTCGCGCCATAGGCGACGCCGATCACCAGCGCGACGCCCGTCGCGAGCAGGCCGATCGCGAGCGAGACCCGGCCGGCTATCAGCGTGCGGGTGAGCAGGTCGCGCCCGTTCGAATCGGTGCCGAACAGGAAGTATTGCCGCTTGATCGGGACATCGAGGGAGAGCTGGCGGCCCTCCTGCTCATTGGCGGTGATCACCGGCGTGCCGAACTGGTCGGAGCGGTCGAAATAGACCAGCAGGCGCTGATCGATCGGCCTCTGCGCGGTCAGCACCAGCCTGATGCGATCTCCCTGCGCCACGATCTCGCTTGGCGTCGCCCTGATACGGGAGGCGATGCGTTGCACGGCGGCGGGCAGGGCCTCGGCCTTGGGATAGGCGGAGAGGCTGGCGGGGACGCGGACATAGTCCTGATAGACTCGGTCGTAAGGATGGCCGGTCAGCAGAGGGCCGACGAGGCAGGCCAGTGTCATCAGCGCCAGCACGATCAGGCTCGCCACGGCGGCGCGGTTGCGCAGCAGGCGGATACGGGCGTCCTGCCAGAGCGAGCGGCCGATGGGCGGAGTGGGACAGGCGGAGGTATCGCTCATCGCTCACTCCAGCCTGACGCGTGGGTCGAGCAGCGCGTAGAGCACGTCGACCACGAGGTTGAAGAGCAGCACGAAGATCGCGACCACGACGACCGTGCCCATCACCAGAGTGTAATCGCGATTGAGCGCGCCTTCGACGAAATAGCGCCCAATCCCAGGAATGCCGAAGATCGTCTCGACCACGACCGAGCCAGTGAGCAGGCTCGCTGCCGCCGGCCCGAGATAGGAGACGACCGGCAGGGCCGCGCCGCGCGCCGCATGCAGCGCGATCGTCGTGGTCGAGAGCCCCTGGGCCCTCAGTGTGCGGATATGGTTGGCGCGCAGCGTTTCGATCATCGCCGCGCGGGTCATCCGGGCGATCACGGCGATCTGGGGCAAAGCGAGCGTCACGATCGGCAGTACGGTGTTGCGGAAGGCGCCGCCATTCCAGCCGCCGACCGGCAGCCAGGCGAGGCTCAGGCCGAAGACGATCTGCAGGATCGGCGCGACGACGAAGTTCGGGATGGTGATGCCGGCAGTGGCAAAGCCGATCACCGCATGATCGGCCGCACCATTCTGGCGGAAGGCGGCGAGCGCACCGAGCGGACCGCCGATCGCGAGCGCGAGCAGCAGCGCGCAGGCGCCGAGCCGCATCGAGACCGGCAGCCCTTGCGCAAACAACTCACTGATCGAGAAATCGCGGAAATAGAAGGACGGGCCGAAATCGCCGCGCAGCAGGGCCGCGAGATAGGTCAGGTATTGCTGGAACAGCGGCTGATCGAGCTTGTAGATGCGTCGCAGGTTCTCCATCACCTTGGCTTCCAGCGGCTGCTCGAGATCGAACGGCCCGCCCGGCGCGACGCGCATCAGGAAGAACGAGATCGTCACGATCACGAACAGGGTCGGGATCGCGGTAGCGAGACGGCGCAGAATGTAGGTGAGCACGGGGCTGGCCTCAGGCTCCTGGCCGATCAGGCCAGGAGCCTGCTGTTTGCTATGGCTTCAGGCTCATGAACCGCGTCGGCAGCGCGCCGCGCAGGTTCTGCTGGAAGCCTTGCACCTTCGGTGAGACCAGGTTCTTCGAGGAATAGTAGAGTACCGGGATCCAGGGCACGTCGGCAGCGAGGATCGCGTCCGCTTCTCGCAGGATCGCGGCGCGCTTGGCGATGTCGATTTCCTCGGCGCCCTGCTTCATCAGCGCATCGAATTTCGGGTTGTTGTACTTGCCGGAGTTGAAGCCGGTATTGTCGCTCTGGAACAGGAACAGGAAGTTCTGCGGGTCGGAATAGTCGCCGATCCAGCCATAGCGGGCGATGTCGAAATCGCCGCCGTCGCGCAGCAGGGCGAAATGCGTCTTGCCGTCGGTGTTGATGAAGCTGGTCTCGACGCCGATCGCCTTCCACTGCTCGGCGATGGCGATGACGGTGCGGCGGTTATTGTCGGTGGTGTTGTAGCGCAATTGGACCCGGAGCGGCATGCCCGGCCCGAAACCCGCCGCGGCGAGCAGCTTCTTGGCCTCGTCCTCGCGATCAAGCGGGGAGGCGCCCTTGAAGTCGGCCTCTGCCCGCTCGCCGTAATTGCCGATATTCGGAGGGATCACGCCATAGGCCGGCAGCATGGTGCCGCCCCAGATCTCCTCGGCGATGAACTCACGGTCGATCACCAGCGAGAGGGCGCGGCGCACCCTTATGTCGTCGAAGGGCTTCTTGGCGGTGTTGATGATCAGGAAATAGGTGCCGAGATAGGGCGAGATCCTGACCTGTTCCTTGCCGAGTTTCTCGCGCAATTGCTGGACCTGGTCGGCCGGGATGTCCGAGGTCATCTGCAGCTCGCCGGCCTGGAAGCGGCGGGCGGCGGCGGAGAAGTCCGGTGTCGGATAGTAGAGGACCGTGTCGATCTTGACGTTCGCGGCGTCGTGGAAGGCCTTGTTCTTCTCCAGCCGGATATGCGAGTTCGGCACGAATTCCTTCAGCGTGTAGGCGCCGTTCGAGACCCAGTTCTCCGGCTTGACGAAGTCCTTGCCGAATTTCTGGACGGAGGCCGGATGGACCGGCAGCCCCGTCTGGTGCGTCAGCAGCTCCAGGAAATAGGGCGTCGGCCGCTCCAGCGCGATCTCGAGCGTGCGCTCGTCGACCGTCTTGACGCCGAGATCCTCGAGCTTGGCGCCCTCGCTGGCCTTGTTGATCTTCTCGGCATTGCGGATCGGATAGAGGATGTTGGCGTATTTCGCCCCGGTCTCCGGGTTGACCATGCGCCGGAACGAGAAGACGAAATCATTCGCCGTGACCGGATCGCCATTCGACCATTTGGCGTTGGCGCGCAGCTTGAAGGTGTAGACCCTGCCATCCGGCGCCATCGTCCAGCTTTCGGCGACGCCGGGGACGACCTCGCCGTTGATGTGATGGATCACCAGGCCTTCGGAGAGGTCGCGCAGCAGATGGGCTTCGCTGACGGTCGAGGTCTTGTGCGAATCGAGCGTCTCCGGGTCGCCGTCATTGCCGCGGTGGAACACGACCTGCGCCATGGCGGCGCCGGCAAAGCCCGCGAACGCAAGAAAAAGGCCGCTCGCCAGCGCGAGCGGCCGGATGGCACGCCTGATACCAGACTGACGGTGGGTCTCACGCATGAGAGCTCTCCGAACGTTTCGCACGGGCCCCTTTCCCGCTCCTGAAACGAAGTATGAGCCTATCGCGCGTCGCCCGCCAAGAGCGAAAAGCCGGTATCAACCGCTGAGCTTAAGTCACTGGCCTGCTTTCGAAAGCTGGCTCAGAAACGACTTGAACGGGAGCTCTCCCAAGGTCAGCCGGCAGCGGCTCGCCCTTGCGCCTCCGCCACGGCGACGGCGGTCATGTTGACGACGCCGCGCGCTGTCACCGAGCCGGTCAGGATGTGCACCGGCTTGGCGGCGCCGATCAGGATCGGGCCGACCGGGAGCGCATCCGCCAGCACCTTGGCGAACTGGTAGGCGATGTTGGCCGCGTCGAGATTGGGGAAGATCAGGACGTTGGCAACGCCCTTCAGCTTCGAGGAGGGCAGCACGCGGTCGCGGATAGCCGCGACGAGTGCTGTGTCTGCCTCCATCTCGCCATCGCATTCCAGCTCCGGCGCACGCTCCTGGATCAGCTTGACCGCCTTGCGCATCTTGATCGAGCTCGGTGTATCGGCCGCGCCGAAATCGGAATGCGAGACCAGGGCGATCTTCGGGGTGATGCCGAAGCGTTCGACATGGCCGGCGGCGAGGATCGTCATATCGGCGATCTCTTCCGCGGTGGGGTCATACTTCACATGCGTATCGGCGAGGAAGAAGGCGCCCTTGCTGGTGATGATCAGCGTCATCGCCGCGATGTCGCAGACGCCTGGCTCCAGCCCGATGATGTCGCGGATATGGCGCAGCCGTGAGAGGAAGCGCCCTTCAAGGCCGGTGATCATCGCGTCCGCTTCGCCGCGGGCGACGGCCAGAGCCGCGATCACGGTGTTGTTGGTGCGCACCAGCGAACGGGCCGCCTCGGGCGTGATGCCGCGCCGGCCGGCGATGTCGAGATAGGTCTGGACATAGTCGCGATAGCGCGGATCGTCCTCGGGATTGATCAGCTCGCAATCGATGCCGGGGCGGATCGACAGGCCGAAGCGCTTGACGCGGGTCTCGATCACCGAGGGACGGCCGATCAGGATCGGAATCGCCATGCCTTCCTCGATCGCGACCTGGGCGGCGCGCAGCACGCGCTCATCCTCGCCTTCGGCGTAGATCACGCGCTTGGGATCGGCCTTCGCCTTGGCGAATAGCGGCTTCATCAGGAAGCCGGAGCGGAAGACGAAGCGCGAGAGGTCCTCGCGATAGGCTTCGAGGTCGATCAGCGGCTTCTTGGCGACGCCGGTCGTCATCGCCGCTTCCGCCACCGCCGGCGCGATGCGCAGGATCAGGCGCGGATCGAACGGGTTCGGGATCAGTGAGGTCGCGCCGAAGGTCGAGGCCTCGCCGCCATAGGCGCGCGCCGCGATGTCGGAGG
The DNA here is from genome assembly GCF_050275675.1 of Allobosea sp. NPDC003192. Lineage (NCBI taxonomy): Bacteria > Pseudomonadati > Pseudomonadota > Alphaproteobacteria > Hyphomicrobiales > Alloboseaceae > Allobosea > Allobosea sp. NPDC003192. The sequence continues at coordinate 84,580 of NZ_JBNNPK010000024.1, forward strand.
TCGCCTCGCGCGCCAGCGCGGCGATGGCGCGGACCGCGGCGAGCTTCATCGGCTCGTTGATCGTCGTGGCCTGCACGTCGAGTGCGCCGCGGAAGATGTAGGGGAAGCAGAGGACGTTGTTGACCTGGTTCGGATAGTCCGAGCGGCCGGTGCAGATCATGGCGTCGGGGCGCACGGCGAGCGCGTCCTCCGGCGTGATCTCGGGGTTGGGGTTGGCAAGCGCCAGGATCAGGGGTTTTTCCGCCATCTGCTTGGCCATTTCAGGCTTCAGCACCCCGGCGGCCGAGAGGCCGAGGAAGATGTCGGCACCACCGATCACCTCGGCGAGTGTGCGCGCGTCGGTCTCCTGGGCATAGACCTCCTTCCAGCGGTCCATCAGCGTGTTGCGGCCCTTGTAGACCACGCCGTCGAGGTCGGTGACCCAGATATTCTTCCTGCTGGCGCCGAGCTCGACCAGGAGGTTGAGGCAGGCCAACGCGGCCGCACCGGCACCCGAGACGACGATCTTGACCTCGCCGATCTTCTTGCCGGCGAGGTCGAGCCCGTTCAGCACTGCGGCGCTGACGATGATCGCCGTGCCGTGCTGGTCGTCATGGAAGACCGGGATGTTCATCTGGGCCTTGAGCTTCTCCTCGATTTCGAAGCATTCGGGGCCCTTGATGTCCTCGAGATTGATGCCGCCGAAGGTCGGCTCCAGCGCGGCGACGACGTCGACGAACTTGTCGATGTTCTTCTGCTCGACCTCGATGTCGAAGCAGTCGATGCCGGCGAACTTCTTGAACAGGACGGCCTTGCCTTCCATCACCGGCTTGGAGGCCAGCGGACCAATGTCGCCGAGGCCGAGCACGGCGGTGCCGTTGGTGATGACCGCGACGAGGTTCTGGCGCGAGGTCAGCTCGGCCGCTTCCGCCGGATCCTCGACGATCGCCTCGCAGGCCGCGGCGACGCCGGGTGAATAGGCGAGGGCGAGGTCGCGCTGATTGCCGAGCGGCTTGGTCGCCTGGATCTCGAGCTTACCGGGCTTGGGAAGGCGGTGATAAACCAGCGCGCCAGAACGAAGGTCCGCCGACAAGGTGCTCTTAGCCATCCCCACGCTTCCTCTGCGCCGCCGTTGCTTACAGACGAGGTCGCGCGGAAAGGGGGTGGGCGTCAAGCCGGGGCGGGCGACGAAAGACTTGTGCCGCTGAGAAAACGGCGCCGAGTTTCGCCGGCATGTGCCGCAGGATCGCGAAAACCCATCAAAGTCGCGGTCCGTGAAACAGCCGTGAAACAAAATTGAACATTACAAAGAAATAATGATTTCAAAGGCCTCGGCTGTTGCACACTGCCTCTCGCGATACCCGCGGATTTGATCCCTGCGGGGCGTCCCTGGGAGGGGTTGATGGAAGCGACGCGTTCCGCCTTCGAGGAAGTCGTCTCGTTGCGACAGGCCAAGCAGCTGATCCAATGCATGGCGCATGAGCAGAGCTTCCTGCTGCTCTCGCCGCCGGGGCTCGGCAAGTCCGAGCTGGTCTATGAAGCGGCGCGCGAAGCCGGCTTGCCCTGCCGGTCGCTGCTTGGCACCCAGATCGCGCCGGAAGACGTCAGCGGCATCCCGCGCATCGTCGGCGAGCGCTCGGTGTTCTGCCCGCCGCGCGTGCTCTTGCCGGAGAAGCCCGAGCCGTTCTGCCTGTTCCTCGACGAATTGCCGGCCTGCTCGCCCGATGTCCAGAAGGCCTTCTATTCGTTGTTGCTGGAGCGGCGACTCGGCGAGCATGCCTTGCCGAAGGGCACCTGGGTGGTCGCTGCCGGCAACCGCCTTCAGGACCGCGCTTTGGTGCGGGCGATGAGCTCGGCGCTGGTCAATCGCGTCACCATCCTGCAATTGCGCGTCGACACCGACGACTGGCTGGCCTGGGCCCAGCGCGCCGGCGTGCGAGCCGAGATCCGCAGCTTCATCGCGACGATCCCCGACGCGCTGATGCGGCCAGTGCCGGCCGAGCCGGTGCCATTCTCGACGCCGCGCGCCTGGACGCTGCTGTCGCGGGCGCTCGACATGGCGCAGAAGGCCGGCTTTCTCAGCAATGAATTGCGGCGCGCGCTCGCCTTCGGGCGGCTCTCGCCGGAGGACGCCGTGGTGTTCTGCGCGCTGGCCGAGGATTCGATCGGCGCAGTCCGCCCGCTCGAGGACTATCTGCGCAAGCCGGAGCTGCTGCCGAAGGGCGATTCCGCCCGCTGGTTCATCCTCGACTGCATCCGCCAGTTCGTTCGCGATGGGCGCGCCGAGGGCATCAAGCCGGCGGTGATCAATCGCTTCCTGCGCAGCCTGTCGCATGAGCACCAACTGCTCACCCTCAACGACATGGTCGAGACCTGGGGTACGCTCGGTGCCGACCGCGCCATGTATGATCTGCTGCGCAAGGTCGCGGCATGAGAACGGCATCCGATCTTCCGGCTGCCGAACGCGCCACCCATGCGCGGATCATGCGGGGCCTGCGGCTGGTGACGGTGCCGTTCCCGCATCTGGCCGGGCTTGCCGCCGCTGTGCGCGTCGAGATCGACGAGCGCGTGCCGACCATGGGTGTCTTTGCGTCCGGCCGGCTCCTGGCCAACGCGGCCTTCACGGCCAGGCTCTCCGCCGACGACCTGGTCTTCGTGCTCGCCCATGAGCTGCTGCATCTGGCGCTGCGGACCCATGATCGGGCCCGTGGCAGTGCCGCGCTCGAGTTCAACTACGCCCACGACTACATCATCAACGACATGCTGCGGCATGCGCTGGGTACGACCAGCATCCCGGCCGGCGGGCTCGACATGCCAGGCGCACGGGAGCGCTCGGCCGAGGACATCGTGCTGGAGATGCGCCACACCGGCAATTACATGCCGTCGCGGACTCAAGTCTGGGAAGGCCAGGTCGTGACCGTCGAGCAGGTGCTCGGTGCGGCGCGTCAGGCGCCTGCCGGCGCGATGGGCGATGCGCTCGACGCCCAGCGCGAACGTGAGCTTTTCCCCGAGGACAGCGCCGACCAGGCCGAGCGGGCACGGGCGATGCGCGATCTCGCGGCGCGCGGCATGGTGCTGGCGAAGGCGATGGGTGCCTTGCGCGGCCGGGGCGACAGCGCAGGCGGCCAGCAACAGAGCGTGCGGGCGCAGCGCGGCTTCTTCCACACGCCCTGGCATGTCGCGCTCCAGGCTTGGCTCGACGGTGCCGCGCCCGGCGAGCGCACTTACACCCGCGCCTCGCGTCGCGGCGATGATCGCAGCGACGTCGTGCTGCCCGGTCGCAAGCGCCACTCCTGGATGCTGAACGTCATCCTCGATACCAGCGCCTCGATGGGCGACGACATTCCGAAGGCGCTCGGCGCCATCGCCGATTTCTGCGATGCGGCCGGGGTCGACGATATCCGCGTCGTCCAGTGCGACACCGTCGTCACCTCGGACGAGGTGCTCTCGCCGGCGACGCTCGCCGACTACCAGATCAGCGGCTATGGCGGCAGCGACCTCACGCCGGCGCTCGACGCATTGGCGGACGATCCGCGCGTCAGCGCCGCGATCGTCATCACCGACGGCGACATCACCTATCCCAACGAGGCCGTCCCCTACGCGGTGCTCTGGGCGCTGCCGAAGCCCTCGGCCTCGTTCCAACCGTCCTATGGACGGGTCGTCGTCATGCAAGCCGGAGGCGCATCGTGAAGGTCGTTCAGGATCTCGTCGCCTATTTCGACAAGCGCGGAAAACTCTCTCGCCGGCAGCTCAGGACGCTGCTGGAGCAGAACTCCATCGCCTCGGACGCGCCGACCAACATGCACGGGCTCTGCGAGAAGGTAGGCGCCGTCTACTATTTCCGCGTCACCGGTGTCCTCGAAGGCCAGCTCTGGGGCACGGACATCTATAGCGGCGATTCCACGATCGGCGCCGCCGCCGTCCATATGGGCCTGCTCAAGCCGGGCAAGACCGGGGTCTTCAGGGTCACGGTGGTGACGCCGCCGGAGGAGTTCCCCGGCACCGAGCGCAACGGCGTCACCAGCACCCAGTATGGCCGCTATCAGTATGCCTGGCAGCTCTCGCCGCTCTGAGCCGGGGCCTCAGGCCGCCAGCGCGCCGACGCCGCCATCGTGCAGATGGCAGGCGGCGACATGGCCGGGGGCGATCTCCTTCAGCGCCGGCCGCTCGGCCTTGCAGCGCGGCCCGGCCTGCGGGCAGCGCGGGTGGAAATGGCAGCCGGTCGGCGGGTGCAGCGGCGAGGGGATCTCGCCCTTGAGCGGGGCGAAGCGCTTCTTGCGGGCGCTGATCGTCGGGACATTGGCGAGCAGAGCCTGCGCATAAGGATGCTGCGGGCCCTTGAACAATTCGCTCGCTGGCGCCGCCTCGACGACGCGGCCGAGATACATGATCACGACCCGGTCGGAGAGGTGGCGGACCACCGAGAGATCATGGCTAATGAAAAGATAAGTCAGGTTAAGTTCGTCGCGCAGCTTCATGAAAAGATTCAGGACTTGGGCCTGAATCGATACATCAAGTGCGGCGACGCTCTCGTCGCAGACGAGGAATTGCGGCTTGACCGCCAGCGCCCGTGCAATGCCGATGCGGGCACGCTGGCCGCCGGAGAACTGGTGCGGATAGCGGCGGCGATAGGTCGAGTCGAGACCGACCCGGTCGAGCATCTCGGCGACATAGGCGTCCTGCTGCGCCTTCGGCACCAGCCCATGCACCACCGGCGCCTCGCCGACGATGTCTGTGACGCGCAGGCGCGGGTTGAGCGAGGACATCGGGTCCTGGAAGATCATCTGGATGGCGAGCGTTGCCGCCTTGCGCTCCTCCGCCGACATCTCGTCGGTGTAGCGCCCGCGCCAGGAGACGCGGCCGGAACTGGCATGGTGGACGCCGGCGACGACGCGGCCGAGCGTCGACTTGCCGCAACCGGATTCGCCGACGAGCCCGACCACTTCGCCCTGGCGGATCGAGAGGTCGACGCTGTCGACGGCGTGGACGGTCTGCTCGCTGTAATTGGCGCCGAGCAGGTTGGCGAATTTCGAGGCGGCGTCGAGCGGCTTGGTAAAGCGCTTCGAGACGCCTTCGAGCGTGAGGATCGGCGTGCTCATGCCGCAACTCCGGCGAGGTTCAGCGGGTGGTGGCAGCGCACGCCGCGCTCTCCCGGGAACGGGGTGACGTCGGGGGCGATGGCGAGGCAGTCGGCCTGGGCGTAGTCGCAGCGCGCTGCGAAGGCGCAGCCTTGCGGCAGGCGTGCCAGCGACGGCGTCGAGCCCCTGATCTGGCGCAAGGGCGCGCCGGGTTCGCCCTCGGCCGGCAGCGAGCCGAGCAGGCCGTTGGTGTAGGGATGGAGCGGGGTATCGAGCACCGGATCAACCGGGCCGGTCTCGACGATGCGGCCGGCATACATCACTGCGATCCGGTCGGCGAGGCCGGCGACGACGCCGAGATCATGGGTGATCCAGACCAGCGCCGTGCCGGTATCGGCGCAGAGGCTCTGCATCTCTGCCAGGATCTGGCTCTGGATGGTGACGTCGAGCGCCGTGGTCGGCTCGTCGCAGATGATCAGCGGCGGGCGATGCAGCAGGGCGATCGCGATCGCGACGCGCTGGCGCATGCCGCCGGAGAACTGGTGCGGATAGGCGTTGAGCCGCTCCTCGGGCGAGGGGATGCCGACCTTGGCTAGGGCATCGCGTGCGCGGTCCCGTGCCGCCTTGTGCGAGACCTTGTCATGGGCGGTGACGGCCTCGATCATCTGCGTGTCGACGCGCAGGACCGGGTTCAACGTCATCATCGGGTCCTGGAAGATCATCGCGACCTCGCGGCCACGGACCTTGCGGAAGCCCTCCTCGTCGAGCCCGACCAGCTCCTTGCCGTTGAGCTTGATCGAGCCTTCGACGATCTTCCCGGGTGGATCGATCAATCCCATCACCGAGAAGCCGGTGACCGACTTGCCCGAGCCGGACTCGCCGACGAGGCCGAGCACCTCGCCGCGATCGACCCGGAACGAGACGCCGTCGACCGATTTCACCGTGCCGGCGCGGGTAAAGAAATGGGTCTTGAGGCCGCTGACTTCGAGAACGGGCGCCATGCTCACTTCTCCAGCCGCGGGTTGAGCACATCGCGCAGGCGGTCGCCGACCAGGTTGATCGAGACGATCGTCAGCAGCAGCGCAAAGCCGGGGAAGACCGAGATCCAGTAGCTGCCCGAGAGCATGTACTGGAAGCCGTTGGCGATCAGCACGCCGAGCGAGGGCTCGGTCTGCGGCAGGCCGACACCGAGGAAGGACAGCGTCGCTTCCAGCGAGATCGCATGGGCCGTTTGCACGGTGACAATGACGATGACGGGGGCGAGGCAGTTCGGCAGGATGTGCCGGAAGACGGTGCGGGCATGGGACAGGCCGAGAGACTGCGCCGCCTCGACATATTCCTTGCGCCGCTCGACCAGCGCCGAGCCGCGCACGGTGCGGGCGTAATAGGCCCATTGCACCATCACCAGCGCGATGATGATCTTGTCGACGCCCTTGCCGAGGCCCGCGACCAGGATCAGCGCGACCAGCACCGAGGGCAGCGAGAGCTGCAGGTCGACAAGGCGCATGATCGCATTCTCGATGCGCCCGCCGGCATAGGCAGCGATCAGGCCGATCGCCGCGCCGATGCTCGCCGCCAGGATGCCCGAGAAGGCGCCGACCATCAGCGAGATGCGCAGGCCGTAGAGGATGCCTGAGAGCAGGTCCCGGCCGACGCCGTCCGAGCCGAGCCACATGGTGAAGCCCTCGCCCGAGACCGAGCCCGGCGGCTGGCGTGAATCCATGACGTCGACGCTGGCGAGATCGTACGGGTTCTGTGGCGCGATCAGCGGCGCAGCGATCGCGAGCAGGACGATCAGGATGAAAAGGGCGAGGCCGAACAGCGCCAGCCGGTCCTCGATGAAGGAGCGGACGAAGCGCCGGAACGGCGTCTCCTCCTTGGCGGGAGCGGCCGGCGGGGCGGCAGTCGTGGAGGGCAGGGCGGCTTCGCTCATGATGTCGCCTCCGTCAGGCGCACGCGTGGGTCGAGCGCCGAATAGATCAGGTCGACCAGCAGGTTGATGGTGACGAACAGCACGACGACGACCATGACATAGGCGACGATCACCGGCCGATCGAGCCTTGTGATCGCCTCCAGCAGCAGGCGGCCCATGCCCGGCCAGGCGAAGATCGTCTCGGTCACCACCGAGAAGGCGACGAGCGAACCGAACTCCAGCCCGAGCACGGTGACGATCGGGATCATGATGTTCTTGAGGATGTGCACGCCGATGATCCGGCCCTGCGACAGGCCCTTGGCCCGCGCGAACTTGACGTAGTCCATCAGCGCCGCTTCGCGCGCACCGGCCCGCGCCAGGCGGATCACCAGCGAGATCTTGAGCAGCGCCAGGTTGAAGGCAGGCAGGGCGACGTGCTTCCAGCCCTGGAGCGACAGCAGCGAGGTCTCTAAGCCGAGGATCGAGACGGTCGGTCCGCGCCCCGTCGCCGGTAGCCAGCCGAGGCTGACCGCGAAGGTCAGGATCAGCATCAGGCCGACCCAGAAGGTCGGCAGCGAGAAGCCGAGGATCGAGACCGCCATGATGAAGCGGGACAGCCGGCTCTCCGGCTTCAAACCGGCATAGAGGCCGAGCGGCAGGCCGATCACGATCGCCAGGACCAGCGCGACGAAGGCGAGCTCCAGCGTCGCAGGCATGCGGTGCAGGATCAGCTTGATCGCGGATTCGCCATGGACGAAGGAGCGGCCGAGATCGCCCTGGGCAGCGTTCTTCAGGAAGACCAGGAACTGTTCCCAGATCGGCCGGTCGAGCCCGAGCGCGCGCGCCGTCTCGGCGATCTGCTGCTGGTCCATCTCCGGCGAGATCAGCATGTAGATGGGATCGCCGACGACGTTGACGCCGAAGAAGACGATCACGAGCATCGCCGCGATGACGAAGAGGGCTTGCGCCAGGCGGCGCAGGACGAATGCCAGCATGGTCCGGGCCTTCCGGATCGAAGTGCGGGGCGCCATCCCACCCGGCAAGGCCGGTGGGATGGCGCCTTCGCATTTTTACAAGGAAAGAGTGTCGCGCGGTCAGGACCTGGCTTCAAGCCGGTCCTGACCGGGATCGACAGGTCCGGTCAGTCCTTACGGATGCCGGTCGCGAGCGTGTATTCGTCGGTGCGGGCCTGGACCTTGACGCCCTTGCGCGAGGCCCAGGTGTTCAGCTGGAAATGCGTCGGGATCAGGCCGACATCATTCATGCCGATGTCCATCGCCTCGGCCAGGGCAGCGTCGCGCTTGGCGTCGTCGACGGTGCTCAGCGCCTCGACCAGCTTGGTGTCGAAGGCCGGGTTGGAGTAGCGGCCGCGATTGGTCGCACCCATGCCCTTCTGCGGATCGAAGGTGGCGAGCAGCGCCTTCAGCGAGTCCGAGGATTCACCGGTGCCGGCGCCCCAGCCGACCAGGATGAAGGAGAACTCCGGCACGTTGCCCTGGCCGCCCTGCGAGGCGCGGGTGAAGAAGTTCGCCGACGGCAGCGTCTCGACCTCGGTCTCGATGCCGAGACGCGAGAACATCTGCGCCACCGCCTCGATGATCTTGGTATCGTTGAGGTAGCGGTTGGTTGGCCCGTGGAGCTTCATCTTGAAGCCGTTGGGATAGCCGGCCTCAGCGAGCAGCTTCTTGGCGCCGTTGAGGTCATAGGCGACCGGCTTCAGCTTCTTGGAGGTGCCGAAGAAGCCATCGGGCAGGAGCTGGCCGGCGGGGATCGCCTCCTTCTCCATGATGCGATCGACGATGCCCGGGCGGTTGATCGCCATCGACAGCGCCTGGCGGACCTTGAGGTTGCGCAGCGGGTTCTTGATCTCCGAACCGTCCTTGCCCTTGATGAAGGGCGAGACCTCGCGGAAGTGATCCATGTGGAAGTAGATCACGCGGTTCGAGACCGTGCTGGCGACGCTGAGCTTGGCGTCGCCCTTGAGGCGGGCGACGTCGGAGGTCGGCACGTTCTCGATCACGTCGAGATCGCCGGCCAGCAGCGCCGCGACGCGGGTCGGTGCCGAGGTGATCATCCGGAAGGTGACCTTCGACCAAGGCTCCTTGCCCCCCCAGTAATTCTCGTTCGGGGTCAGAACGACGCGGTCGCCGGCGACGTACTCGGCCTGCTTGTAGGCGCCGGTTCCGCCGGTGGTGCACTTGCCGAGGTTGAAGTCCTCGGTGGTGGTGTCCTTGCACTTGGCCGGGATGATGCCGAAGGTCGAGAGGTCGGTCGGCACCAGCGGCGCCGGCGCCGCGGTCTTCACGCGCACGGTGAAGTCGTCGACCTTGGTGAACTCCTTGCCGCGGACATAGGCCGAGAAGCTCGACGGGCTCTTCGGCACGTTCGGGGCGCGCTGCATGGTGGCGATCACGTCGTCCGCCGTGAACGGCGTGCCGTCATGGAACTTGACGCCCTGGCGCAGCTTGAACTCCCAGGTGGTGTCGTCGATCGCCTTCCAGCTCTCGGCCAGCAGCGGCTTCAGCGCCTGCTTCTCGTCCTGGCCGACCAGTGGCTCGTAGATGTGTCGCGCCAGCATGTTGTTGGGCGAGACGTTGTGATAGTGCGGATCCATCGCGCTGAGTTCGGCTGACAGGCCGATCTTGAGCTCCTGGGCCGATGCAAGGCCGGCGATGGTCATGACCGGAGCTGCCAGAATGGCGAGCTTGAGAGCTTTCAGCCCATTGGCGCTGAACGTTTTCATTCCGAACCTCCCGATGGCTTCATGGCGCCATCTTTCACAACTGAGCCGCGCGTGGCGAGTCGCCGGATTGGCCGGTCTGCCCCTGACCTCGCCCGCCCGGGCTTGTAGAACGAAATCATATACCTGTAAATTATACAGCGGGCGCTTTGATATAATCTCGTTGCATAAGCGGATGCGAAGCGTGGATAGGGGCGGGACGCGATCATGGTGAACACGGCGAGCGCCGAGCGGCGGCCCCCGAGCTTGCGAGAACTCGAAGTGCTGCAGGCTATGATCGCGACCCGCAAGACCGTGGCAGCAGCGCAGATGCTCGGGATTTCGCAGCCCGCCGTATCGCGGGCGCTCGCGGCGCTCGAGGCGCATGTCGGCCGCCCGCTGTTCGCGCGCGAGGGCGGCAGGCTCGTGCCGACTGCAGACGCCTTTGCGCTGGACGCGGAGGCGCAGCCGATCTTCGCGGCGCTCGACCGGTTGAACCGCTGGCCCGGACAGTCCGTTCAGGCGAGCGTGCTGCGCATCGCCACGCCGCCGACCCTGGCCCAGTTCGTCCTGCCGCCGGTGCTGGCGGAATTCCGCCGGCAGGAGCCCGATGTCGTCGCCAATGTCGAGATCGATACCAGCTCGACCGTGATCACGCAGGTCGCCGACCGCGCCGTCGATCTCGGGCTCGTGGACATGTCCGCATCTCATATCGGCATCCACGGCAAGGCTATCCGGGAGGCCGTCGCGCATGTGTTGATGCCGGAGGATCACCCGCTTGCCGACCGCGATGTTCTCGGGCCTCAGGACCTCACCGAAGAGCCGATCATCGCCCTCGCACGGCGCTTTCCGGAGCGCATCAAGGTGGAGCAGGCCTTCGCCGACGCCGGCGTGGCTCTACGACTGGTCGGGGAGGGCACGGCAGCCGTCTTCGTCGCCGAGATGGTTCGGCAGCGCGTCGGTCTGGCTTTGCTGAACCCGTTTCCGCTGACATTCGGCGGCATGCAGGGGCTGGTGGCCCGCCGCTTCGCGCCGGCCATCGCCTACCGGACGATGCTGCTGTTTCCGTCCGCCGGCTCGGTCGCGCCCGCAGCGCGTCGATTTGCCGATCTGCTCGTTGCGATGTTGCCGGAAGACGGTCTGACCATGCCGATCAGATAGAGCCAATCTGATCGGATCCGGCGCTGGTGCTCAGAACGCCTTGAAGGTGATGATCGTGTGGGTATCGGCGATCTCGGGGATCGACTGCACCTTCTGGGCGACGAAGTGGCCGATATCGACATCGGCCGCGACATGGAATTTGGCCAGGATGTCGTAGTTGCCGGCAGTCGAATAGATTTCCGAGGCGATCTCGCGGTCGGCGAGTTCGCTGGCGACCTCATAGGTCTTGCCGAGCTTACATTTGATCTCGACGAAGAAGGTCTGCATCGCTTGGCTCCGGAATCCTGTCGCCTCTGGATAGAGCCTGCTGCGGGCGGGTCAAGCGCCTGCGAGTTCGGCGATGCGGCGTGTCATGGCGCTTTCCGGATCGGGGATCGTCTCCAGCACGGTGAAATGGTTGGCACCGTCGATCTCTTCATAGCGCGTGCGCACGCCTTCCAGGCCCCAGACATCGGTCAGTCTTCGGCTCTGCTTGAGGTATTCGGCGCTCTCGGCGCCACCGACGACCGCATCCATGACGAGCCCGGACGGCGCCGGCCAGAACAGCGGGCTTTCGAGTTCTGCCCCCTCCATCGTCAGGCCGAGGGCCTTGTTGATGCTGGTCTCGGTCAGCGGCTTCAGATTGTAGAGGCCGGAGATGCCATAGGCGGCCGGAACGACGTGTTCGGGGAGCTTGGCGTCGACATTGCTCCAGTCGGTCGCCAGCAGGCAGGCGGAAAGCTGGCCCCCGGCCGAGTGCCCGGCTGCGACCACCGGCAGGTTGTAGCGCCGCCAGATCGCCGCTGCGGCCTGCTGCAGCTCCCAGACGATATGCCCGACCTCGACCTGCGGGCACAGGTCATAGCCCACGACGGCGACCGGAACGCCGCGAAGATTCAGTCCGCGCGCCATGTGGGAAAAGAAACTCGGATCGAGCGCCTGCCAGTAGCCGCCATGGATGAAGAGCACGATCGCCTGGCTCTTCACCGCTTCCGGCTTGAACAGGTCGTAGGTCTGGCGCAGGCCCTCGCCATATCGGATGCCGAGCTCGCTGACGGCGACGTCGCGATAGGCCGCCGCATCGCTTGCCCAGTCGGCGATGATGCCGGGATGCTCCGGCACACGGGCGCGGTTGTTGTATTCGACTTCGTAGTCGGGGGCCGTGCTGCTGTCGGTCATCTGATCCTGGGCCGCGCCTCACCGGGGCAAGGCGTCTGCTCACGTTTACGGTTGGGCGAAGGCGCTGACCTGCCCCATGCCGCACTGTGCGCCATGGGCTTTGACAGGTCGAGAGACAAACGCGACAAGGCGGTGGCCGTTCCGCCGGAGATGCCAGATGGACAATCCCGTTCTCGCCGAAGTCACCCGTGGCAGCACGGTCGAATCGCGTCATCGTGGCACGGCGATTGTCGTCGATGCGGACGGGGCGGTCGTGCTTTCTCTGGGGGATGTCGAGCGCCCGGTCTTTCCGCGCTCGGCAGTGAAGGCGCTGCAGGCCCTGCCGCTGCTCGAAAGCGGCGCTGCCGATCGCTATGGCCTGACTCCGGCCGAGATCGCGCTCGCGGTCTCCTCTCATTCCGGTGAGGAGCTGCATGCGCAGACCTCGCTCGGCATGTTGAGGAAGGCCGGCCGCGACGCCGGCTGCCTGGAATGCGGTGCGCATTGGCCGATGGGCGAGGCGGCGGCGCGGGCGCTCGCCAAGGCTGGTCGCGAGCCGACAGCCCTCAACAATAATTGCTCCGGCAAGCATGCGGGCTTTGTCTGCCTGTCTTGCGGCATCGACGAGGACCCGGCCGGCTATGTGAAGGCGGGCCACAAGGTGCAGCAGGCGGTTCGCGCCGCACTTGAGGAGGTGACCGGCGCTGCGCACAAGGCCGAGCTCTCCGGCACCGATGGCTGCTCGATCCCGACCTATGCGGTGCCGCTGAGGGCGCTGGCGCTCGGCTTCGCCCGCTTCGGCACCGGCAATGGCCTGGGTCCGAAGCGCGCGGAGGCGGCGCGGCGCATCCGCGAGGCAGTCGCCGCCAACCCGTTCATGGTTGCCGGCACCGGCCGCTTCGACACGCGTTTCATGGAGGTCTTCGGCGCTCGCGCCTTCATCAAGACCGGAGCCGAGGGCGTCTATTGCGGCACGCTGCCGGAGCTCGGCTATGGCATCGCCCTGAAATGCGATGACGGCGCCGGCCGCGCCACCGAGATCGCCATGGCGGCGCTGGTCGAGCGCTTCCTGCCGCGGCAGGGCGGCGACGAGGCGGCCTTCGCGCCCTTCCGCGAGACGGTGATGAAGAACTGGAACGGTATCGAGGTCGGCCGCGTCCGCGCGGCGGAGGCGTTGCGGTCGCGCGCTTGACGGAGAATACGGTGCGGCGCGAGGGTCTGAGTCCGCCTTCGGTTTCGCGCGATGCCGCCTGCTTCCCTTTCAGATGAAAGCCCCGTTGTGCCCGGCCGCGCCGGCTCCTTTGGCCGCGACCTTCTCGCCGGACTGACGCTCGCGGCGATCACCATCCCCGAGCAGATGGCGACGGCAAGGCTCGGCGGCTTCGAGCCGCAGATCGGCTTCTATGCCTTCGTTGCGGCGACGCTCGGCTTCGTCCTGTTCGGCGCGAGTCGCCTGCTGACGGCGGGCGCGGATTCGACGATCACGCCGATCTTCGTCAGCGGCCTCGCGGCGCTGGCGGCGGGCGGGGCGATTCCTGCGGGCTCGGCGACCCTGCTCGCGCTGCTGGTCGGGCTGGTGCTCGTCGTCGCCGGCCTGCTCCGGCTCGGCTGGATCGCCGATCTCTTGTCCGTGCCGGTGCTGACCGGCTTCCTCGCCGGCATCGCCGTCCATATCGCCGTGTCGCAGCTTCCCGGCCTGCTCGGCATTCCTGGTGGTGGCCATCACATCGCCGGCCAGATCGCGGCGCTCTGGCACGGGCTCGGCGGCGTCAACCCGATCTCGCTGGCGATCGGTGTCGCGACATTCGCGATCGTGAACCTGTGCGAGCGCTTCGCGCCGCGTGTGCCCGGGGCATTGCTGGCGCTCGTGGGGGCGACAGCGGCAGTTGTTTTCTTCAAGCTGGAGACGCGCGGTGTCGCGGTGCTCGGCGCCTTGCCTTCCGGCGGGCCGAATTTCGCGCCGCCGGTGCTCGACTGGGCCGATATCCGCAGCCTCGTCCCGCTCGCGCTCGTAATCGCCTTGGTGGTGATGATGCAGACGGCCACCGTAAGCCGTTCCTTCCGCGATCCCGATGGCGCCGAGCCGAAGATCGATCGTGATTTCATCGGGATCGGCGCGGCGAATCTCTTCGCCGGGCTCGCCAGCACCTTCCCCGTCAATGCCAGCCCGCCGCGGACGGCCGTGGTCGCCGAGAGCGGCGGACGCTCGCAGCTCGCGGCGGCGACGGCGGCGCTGATCGTGCTGGCGCTCGCAGTCGCGGGCGGCTCGCTGCTGGCGCAGGTGCCGGTGGCGGCGCTGGCCGGCGTGCTGCTCTTCGTGGCGCAGCGCATCGTCCGGGTCGAGGTCATCCGGCGGATCGCCGGCCAATCGCGCTCCGAATTCGCGCTTGTGCTGCTCACCGCGGTCGCCATCGTCTGGCTGCCGGTCGAGACCGGCGTCGCCGTCGGGATCGGCCTGTCGCTGCTGCACGGGGTCTGGATGACGACGCGCAGCGAGCCGATCGAGCAGTTGCGCATCCCTGGCACGACCATCTGGTGGCCGCCCGAGCCCGCCCGCCAGGGCGAGCAGGTCGACGGCGTGCTGGTGATCGCCTTTCCGGCGCCGCTGCTCTTCGCCAACGCCGAGACGTTCCGACTTGGCGTCCTCACATTGCTGGCGGAACGAAAGCCGGCCTTGCTCGTGCTGGACGCCGGCGGCATCCCGGCCATCGATTATACGGCAGCGCAAGGCTTGCTTGCTGTGGCGGCGGCCTGCCGGAAGCAGGGCGGAACCTTCGCCATTGCCCGGGCCGAGTCGGTGCGGGCGCTCCAGGCCTTGCGGGACTTCGGCGTGACTGCCGAGATCGGGGCGGAGCACGTCTTCCATAGCGTCGAGGAGGCGGTGAGGGCGCTCGCGCCCGCTAAGGCCGCGACCGTCAGCTGACGGAATTGCCCTCGATCCGGATGCCGGCGGCGCGCTTGTCCTCCGCTTTGGTCAGATCACCGGTCACTGCCTTTCCGAACTCGGTGCCGACCACCGCGCCGAGCTTCGCCTCGCTGATCAGATTGTTGGCGATCAGCGCATTGCGCTCCTTCGCGACGAGCGAGACCGAGATGCCGATCCCGGTACGCCTGATGACGTTGCCGGTCGCGACGAGGTTGCGCATCGCCCAGGACCAGCCGAGCGAGATACCGACCTCGCTGGCGTTCTCGATGACGTTGCCTGTTACTGCTGCTTCCGCCTCGACATGCACGCCCGAGCCGCCGACGAGCTCCTTGCCCTTCGGCGCCAGCCCCTTCTGCGCATTGCGGATGATGTTGTTGGCGAAGACCGCGAGCCGCCCGCCATGATCGAGATTGGTGATGTTGGCGCCTTGGGCGCAATCCTCGACGAGGTTGCCCGCAATGATCGCGCCCTCGAAGGCGAACTCGGAATAGAGCGCGGTCTCGCCGCAGCGCCGGCCCTGATTGCCGAGCATCTGCACGGCCGAGCCGGAATTGTTGCGGATGAAGGTCAGCGCGCAGTCGCGCAGGCTGTTGCCTTCGATCAGGACGCCGCCGGAACGGAAGAGACTGATGCCGTTGCCGTTCGGCCCGTCGCCGCCGCCATCATTGCGGATGCGGTTGATCCGGTTGCCCCTGACGAGGCTCTGCTCGTCGCCGGCCTGGCTGCGCCAGAGCTGGATGCCGTTGTTGCCGCAATCCTCGACCGTGTTGGCTTCGATCGAGAGCCCGCGCGAATCCAGCGAGAACAGCGCCGAATCCCGCATCGAGCGGAAGCGGTTGCGCTCGATGCGCCCCGCGGTCCGGTTGAGCGTCAGCCCGACCGAGCCGGCATTGGCGAACTCGCAATCGGACAGTGCGAGATCGAGCACCTCCTCGGCATTGAGCAGACCGCTGCGCTGGCCCGCCTTGATGTCGAGGCCGTCGAGCACGATCCCGGAAATCGCAGCCCGCTTGATCCGCCGCGCGACCAGCAGCGGCCCCGCTTGCGCGGCGATGAACTGGGTCGCGCCCGGGACACCGATCAGGCGGGCATTCTCGGGCAGCACGACATTGCCGATGCGATAGCGGCCGGGGGCGACGATGAGCGGCGCATCACGCTTCACCGCCTCGACCAGCGCAGCCTGGAGAATACGGGACTGGTCCTCGGCCGAGCCGGGCCGCAAGCCGAAATGCGTCGCCTCTAACCCTAGTGTGCCGAGCGGGGTCGGGGTGGTGGGACGCGGCGCCTGTGCCAGGACGGGACCAGTGGAGGCCGCGACCGTGCCGAAAAGGGCCGTGCGCAGCCAATCGCGGCGCGAAAGCGTCATCGAAGCCTCCATCATGGTCGCAACGGTTCAAGAGATGTGCCGGAGGCAGGGCGCCGGCGCTGAGACTACAGCCCGAGCGCCCTGGCGATCTCGTCGGCGGCGGCGGTCGGGGCCATCTCGCCCGCGGCGACGGCCGCTTCCAGCTTCGGCGTGCGCGCCTTCAGGGCCGGGTCGTGCCGGAGCTTGGCCTGCAGCCGGTCCTGCACCATCGCCCAGATCCATTTGACGTCCTGCCGCCGGCGCTTCTCGGCGATCAGGCCCTTCGCCTCGAAGCGGGCGCGATGCTCCTCGACCTTCGCCCAGAGCGCGTCGAGGCCGGCTCCGGTCAGGCCGGAGATCGTCACCACCGGCGTCGACCACAGCGGCGAGGTCGGCGCCAGGATGTGCAGGGCCGCCTTGTATTGTGCTGCCGCGGCGCGCGCCGCGGTCGCTCCCTCTCCATCGGCCTTGTTGACCGCGAGCATGTCGGCGAGCTCGATGATGCCCTTCTTGATGCCTTGCAACTCGTCGCCGGCATTGGGCAGCATCAGCACCAGGAAGAAATCGGTGAGATCGGCGACCGCCGTCTCCGACTGGCCGACGCCGACCGTCTCGACCAGGATGACGTCGAAGCCCGCAGCCTCGCAAAGCAGCATGGTCTCGCGCGTCTTGGCGGCGACGCCGCCCAGTGTGCCGGAGGAGGGCGAGGGGCGGATATAGGCGCTGGGATCGACGGCGAGCCGGGCCATCCGGGTCTTGTCGCCGAGGATCGAGCCGCCGCTGCGCGTCGAAGACGGATCGACCGCGAGCACCGCGACCTTGTGGCCCTGGCTCGTCAGATAGCTGCCGAGCGCGTCGATCGTCGTCGACTTGCCGACCCCCGGCACGCCGGTGATGCCGACGCGAAAAGCCTTGCCGGTATGCGGCAACAGGCGGGAGAGCAGGGCCTGCGCCTGCTCGCGATGGTCGGCGCGCCGGCTTTCCGCGAGCGTGATAGCCCGCGCCAGCGCCGCGCGCTCGCCCTTGAGAATCGCATCGCCGAGCGCTGTGAGGTCGACCATACCCGCTGGTAGCAAGAGAGCGGGCGCAGCGGAAGCGAGGCTTTCGGAGGCGGAAGTGTCATCCCCGCTCTTGCCAAGCAGCAGGGAGGGTGAGACGAGTCGCGCCGGTGCGGAGAGCGTGTCTCGTGTCCGGTTTGCGGTCTTTTGTTCTGGCTTTGCTGTTGCCGCTCGCGCTCGCCGCCTGCGGCGGCCCGCCGCGCGTATTGGTAGTTTCTGCGGCGAGGCCTGAGGATACCGCCGGCGCGGTCCGCATCTTCGTTGCGACCTCACGAGCCACGACCAAGCAACCCGAATATTTCAGCGGCGAGCGCAGCGCGTCGGTTGGGTTCGCGCGGCTCGATATCAGCGTGCCGCGCAGCCACCAGGTCGGCCAGCTCGAACTCCCGGGCAGCGTCACGAGCGCCGGCGATCCGGCCAGCCATTTCACTGTCGGCGGCGTCGAGCGCCTGACCGAGCCGGAGATCCTGAAGCAGGTGCGGGCGGAGATCGCGCGGCGGCCGCAAGCGGACCGGGAGGTGCTCGTCTTCGTCCATGGCTTCAACACCAATTTCGCCGATGCCGCCTTCCGCTTCGCCCAGATCGTCACCGATTCCGGCTTCAAGGGCGTGCCCGTGCTGTTCACCTGGCCGTCGCGCGCGCAAGTCCTCGCCTATCCCTATGATCGCGACAGTGCCGATTTCTCGCGCGATGCGCTCGAGATCGGTCTGCGGGCGATCTCGAGCGATCTCGGCGCCAACCGCTTCGACATCCTCGCGCATTCGATGGGGACGCTGCTCACGGTCGAGACCCTGCGGCAAGCGGCGATCCGCGGCGATGGCAGCTTCGGCGGCAAGCTGCGCAACGTCATGCTGGCGGCGCCCGACATCGATCTCGACGTGTTCAAGACCCAGCTTGCAGCGATCAAGCGGCCGGTCACCGTCTTCGTCTCGTCGGATGACAAGGCGCTCGACTTCTCGCGGCGCATTGCCGGCGACAAGGCGCGGCTGGGCGCGATCTCGGAGAAGGATACCGACCTCGTCGCCGATCTGCGCCGGTCGGGGGCGACGATCATCGACTTGTCGAAGGATCGCAGCGGCGACGACTACAACCACGGCAAGTTCGCGACGACGCCGCGCATCGTCCAGATGATCGGAAAGCGGCTCAGCGCCGACGGTCTGGATGGCGGAACGGGCGGCGGCATGCTCGGCCTTGACTCGAAGGCCTCGCCCTCTTTCGCAGCGCGTGACAAATAGCTGCCTAATTCTGGCCGCGTTGGTCTGGCCTTAAGGTTCTGCGGCCAGAAGGTCCGCGTCCCCCAATTCCTGGATTTCGCCAGTGACCTCGCCTTCGCGACACGCCGTTTCACGCCGCTCCTTCGTTGCCCTCTTCGGGCTGGGGCTGGCCGGTTGCGCGCAGAGC
>NZ_JBNNPK010000025.1:0-86789 GCF_050275675.1 Allobosea sp. NPDC003192
GCGCGCGAGGCTTGGCTCACGCCTCCGCAAACAGCCGCCGCTGCAATTCGTCCCACATGTGAGGCTGATCATCGGCGAAACCACGACGCCGCTCACCCAGTCACCCCTCCCAACCCTCCCCCACAAGGGGGGAGGGCTCCCGCGCCCAACAGGCCAGGGTCACGCCATCGCCGTAAGTGATTATACCGCCCTCAGCGTGGCGCCGCAGCGCGGCGCAGCCGGTCGTTGATCGCTTCGCCGAGGCCGTGCATCGGGATCGGCGCGACGGCGATTGTTGCAGGGCGCTGGTCGTCGAGCCGGCGCATCGCGGCGAAGAGATTGGCTGCAGCCTCCGTCAGGTCGCCCGCCGGGCTGAGATTGAAGGCGAGTGCGGGGAGGGCACCGTTCGGTTCCTGTCCGAAGCCGAGCCAGGCCTCGCCTGGTCGCGGCGCTTCCGCGTCGAGCCTCACGGCAGCGCGCGGCGCGTAGTGCGAGGCGAGCAGCCCGGGTGAGACGGGAGCAGCACCGCCTTCTTCGACGATGACGAGCGCTTGCCCGATCGCGGCTTCCAGCGCTGCCCGCGGCACGCCGCCCGGCCGCAGCAGGCGCGGCGCGCCGCCGAGGCAGGCGACGATACTGGATTCGACTCCGACCGCCGTCGGCCCGGCATCGAGCACAGCGTCGATACGGCCATCGAGATCGGCGAGCACGTGATCGGCCTGGGTCGGGCTGACCCGTCCGGAGCGATTGGCCGAGGGCGCCGCGATCGGCCGGCCCGCCGCCTGCAGCACGGCACGCGCCACCGGATGCGACGGCACCCGCAGCGCGACGCTGTCGAGCCCGGCGCGGGCGAGGCTGCAGACCGTGCACGAGCTCGAAGCCGGCACGACCAGCGTCAGCGGCCCCGGCCAGAACGCCTTCGCCAGCGCCAATGCAGGCGCATCGAACAGGCCCTGGCGGCGGGCTGCCTCGGCATCCGGCAGATGCGAGATCAGCGGGTTGAAGCTCGGGCGCTCCTTGGCGGCATAGATCGAGGCGACGGCGCGGTCGTCGCTGGCATCGGCGGCGAGGCCGTAGACCGTCTCGGTCGGCAGCGCGACCAGCCTGCCGGCGCGCAGCAGCTCCGCGGCGGCGGCGATGCCGGCCTCGTCGGCGGAAAGGCGCTGGGTCTGGCGAGGTCCTGTCACGGTCGCTCTTGAAAGTTCATATGTAAACTATAACAATGCCGGGATGGCATGTGCGAGAACGCGCCGCTTGGCGCGTGGGCAAGCGCATAGTTCGCGGCTAGCATCGCCGTCAACGCAACGAGACAAATGCCCCGCCATGCTGCGTGGGCGCCGAGGGAGGTAAGCGATGTCGTACCGTGCTCCGGTCGAGGATATCCTGGCGACGATGCGCCATGTCGCCGGGCTCGACGCCCTGATCTCCGAGGGGCTGGCACCGGAACTCGCGGATGGCGTCACCGAGGCCGTGCTGGAGGAAGCCGCGAAGTTCGCCGGCGATGTCCTCGCGCCGCTGAATGTCGTCGGCGATCGCGTCGGCTCCAAGCTCAAGGACGGCACCGTCGTCACGCCGCCGGGCTGGAAGGAGGCCTATCACGCCTGGGCGCAAGGCGGCTGGAACGCGCTGCCGGGGCCGGAGGCCTATGGAGGCCAGGCTTTGCCGACGCTGGTGCAGTCGGCATGCACCGAAATGTGGAATTCGGCTGCCTTCGCCTTCGCGCTCGGCCCGCTGCTGACGGTCGGCGCGATCGAGGCGCTGCATGCCCACGGCTCCGACTATCTGAAGGAGACCTATCTCGCCAAGCTCGTCTCCGGCGAGTGGATGGGCACGATGAACCTGACCGAGCCGCAGGCCGGCTCGGACCTCAACGCGCTGCGCTCCAAGGCCGAGCGCGCCGGCGACGGCACCTACCGCATCAGCGGCCAGAAGATCTTCATCACCTATGGCGATCATGAGATGACGGACAACATCGTCCACCTCGTCCTCGCCCGTCTGCCCGATGCCCCTCCCGGCACGCGCGGCATCTCGCTCTTCCTCGTGCCGAAATATCTGGTCAACGCCGACGGCTCACTCGGCGCGCGCAATGATGTCCGCTGCACCGGCGTCGAGCACAAGCTGGGCATCCATGCCTCGCCGACCTGCGCGATGAGCTATGGTGACGAGGGCGGCGCGATCGGCTGGCTGATCGGCGAGGAGAATCGCGGCCTCGCCTGCATGTTCACGATGATGAACAATGCCCGCCTCAACGTCGCGGTGCAGGGTGTCGCCATCGCCGAGCGCGCCTATCAGCAGGCGCTCGCCTTCGCGCAAGAGCGCAAGCAGGGCACCGCGCTCGATGCGCCCAAGGGCGCTCCGATGAGCCCGATCATCGTCCATCCCGACATCCGCCGGATGCTGATGGAGATGCGCGCCAAGACGCAGGCCGCGCGTACGCTCTCGCTGCTGCTGGCTGCATTGCTCGACCGGTCGCATCGCGAGGCCGACGAGGGCAAGCGCAAGGCTGCGGCCGAGCGGGCGGCGATCATCACGCCCATCGCCAAGGCTTATGCCACCGATATCGGCGTCGAGGTCGCATCGACCGGTGTCCAGGTCCATGGCGGCATGGGCTATGTCGAGGAGACCGGCGCAGCCCAGCACCTGCGCGATGCCCGCATCGCCACCATCTATGAGGGCACCAACGGCATCCAGGCGATCGACCTCGTGCTACGCAAGCTGCCGCTCTCCAATGGCGACGCGGTCAAGGCGCTGATCGCCGAGATGCGCGGCGTCGTCGCTGCTGTGCGCGAGGCCAATACACCCGGCTTCGGCCACAGCGCGGCGCGGCTCGGCGCGGCCGTCGACTCGCTCGAGCGTGCGACCGAGTGGATGCTGGCGACGATGGGCATCGACCAGGCGAGCGCGCTCGCCGGCGCGACGCCCTATCTCAAGCTGTTCGCGCTCGCCCAGGGCGGCACGGGCCTCGCCAAGAAGGCGCTGGCGATGCAGGGCGAGGACCAGGGCGCCGCAGCGCTCGCCACAGCCCGCTTCTATGCCGAGCACCATGTCTGTGAAGCCACCGCGCTGGAGCTCGCCGTAACGGAGGGCGCTGGCGCCGTCGAGGATTCGGCTGCGGTCTTTGCGGCGTGACGCCTCTCGCCGCACCTGACCTATCGCGCCGGTTTCCGCACGCGCATGTGCAGGAAGAGCGGCGCGATATAGGTGTCGGCGAGATAGGGCACGGCCTTGGCCGTTTGCGCATCGACACCCGGCTCGTGCATGTGCTCGATCCGGAAGCCGGTCGCGACCAGCAGATTGATCCAGTCGCTCAGCGTGCGGTGGAAGCGCGGCACCCGGAACGGCTCGACCCTGGCCTTCTCCTCAGCGGGTGCTGCGCCGAAACGCCAGCTCTCGATCTCGCCGTCGCTGACGCGAAAGTACTCGCGGACCTCGATGCCGAGCACGTTTCCGGCCTCGTCCCGCATCACCTTGCGGCCCGGCGTGGCGAAGCAGGGATGCAGGATCGAGAACTGCAGGAAGCCGCTCGGCTTCAGCACCCGCTTGGCCTCGGCGAGCACGCGATCCTGGTGCGGCATGTCCATCAGCGACATGAAGGCGGTGGCGAAATCGAAGGAGGCGTCGGCGAAGGGCAGGGCCATGCCGTCGGCGACGCGATAGGCGATCCCAAGCGGGTTGGCAGTCTCGGCTTCCTGCGCGTGGCGGATGAAGGTCGGGGCGATGTCGACCGCGGTGATACGTCCGCCGGCCTCGGCGAGCTTGCGCGTGTTCGAGCCCTCGCCGCAGCCGATGTCGAGGCCATCCAGGCCGTCGATGTCGGGCAGGTTGGCGAAGAAGGCCGGGGTGTTCTGCGCGTCCCGGTAGAGGTCGTAGCCGGCGCGCGCATGTCGGGTCCAGGTTTCGGCATTGGCCTCCCAGCAGGCCGCGACTTCGCTCGCTTCCATGATCGTCCTCGCCGTTCGGGGGAGGGGGCTTCTAGCGGAGCCGCTCGCATTGCGCCAGCGATATCGCCATGATCGATAACAGCCCGCAAAAGCCGCTCGCCGGCAAGGTCTGCCTCGTCGCCGGCGCCTCGCGCGGGCTCGGGCGCGGCATCGCAAGGGCGCTTGGCCAGGCCGGCGCCACCGTGATCGTCACCGGCCGCTCCAGCGAGGCCGGCCCGCGCACCGACCAGCGCTCGGAAACCTTCGAGGACACCGCCCGCGAGGTCGAGGCCGCCGGCGGCCGCGGCGAGCCCTATCGCTGCGACCACACCAATGAGCGCGAGGTCGACCAGCTCGTCGCCTGGTCACTGCGACGTTTCGGTCGGCTCGATTGCGTCGTCGACGCGGTCTGGGGCGGCAATGAGGGCTATGATGGCGAGCGCTATCCGGATGGTTCGGCCTTCGGCGCGCCGTTCTGGCGCCGCCCGGTGGCGCGGCTCGGCCAGAGCTTCGAGAGCGGCGTCTATGCGCAATTGCTGCTCGCGCGCGCCGTCGCGCCGGCCATGGTGCAGATGCGCCAGGGGCTGATCATCACGGTGAGCTTCGACACCGCCGGCGGCTATCTCGGCGATGTCTTCTACGACCTGTCCAAGGCGGCGATGAACCGGCTGACGCTGGCGATGGCGCAGGAGCTCAAGCCCTTCGGCGTCACCGCGCTGGCCTTGTCCCCCGGCCATGTCCTGACCGAGCGCGTGCGCGACGCCGGCATGGCCGACGAGACCACCGAGACGCCGCTTTATGCCGGCCGTGCGGTCGCGGCGCTCGCGGGCGATCCGGATGTCGCCCGCCATGCCGGCCAGGTGCTGCACGTCGCCGATCTGGCGCGCGCCTATGGCTTCACCGATGCGGACGGCAGCCAGCCGGACCGGTTCATTTTGCAAGACTAATGAGGGAGGAGACCTGCATGTCGCTCAAGGGCAAGACGCTCTTCATCACCGGCGGATCGCGCGGCATCGGCCTCGCCATCGCCATCAAGGCGGCGCGCGACGGCGCAAACGTCACCATCGCCGCCAAGACGGCCGAGCCGCATCCCAAGCTCGAAGGCACGATCTACACCGCTGCCGCCGAGATCGAGGCGGCTGGCGGCAAGTGCCTGCCATTGATGGTCGACGTTCGTGACGAGCAGAGCGTCGCCGAGGCGATCGCCAAGACGGCGCAGACCTTCGGCGGCCTCGACATCGTCGTGAACAATGCCAGCGCGATCTCGCTCACCAACACCCAGATGACCGACATGAAGCGCTACGATCTGATGCACCAGATCAACACGCGCGGCACCTTCATGGTCTCGAAATACGCGATCCCGCATCTGGAGAAGGCGGAGAACCCGCATATCCTGATGCTGTCGCCGCCGCTCGACATGAAGATGCGCTGGTTCGCCCCGCACCTCGCCTACACCATGGCGAAGTATGGGATGAGCATGTGCGTGCTCGGCCTCGCCGGCGAGCTTGCGCCGAAGGGCATCGCCGTCAACGCGCTCTGGCCGCGTACCACGGTCGCGACCGCGGCCGTTAAGAACCTGCTCGGCGGCGACAAGATGGTGCAGGCGAGCCGCACGCCGGAAATGCTGGCCGACGCCGCCTGGATGGTCTTCAACAAGCCCTCGCGCAGCTTCTCGGGCAATTTCCTGATCGACGACAATTTCATGGCCGGCGAGGGCGTCACCGACTTCACGCCCTATCGGGTCGATCCGTCGGTGCCGCTGATGCCGGACTTCTTCGTGCCCGAGGAGATCAAGCCGCCTGAGGGCGTGAAGGGCGGTGTCTGAGCCAGAAGGCTCAGAACTCCTCCCACTCGCGCTCGCGCGCTCCGCCGTTCGCGACCTTGCGGGCTGACATCGGAGCCGCGGGGGCGGGGTGTGCCTTCCGCGCCGGTGCGCGCGGAGCCGAGCGGGTCTCCGACATGGCGGCCGCGGCGAGGTTGCGCAGGCGCTCGGGCTCGCTGGTCGAGCGCGTGTCACCACCCGCGATGCGGAAGGCCGCCACGAGCTGATCGAGGCTGTGGATCTGGTCGGCGAGCGAGGCCGCCGAGGCAGCGCTCTCTTCGGCCAGCGCGGCATTCGCCTGGGTCATCTCGTCCATATGCGCGACGGTCTGGCTCATCTCGTCGATGCCGTTGGCCTGTTCGCCCGCCGCAGCCGAAATCTCGACCACGGTCGCGGCGACCTGACGGGAGGCCGAGACGATCTGGTCGAGAACGGCGCCGGCCGAGCGGACGAGCTTCACGCCTTCCTCGATCTCGCTGGTCGAGGACTGGATCAGGGTGGTGATGTCCTTCGAGGCCTCGCCCGAGCGCTGGGCGAGGGTGCGGACCTCCGAGGCGACCACGGCAAAGCCCTTGCCGGCATCGCCGGCGCGGGCCGCTTCCACGGCGGCATTCAGCGCCAGCAGATTGGTCTGGAAGGCGATGCCGTCGATCACCGAGGTGATGTCGGTGATCTTGCGCGAGGCGGCCTCGATCCGCTCCATCGCTGCGACCGCGTCCTGAACGATCATGCCGCCCTGCTGCGCGACGCTCATCGCTTCGTCGGAGGCGGAGGCCGCAGACTTCGAGGACCCAGCGCTCGCCTTGACGGATGCCGCGAGCTCCTCGGTCGTCGCCGCGGTTTCCTCCAGCGAGGCCGCCTGTTCCTCGGTCCGCTTGGCGAGGTCGTCGGCGCCGGCCTTGATCTCGCGGGCAGAGGCGGAAACCTGCGAGGTCGTCGCCTGGATGCCGCCGATCGTGTCCGAGAGCCGCTCGACCGTCTCGTTGACCGAATGCTTCAATTCGGCGAAGCGACCCTGATAGCTGGTCGCGACCCGGCGGGTCAGGTCGCCCTGCGAGACGGATGCCAGGATGTCGGCGAATTCCGTCGTCGCGCCGTCGACCACGGCGTTGATCTGGTTGATGCCGTTGACCAGCTGCTGCATCTGCGCGTCGGCGTTCTCCAATTGCAGCCGGGCGCTGAAATCACCGGCCGCGGCTGCGGCGACGACCGTCCCGACGTCATTGACCACGGCAATCATCGATTCCGTCCGGGCGGCGCGCTCGGCTGCGGCAGCGCGCTCCTGCGCTTCGAGCGCCTGAACGCGCAGCCCGTTCTCCTTGAACACCCTGACGGCGGCGGCCATGCCGCCGATCTCGTCATTCCGGCCATTGTCCATGACCTCGGCGGTGAAGTCGCCCTGCGCCAGCTGCTTCATCGAGGCGGTCAAGGCGGTGATCGGGCGCGTCACGCGGCTTTGCACCAGCCAGAGGCCGATCAGCGCGAGCACCAGCGCGGCGAGCAGGAGCAGGCCGTAGGCGACGAGCGAGCGCATCGCCGCATCGGCCTTCGCGTCGGCGACATCCGACACGACGTCGATGGCGCGGCTCGCCACGGCGCCAAGCGTCTCGGAGGCGGCGACGATCTGGTCGCGCCATTGGTCGGGATTGATCGAAGGCTTGCGCCCGCCAGTCACGTTGGCGACGAGGTCGGCCCGCGTCGCCTTGAAGGAGCCGCCGAAATAGCTGTTCTCGGCGGTGGCGAGCGCGTCCTTGAGCGCCTGCGGGGTGCTGGCCTGGCCGATGAGCTGCCTCACCACGCCCCAGGCGAACTCCATGCGCGCATCGTTGACGAGGACGGCATTGCTCTCCTTGGCGTCGAGCGGGCGGTCCTGCGCGACGGCGTTGTTGAGGACGATGGTCGACGAGCCGCTGAGCGAGCGCGCGGCCCAGGCCATCGCGCGGACGGAGGTGAGGTTGGCGAAGCTGGCGTCGAGCGCGAGGATGCGATCCTCCAGCGTTGCCGAGGCGGCCTCGAGCGCGGTCAGGAACTTGCCGGTCTGAGCCATGCTGGCCCCGGCCAGCTCCTTCTCCCGCGCATCCAGCGGCAGCTTCCAGTTGGCGTCGACCTTCGCCCGCAGAGGCTTCAGCGCCGCGACATGGCCGTCGATCTCGGTCGAGACGGTCTTGGCGACCTCGTAGCCGTTGCTGCGGATGATTCCCTGCGCAGTGGCGATGGCGTCGTCCAGACGCTTGCGCCGCATCAGCACGTCCTCGATCATCCCGCCATTCTTCTCGGTCGGCATCGACAGCGCGCTCGCGCCGTTGCCGCGCTCGTAGCGCAGGTTCTGCAGAGCCGTGAAATAGGCCTTGTTCAGATCGGCGAGAGCGGACACCTCGACGGCCCTGTCGTGGCGCGTCCAGGCCTGCCAGAGCGCTTGCGACGAGAGCGTCACGATCGCCGCGCTGGCAAGGCCGAGCACGGTCAGGAGCATGGTCTTGATGCTGAGATTCTTCGCGGCGTTGAGCATGACAGATCCGGAGGGGCGACAGATTTGTTCAGTGTCTCATCGTGCGATTGATTTTATGCTAACCACGTTGCCGGGGCGGGGTGGCCACACCGGGCAAGTGAATGTCGTGCCGGGATCGGGTATCCGCAGCTACGCGTCATCGGTTTGACACTGCCGGACGTTTGGAGTTGGTGCAGTGCAAATCCGCGCCGTGCGGCGCCCGATTCCGGATGACCGGCCATGCTCCTGATCCACGGCATCTGCCAGACGAGCGGCGACAAGCTCGTGCCCCGCACTCTCGCCATCGAGGATGAGATCCCGCCCGGCGCGATCTGGATCGACCTGCTCAACCCGACCGCACCGGAAGATGCCAAGATCGAGCAGCATCTCGGCATCTCGATTCCGACCCGGGAGGAGATGCACGATCTCGAGCCGTCCGAGACGATCTATGCCGAGGACGGCGCGCATTACATGACGGCGCGCGTCATCTGCCAATCCGAGACCAATGTCCCGCGCCTGGCCGACGTCACCTTCATCCTGACCGAGAAGGCGCTGGTGACCGTGCGCTATGACGAGCCGGGCGCCTT
This sequence comes from Allobosea sp. NPDC003192, assembly GCF_050275675.1. Lineage (NCBI taxonomy): Bacteria > Pseudomonadati > Pseudomonadota > Alphaproteobacteria > Hyphomicrobiales > Alloboseaceae > Allobosea > Allobosea sp. NPDC003192. The sequence continues at coordinate 8,797 of NZ_JBNNPK010000025.1, forward strand.
CAACATCTTCAAGAACCGCGTCGGCAAGCCCGGCGGCTGCGAACCCGAGCCGGCCGGCGTGATCGAGGGTCTGATCGAGGCGATCGTCGACCGCGCCGCTGAGGTGCTGCGCGGCGTCGGCGACCGCATCGATATGCGCTCGCGCCAGATCTTCGACGGAGACAGCGCCCATGTCGAGCATGGCCGCGCCTATCAGGCGGTGGTCCGCAAGATCGGCCAGTACGAGCACATCATCTCGAATGTCCGCGAGAGCATGGTCTCGGTCGAACGCGTGCTGCTCTACCTGTCCGCCAACTTCAAGCGCACGAAGAAGGCGGCAGGCGGCTTCAATCCGGAATGGCGCTCCTCCCTGCGCGACGTCCAGGCGATCGAGGAGCACGCCACCTTCCTCTCCAGCAAGCTGCAGTTCATGCTCGACGCGACGCTCGGCCTGGTCAGCATCGAGCAGAACAAGATCATCAAGCTGTTCTCGGTCGTCTCGGTCGCGCTGATGCCACCGACGCTGATCGCCTCGATCTACGGGATGAACTTCAAGACGATGCCGGAGTTGGAATGGCAGCTCGGCTACCCGATGGCAGTCGGCCTGATGGTTCTCTTCGCAGTGCTGCCTTACATGTTCTTCCGCTGGAAAAAGTGGCTTTGACCATGCCGCGGCGGTGCGCCTTCGGATAGCTTGCCTGCATGACGCTGCCGCAGATTCTGTCTTGTTCCCTGGTTGCCGCGATGATGGCGGCCTTTGTCTGGGGCAGGTTGCGCTACGATGTCATCGCTCTTCTGGCTTTGCTCGCCGGTGTCGCGCTCGGCGTCGTGCCGGCCAAGGAGGCCTTCAAGGGCTTTTCCGACGATATCGTCATCATCGTCGCCAGCGCCCTGATCGTCAGTGCCGCGGTGGCGCGTTCGGGCCTCGTCGAGACCGCGCTGGCGCGCATCTCTCCCGCGCTGCGCTCGACGCAGATGCAGGTCGCCGTCCTCGTCTTCGTCGTCGCCGCCATGTCGGCGATCATCAAGAATATCGGCGCGCTCGCGATGATGCTGCCGATCGCCTACCAGCTCGCCCGCAAGGACGGCAAATCGCCCTCGGTCTTCCTGATGCCGATGGCCTTCGCCTCGCTGCTCGGCGGCATCGTCACGCTCGTCGGAACGTCGCCGAATGTGATCGTTGCGCGTGTCCGCGAGGAGCTCGGCGGCAAGCCCTTCGCCATGTTCGACTTCACTCCGGTCGGCATCGGCATCGCGCTTGCCGGCTGCGTCTTTCTCAGCCTCGCCTACCGGCTGCTGCCGAAGGATCGCCAGGGTTCGCGCTCGCTCGACCAGGCTCTCGACATCAAGGACTACGTCACCGAGGCGCGCATCCCCGAGAAGGGGCCGCTGGCCGGCAAGACCGTCGCCGATCTCAGGAAGCCCGGTGACGGCGAGGTCGAGCTCGTCGCGATCCTGCGCGATGGCGAGCGCCGTCGTGCGCCGCTGCCCGATGCCAGCCTGCGCGCCGGCGACATCCTGCTGCTGCGCGGCGAGCCCAAGGCCCTGGAGCGTGTCGTCGCCGATGGCGGGCTGGAACTCGTCGGCCAGCATCGCTCGACGCAGCGCGAGGGCTCGCTCGATCCGGCCCGCACCGGCGAGGCGATCGTGACGCAGGGCTCGCTGCTCGAAGGGCTTAGTGCCGCGCAGGTCGACCTGCACGCGCGCTTCCACATCAACCTGCTCGGCATCAGCCGCGCCGGCGAACGCTTCACCGAGCGCCTGCGCGACATCCGTTTGCGCGCCGGCGACGTCGTACTGCTGCAGGGCGACGAGGATCTGTTGCCCGAGCGGCTGCGCGAGCTCGGCCTGCTGCCGCTGGCGGCGCGCAGCCTCGCTCTGGGGAGTACGCGCCGCCGCTTCGTCACCGGATCGATCGTCGCTGCGACGGTCATCGTCGTCGCGCTCGGCCTGCTGCCGGTGGCGATCGCCTTCTTCGCCGCCGCGGTGGCGCTGCTCGTGACGCGAGCGCTCTCGCTGCGCGACGCCTACGACTCGGTCGAGGCGCCGATCCTGGTCATGCTGGCGGCACTGATCCCGGTCAGCGACAGCCTGCGTGCAACGGGTGCAACCGATGTCTTCGCCGGGCTGCTGGCACAGATCGGCGCCGGGCTGCCGGGCTGGGGCGCGGTCGGGCTGATGCTCGTCGCGGCGATGGCAGTGACGCCCTTCCTCAACAATGCCGCGACCGTACTGGTGATGGCGCCGATCGGCGCCGGCTTCGCCAAGACGCTCGGCTACAATCCCGACGCCTTCCTGATGGCGGTGGCGATCGGCGCCGCCTGCGACTTCCTCACCCCGATCGGCCACCAGTGCAACACGCTGGTGATGGGGCCGGGCGGCTACCGCTTCGGCGATTATGCCAGGCTCGGCGCACCATTGTCGCTGCTGGTGATCCTGCTCGCCGTGCCGCTGATCCTCTTCGTCTGGCCGCTGCGCTGAGCTCAGGGCACCCGCGGATGCCAATCTGGCCTTGAGAAAATAATTCCCCTTAGAGCGTTTCCGTAGAGAACATTCCCGCTGTCGGGATGGCGCAAAAGGGACGTGCTTGGCTTCCCGCAAGTTGCCGTGGCGCTTATATAAGCAGCAGACATGTTCAGCCGTATTGCGGCGATCGACGAGTTCCTGCCATGACCACAGTGACGTCCCGAGCCGGCGCGGCGACCGCCGGCGCCAAGCCATTTTACGTGAATTTCGGCTTCCAGGTTCTGGCGGCCATGGTGGTCGGGCTCGTGCTCGGCTGGATCGCGCGCAATATCGGCCCGGACGCGGCCGGCCAGCCGAACTGGCTGACTGTCACGCTCCAGACGACCGGCTCGATCTTCGTGCAATTGCTGCAAGCGCTGGTGCCGCCGCTGATCTTCACGGCGATCGTCGCCTCGATCAGCAATCTCCGGCAGCTTTCCAACGCCGCCGCGCTGGTCTGGCAGACGCTGCTCTGGTTCGCGCTCACCGCCTTCATCGCGGTGTTGATCGGTATCGCGCTCGGCTTGATCATCCAGCCCGGCATCAATTCCGGGGTGCTCGCCGCCAGCGCCAAGGCGCCCGGCTCGGTCGGCTCCTGGCTTGACTTCCTGAAGGGTCTCGTTCCCGCCAACATGCTCGGCCTGCAGGCCTCGACCCGGATCGATGGTGGCGCGGCGACGACGCGGCTCGGCTTCAACGTGCTGCAGCTGCTGGTGATCTCGATCGTCGTCGGCGTCGCGGCGCTGAAGGTCGGCGAGCGCGCCAATGCGTTCCTGTCCTTCAACGAGTCGCTGCTGGCGATCACGCGCAAGATCCTGTGGTGGGTGATCCGGCTGACGCCGATCGGCACCATCGGCCTGCTCGGCAACGCCGTCGCGCAATATGGCTGGCAGACCCTGCAGCAGCTCTCCTGGTACGCCTTCGCGATCTATCTCGGCCTCGCCATCGTGCTGTTGGTCGTCTACCCGGCGCTGCTCGTCCTGCACGGGCTCTCGCCCCTGCGCTTCTTCGCGGGCGCCTGGCCGGCGATCCAGCTCGCCTTCGTCTCGCGCTCTTCGGTCGGCACCTTGCCAGTCACCGAGGCCGTGACCGAGAAGAGCCTCGGCGTGCCCCGCGAATACGCTGCCTTCGCCGTGCCGCTCGGCGCCACCACCAAGATGGATGGCTGCGCCGCGATCTATCCGGCGATCTCGGCGATTTTCGTCGCGCAGTTCTACGGCGTGCCGCTCGGCATCCAGGAATATGTGCTGATCGCTTTCGTCTCGGTGATCGGCTCGGCCGCGACCGCCGGCCTGACCGGCGCGACGGTGATGCTGACGCTGACACTCTCGACGCTCGGCCTGCCGCTCGCCGGCGTCGGCCTGCTGCTCGCCATCGATCCGATCCTCGACATGGGCCGCACCGCGGTGAACGTCGCCGGCCAGGCGCTGGTGCCGACCATCGTCGCCAAGCGCCAGGGCATGCTCGATCAGGCGCAGTACGATCGCGCCGGTGACATCGAGGCGATCGACGCCGGCGCGCAGACTGCCTGAGGCGCGGCAGATCGGGGTCGTCTTGGCGCCGGGCCACCAGCTGGCGCTCTAACCCCTCCCCCTTGTGGGGAGGGGCAGGGGTGGGGGGCGCAAAGCCCGAGCGGCCTTGCCGCTTCGGTAGCCTTGCCCTTACTGCCAGATTTCCTCTTCTGCTGCCGATCACCAAGCGGCGCCACCCCCATCCCCGGCCCTTCCCCACAAGAGGGAAGGGAGGAGTTCGGGCGCGATCACTTCGCCCGCTTGGCGCCGACCAGCTCGTCCCACTTGCGGAAGGCGACGACCATCTTGTCCGGCTTCAGCGGCAGCTCGATCGGGTTGTTGGCGATCAGGTCGGCATATTCCGGCCGGCCGAATTCGGCTATGACCTTCTGGCTCGCCTCCGGCGCCAGCGAGAGCGGCACGTTCTTCACCGCCGGGCCGGGATAGAGATAGCCCTCGTCATAGGAATAGGCCTGCATCTTCGGCGTCAGCACATGCGCCATGATGTCGAGGACGACGGCGAGCCGGTCGTTGGGCAGGCCCTTCGGCACGCACATGAAGAAGGCGTCCGAGACCCAGTGGAAGCCCTTCAGCGTCTGGATCTTGGCTTCCTTCGGCACGATACCGAGCGCGCGCGGATTGATGTCCCAGCCGGTGGTCGAGATGATGATGTCGCGCGAGCCGTCGCCGAACTCCTTCATCGTCGCGCCGGTGCCGGCCGGGTAGTACTCGATGTACTGGCCGAGTTCCTGCAGATAGGCCCAGGTCTTGTCCCAGCCGCCGACAGGGTCCTGCGGGTCCTTGTCGCCGAGGAGATAGGGCAGGCCCATCATGAAGGTGCGGCCCGGGCCGGAATTGGTCGGGCGGGCATACATGAACTTGTTCGGATTGGCCTTGGCCCAGGCGAGCAGCTCCTCGGCCGTGGTCGGCACGTTCTTGACCCGGTCGGGCATGTATTCGAGCAGCGGGCCGGAGGGGTAGTAGTTGACGACGACGCCGAAGCCGTCGCCCTGCGCCTTGTGCAGGTTGAGCGCGGCCGGCTCGTAATTGGCCTCGATGTTCGGGAACTTGTCGGAAAAATCGGGCAGGATCTTCTGCCAGAGCTTCTGTTCGAGGCCGGCGGCGAGGCCGTCGCTGCCGGTCAGGATCAGGTCGAGATCGACCTTGCCGGCATCCTGCTGGGCCTTGAGCTTGCTGGCGAGCTCGGGGGCAGGGGCCTTCACGAAGGCGATGCGCGAGACCAGCTTGGGATTGGCGGTGCGGTAGTCCTCGAAGGCCTTCTGCATCAGCGCCAACGCGCCGCCGACATCCATGACGCTGATCACGACTGGGCTCGTCGGCAGCGGCGGCGAGGCGGCGAGCGCCGGACCGCCGGCGGCGAGCGCCCCGAGGCCGCCGAGCACGGTGCGGCGGTCGATACTCTTGAGATGCTTGGTCATTGCCTTCCCCTTTGTTGTCGCGCCGTCGATGGCGGCGTTCATGCGTCGTAGCTTCGTTCCTGATCGGCGAGGCGGACATGCCGGATGAAAAGCTCATCCGACCACTCGACTTCACCCTCCGCAAGCGTGATGCCATGCGCGTCGAGCGCCGGCCGGATCGCGGCGAGCGCGTGATCGGAGGCCATGGCGAAGGCCTGGGCGGGCGTCGCGATGCCCCAGGCGACGACATTCCTGACGGCCTCGTCCAGACAGAGCGCCGAGCCGGCGAGCAACCCTTCCTCCTGTCGAACCGAACCATCGGGCATGCGATCGACCGCCATGCCGGCGAAATGATAACGGCCGACCGGCGCTGCTGCGGCCACCACGGCATCGGTGACCAGGATCGAGCGCTCGAAGCCCTTGGCCCGGATCAGCGCAGCGAGCGCCTTGGGATGGACATGGATGCCGTCGGCGATGAAGCCGGCCATCAGCCGGTCCTCGGCGAGCTGGGCGAAGATCGGGTTGGCGAGCTTGTGCAGCGTCTGCGGCACGCCGTTGCCGAGATGGGTCGAGAGCGACAAGCCCGCATCGGCGGCAGCCGCAACCTGAGTGAAATCGGCGGCGGAATGGCCGATGGCGACGATCTTGCCGGATTCAGCCAGGCTCTTCGTCAGCGTGATGGCGCCTTCGCTTTCGGCGGCGAGCGTCACCATCAGGATCGGCCGCTTGAGGCCGCGCTCGACCTCGGCGATCAGCTCCGGCCGCGCCGCCGTCATCGCCTCCGGCGGATGACAGCCGTGATAGCCCGGCGCCGGGTTCAGGAACGGCCCTTCGAGATGATAGCCCGGGCACATCAGCGTCCCGAGCCTGCTACCGGCGACGGCGGCGTCGAGGGCGCGGAAGCGCTCGACCAGCTCATGCGGGTGGGCGGTGATGATCGTCGGCAGGCAATGCGTGACGCCGGTCGCGAGCATCGCCTCCAGCGCCCGGTCGAGATCGGCCGGGGTGATCGCCGGGTCGTTGAAGTCGACGCCGGCGAAGCCATTGATCTGGAGATCGACGAGGCCGGGCGAGACGGGCATCGCCTGTCAGCCCTTCTTCAGCAGGGAAGCAGCCGGTGGATCGAGGAACAGCACCGTATTGGGATGGCGCTGCAGGATCGAGGCGGGGTGCAGCGGTGTGATCTCGCCTTCGAGCGCATCCTTCACCGCCTGCGCCTTGCGGGCGTCCGGCACCGAGAGGACGATCAGCTCGCTCTTCAGGATCTGGCGGATGCTCATCGAGATCGCCTGCTCCGGCACGGCTGCAAAGCTCGCGAACCAGCCCTCGCCGAATTGCTGGTTGCGGCAGGCCTCGTCGAGGGTGACGACGATATAGGGCTCCTCGGTCTCGAAATCGGCCGGCGGGTCGTTGAAGGCGAGATGGCAGTTCTCGCCGAAGCCGGCGAAGCAGAGGTCGATGCGGCGCCCGGCGATCAGGCCGTTGAGGCGCCTGGTCTCGGCGGCGGGATCACCCTCGCCGTCGACCGGGATGAAGGCCGGCTTGACGGCGAGCGGCGCGAGGAAGCGCTCCTTCAGATAGCCGCGGAAGCTCGCCGGATGGTTTTCGGGCAGGCCGACATATTCGTCGAGATGGAATGCCGTGACCTTCGACCAGTCGATGCCCTCCGCCGCGACGAGGTTCTGCAGCATCTCGAACTGGCTCGCACCGGTGGCGACGATGATTGTCGCCTCGCCATGGCGGGTAATCGCGGCGCGGATCGCCTCTACGCCGAGAGCAGCAGCCTGCCTACCGAGCTCGTTCTTGTCGGGGGTGATGCGGATATCGATCATGCTGCTCCTGCCCGGCACAACGGCGGTCTGCGTCTGGGATACTACCATACCAGCGGTCAGCCTAGCACGAGTGCGCAGCGGCGCACCTGTCGAAGAGGCATGGCGCGCCAACGCTTTTCGCGGGCTTTGCGCGTAGAGGTTTCGCTGCCTCCCGGGCTTGTCGAGGGAGTTGCGCGATCAGGCGGGAATGTAGGTCAACCGGATCACGTTTTCGCCGATCCTCTCATCGGCGACGAGGCGGAGCGGCGGGCGTGGGCCGGCGAAGAATGGCATGCCGCGCCCGAGGACGATGGGGTGGAGATAGAGCCGATACTCGTCGATGAGACCCGTGTCGGTGAGGCTTTGCGCCAGTTCCGGCCCGGAAACGGTGATCTCCCCAGTGATCCGGGCCTTCAGCCCGCGGACCACGGTTTCGACGTCATCGGCAACGAGCGTGGCGTTCGGCCCGACCGACTTCAACGAGCGCGCCGCCACCCATTTTGGCAGGCGCCGCCAGGCCGCCGCGAATTCGTGCTGCTCCCTGGTCCATTCGGGCCGGTCCTCGTCCCAATAGCGCATGGTCTCGTACATGCGGCGGCCGTACACACTGCCGGCCAGATCGCGCACATGCTCGATCCAGTGGCGGAAGAGCGCGGCATCGGGCGGGGAATCCTGGAGGTCGACATAGCCGTCCAGAGACATGTTCATTCCGAAGACGAGTTTCGCCATGCTGCAAAATCTCCAGTGCAGCGTCAGGATAGCTCGAACGCCCCGCGGATGTGACAGGAGGCAAGGTCCGCCGCCGGTGACGCGAATGCCCTCATCATGTAACCATTTTATTGCATGATGAGGGTCTGCGTGCTAGCAACTCCCCATGGACCTCGACCGCCTCTTCCGGGCGCTGGCTGACCCGACGCGGCGTCGCATGCTGGACGAGCTCGCCGAGCGTGATGGCCAGACGCTGTTCGAATTGCATGTCCGCCTGATCAGCTGGCACGGGGCGAGCCTCTCGCGACAGGCCCTGTCGAAACATTTGCAGGTGCTGGAGGAGGCGGGCCTGCTCCGCACCGAATGGCGCTGGCGCAGCAAGCATCATTTCCTCGAGCGCTCGCCGCTGCGCCAGATGTGGGACGTCTGGATGCGGCCGCTGGCCGAACCGGCTGAGAAGGAGAAGACTGATGCCGATCAAGATCGTCGTGACGAGCCTGCTGGTCGATGACCAGGAGAAGGCGCTGCGTTTCTACCGTGACATGCTCGGCTTCGAGCTCAAGCACGACATCCCGATGGGTCACCACCGCTGGTTGACACTGACATCGTCAGGCGATCCCGAGGGCGTCGAGCTCCTGCTGGAGCCGGACGAGCATCCGGCGGCGAAGCCGTGGAAGAGCGCGCTCGTGGCCGACGGCATCCCGGCGACCTCATTCGGCGTCGAGGACGTCCATGCCGAGCATGCCAGGCTTTCCGCGCTCGGCGTCGCCTTCACCCAGCCACCGGTCCATCTCGGCCCGGTCACGACAGCGGTCTTCGACGACACCTGCGGCAACCTGATCCAGATCGCGCAACGGCATTGAGGGCGCGCTTCGGCTCCGTCACCGCTCGGTGATCTTGAACTCGATCCGGCGGTTGCGGCGCCAGGCTTCGTCATTGTTGGCGACGTCGAGCGGCTGGAATTCGCCGAAGCCGGTGGCGGCGATCCGATCGGCCGGGATGCCCTTGCTGACCAGATACTCGACCACGGCGACGGCGCGCGCTGTCGAGAGACTCCAGTTCGACGGGAATTGCGGCGAGCGGATCGGCCGGTTGTCGGTGTGGCCGTCGACGCGAAGGATCCAGGGCAGGTCCGGCGGCATTTCGCGGCCGAGATCGGCGATGATCGCGCCCAGCTTGTCGAGCTCGCCGCGGCCTTCCGGCTTCAGCACGGCCTGGCCGGCATCGAAGAAGACTTCCGACTGGAAGACGAAGCGGTCGCCGACGACGCGGATGTCGGGACGGGTGCCGAGCACCTGGCGCAGGCGGCCGAAGAAGTCGGAGCGATAGCGCGCCAGTTCCTGGACACGCTGCGCCAGCGCGACATTGAGGCGCGAGCCAAGCTCCGAGATGCGCGCCTGCGATTCCTTGTCCTTGGCTTCGGCTGCACCGATCGCCTCCTCCAGCGCAGCGAGCTGGCGGCGCATCGCGACGATCTGCTGGTTGACCAGCTCGACGGTGGCCTGGGCCTTGGCTGAGAGCTGCTTCTCGGCGTCGAGCGCCTTCTGCGTATCTGCGAGCTGGGTCGGCGCGTTGCTGCGGGCGGCGCCGTCGAGCAGGCCCTGGACGCGGGCGCGCTCGGCCTGCTCGCTGGCGAGCGAGGATTGCAGCAAGGCGAGTGAATCCTTCGCCTCCTTGCCGCTGGAGCGCTCAAGCGCCAGCAGATCGCTGAGTTCGGCGATCTGGCGGTTCAGCCGGTCGAGCACCGTGTCACGGCCGGAAATCTCCTGTGACAGGAAGAACTGGCCGAGGACGAAGACGGAAAGCAGGAAGACGATGCCGATCAGCATCGTCGAGAGCGCGTCGACGAAGCCCGGCCAGAAATTGACCTCTTCCCGGCGATGCGCGCGCGACAGGGCCATGCTCAGCCTTCCTTCTCAGCCGCCCCTGCGATGCCGCAGCACCATGGCAGGCTCATGACTCGCCCACCCGCTCGGCGGCGAGGCGCTCGATCAGGCGCTTCAGATCCTTCTCGCGTGCGGCCTGCGCCTCGACCCAGTCGCGGATCAGTTGCTGCTCGGAGCGCATGTGCTGGACGAGGCCCTGGATGCCCTCGGCGAGATTGGCCAGCGCCTGCGTCGCCGCGCGATTGTTGGAGCCGTCCTGCATGGCGGCCTGGAGCTTGTCGAGGCGCTCGACCACGACATCGCCAGCTACGGCCGGGCCGGTGACCGACATCGCCAGCGGAATCGTCGCGGAATGCGTGGTGGCGGTGCCGAGATAACCCTCGACCTCGTTACGGAAACGGCGCTGGCCCTGACCGACCTGGAGGTCGAGGAAACCAAGGATCAGCGAGCCGGCGATGCCGAACAGCGAGGACGAGAACGACAGGCCCATGCCGGCGAGCGGAGCGGCAAGGCCGGCCTTGAGCTCGTCGAAGAGCACGCCAGCTTCGGCGCCGGTGCGCAGGCTCTTGATGACGTTGCCGACCGAGGAGACGGTTTCGAGCAGGCCCCAGAAGGTGCCGAGCAGGCCGAGGAAGACGAGCAGGCCGGCAAGGTAGCGCAGTACCTCGCGCCCATCGTCGAGCCGGACCGCGATCGATTCGAGCAGGGTCGCCGCCTGGCTGGAAGCGAGGCTGCGCTGCTCCAGCGCTGGCAGCACGGGGGCGAGCGGGCTGATCACCTGGTTGCGCCGGATCGTCGCCCCGGACGGATCGGCGGCCAACCGGTTGGCGGCCCGGGCTTCGCTGTCGATGCGCCAGAGCTCGCGCAGCGACAGCAGCACACCGACCGCGAGCGCCCCGACGATCAGGCCGTTGAGGCCCGGATTGGTCATGAAGGCGGTGCGCAGCCCGTCCTGCAGGATGAAGATCAGGAAGCCGATCAGCGCGAGGAAGACCAGCGCGCGGAGAAAATAGCGCAGCGGCCGGGAGAAGCGGAACGTCTGCGGCCTGTGGGGCGCCGTCGCTGGGGGCTCCAGCGGCGGGACCTCGGGGGCCGCCTCGTCATTGGCCATGCCTGCTCATCCGATCCGGTTTCGTCGCGGCGGCGACTGTCGCCTCCCGCCACGCCGGGATCAAGCCGAAAACGGCCTCGGTTTCGTCAAAGAACGGTCTTGAGGACTGCGCGCAACGCCGGCTCGCCGGCTTCGTTGCCGCAGATCACGTCCTTGGCCGAGGTCGGCTGCTTGCCGTCGAGCGTGCCGAAGGTGCCGCCCGCCTCGCGCACCATCACCGCGCCGGCGCCGAAATCCCAGGTGTTGAGGCCGCGTTCCCAATAGGCGTCCATGCGGCCGGCGGCGACATAGGCGATGTCGAGCGCGGCCGAGCCCATGCGGCGGACATTGGCGAAGCGGCTCATCACGGCGCCGAGTTCCTTCAGGAAGAGCGGGTGGCCGCCCTTGCCGATATGCGGCACGCCCATGCCGATCAGCATCTCCGACGATTCGCGCCGGCCGGAGACGCGCAGGCGGCGGTTGTTGACATAGGCGCCCTTGCCCTTCTCGGCGATGAAGAGCTCGTCCTTGGCGGCGTCGTAGATCACGCCGGCGATGAACTGGTTGTCGCGCTCCAGCGCCACCGAGATGTTCCAGTGCGGGATGCCGCGCAGGAAGTTGTGGGTGCCGTCGAGCGGGTCGATATGCCAGCGATTGCTCTCGTCGGTGCCGACGACGACGCCGCTCTCCTCCATGACGAAGCCGTAACCCGGCCGCGCCTTCTCCAGCGCCGCGCGCAGGATCTCCTCGGCCTTGTGGTCGGCCTTGGAAACGAAGTCACCCGGGCCCTTGGCCAGGACCTGCAGATTCTCGACCTCGCCGAAATCGCGCTTCAGCGAACGCGATGCCTTCATCACGGCATCGGTCATCACGGTCATCAGGGGGGAGCGGATCATGTCAAAACCTCGGGGGCGCGTAGCGCGCGGCAGAACGGAGCGGACTATCAAAGAGCGGCGCGGGCGGTACGGCCAGCGGTTCGCCCGTCACTTGCTCGGTTGGCTCGGCGTCGTCAAGGCCGTGGCCTCGATCCGGTCAGCGGCGAGGCGGGCGGCGCGGCTGCGCTGTTCGGGCGACAACCGCTCCAGAACCTGGTCGAGCGTGGCGTCGCCGAGACCTTGGGCGCGTGCGGCGAGATGCCAGGCGGCGGCCTCCGACAGATCGGGTGGGACGGCGCGGCCGAACTGGTAGAGCTTGGCCAGCCGGTTCTGGGCGATGGCGTTGCCCTTGTTGGCGGCGCGGATGAAGAGCCTGGCGGCGGTGCGCTCGTCCTTGGCGACGCCGTCGCCGTTGAACAGCATGATCGCATATTCGACCTCGCCGGCGATCAGCCCGCTGGCTGCGGCCTTGCCCATCCATTCGGCCGCCAGGCTGTCGTCCTGCGGCACGCCGCGCCCCAATTTGTAGAGCACGGCGAGCGCATGCTGGGCGTCGCCGAGATCGGCGGCGGCGGCGATCCTGAGGCCGGCAATGGCACGCTGGTCGTCCTGCGGCCGCCCGGTCGCGAGCAAGGCGAGGGCGAGGTTGTAATTGGCGGCGGGGTGACCGGCGGCGGCGGCCTTCTCCAGCAGGGCGCCGCCCGCCTTCGGGTCGCGCGTCACGCCCCGGCCTTCGAGCAGCGCCATGCCGAGCGCGAAGACCGCGTTGATGTCGCCCCTGTCGGCCGCGAGCCGGTACCAGTCGGCGGCGGCCTTGGGATCGATGCGGACGCCGAGTCCCTGCCGGTAGATCTCGCCGAGAAGCGTCATCGCCGCGGCGTCCTTGGGATCGGCCTCAAGCCGCTTGAGCGCTTCCGACTGCGCGCGCCGATAATGCCCGGCCTGATAGGCGCCATAGGCGTCATCAGGCTCCGCCGCGGCAGCGGGCAGGGCGAACGTCAGGGCGAGCGCGACGAGCGCAAGCTTCATCGCGCCGTCCTGCGGGCGTGTTGCTCGGCGATCGCGGCATCGGCCGCGGCGACCGCTGCGCGGATGTCGACGTCGTCGGCGAAGACCCATTCGCCGAGCGCGACGAATTCGGCGCCGGTCTCGATCAAAGCCGGAACCGACTCCGCGTCCGGGCAATAGGCGATGCAGGGCGTCTCGAAGATCTCGGCCCACCAGGAGGCCCGCTCGATCACCGCCGGCAGCGGCGGCAGCGAGCCGTCCGGCCTCGGCTCGCCGAACATGACGTAGTCGACGCCGGCCTCGCCCATATCCATGGCGTCATGGCGCGAGCGCAAGCCTCCTGCTCCGATGATGCGCTCCTGCTTCAGGCTGGAGCGGGCGTCGGCTATTGCTTCGGCACCTTGGGTGAGATGGACGCCGTCGGCGCCGCCGCGGCTGGCGACCTGGGCCGAGGCCTCGACCACCAGGGCGACGTTCTGCGCCTGCACCGGCGGCGCCAGCGCCTTGACCCGCTCGGTCAGGCTGCGCTCGTCGCCGGGGGCGAGCCGCAGCAGCACGGCGGCGACATCGCCGCCGGCGAAGGCCTGCATCAGGCGAAAGGAGATGGCGCCGGGATCGGAGATCGGCGGCGTGACGAGCATCAGGCGGGTGCGGGGGACAGATGTGTTCATGATCGTCCGCGCAAACGGCCCGCGACGTGGTCCAATGTCAAGACCATGAGCCCGGCGACCAGGCTCCAGAAGGCCGAGCCGACCCCGAACAGCGACAGGCTGGAGGCGGCGACTGCGAAGGTGACGACGGCGGCGAAGCGATCCTTGTCGCTGCCCATCGCCTGGCCGAGTGCCCCTGTCAGCGAGCCGACGAGGCCGAGGCCGGCGACCGCGACGATCAGCGCCTTCGGCATGGCGAGGATCAGCGCCAGCAACAGGCCCGTGGTGGCGGCGATGGCGAGATAGAACAGTGCATACCAGATGCCGGCCTTCCAGCGTTCCTTCGGATCGGGATCGGTGTCGGCGCCGGTGCAGATCGAGGCGCTGATCGCTGCCATGTTGACCATATGCGCGCCGGTCGGCGCGGTCAGGAAGGACATCAGCCCGGTGACGAACAGGCAGGAGGCCGTCGGCGGCTGATAGCCGGCGGCACGCAGAACGGCGAAGCCCGGCAGATTCTGCGCCGCCATGGTGACGAGATAGAGCGGGACGCCGATGCCGGCGATCGCAGTGAAATCGAGATGCGGGACGATCAGCTCGATATGGGTCAAAGCGACCGGCCCGGCCGGGAGCGTCGCGGTGCCCGTCGCGAAGGCGAGCGCAAGCCCGGCGCCCAGAGCCGCGATCACGCCGAGGAAGGGGCTCCACAGACGCGCCAGCAGGAAGACGACGAGCAGCGTCAGAACCAGGATCGGCTGCAGCCGCATCTCGTCGAAGACGGCGACGACGAAGCGGAAGATCACGCCTGCGAGCATCGCCGAGGCGATGCTCATGGGAATGCGCCCGACCAGTGCGCCCAGCGGGCGGAAGGCAGCGGTCGCCATCATCAGCACTGCGGCGGCAAGGAAGGCGCCGACGGCCGAGGCGATATCGACGCCGCTCGCAGACGCGATCAGCGCCGCGCCAGGCGTCGACCAGGCGCAGATGATCGGCATATGGTGCCGCCAGGACAGGAAGAAGCCGGCGAGCGCCTGCGCGATGGCGAGTCCTGCCACCCAGGAGACGGTCTGGGCCGGCGTGGCGCCCATCGCCTGCGCGGCGGCGAGCACCACCGCGACCGAGGCCGAGTAGCCGACGAAGGCGGCGACAAGGGCGGAGAAGAACTGCGACATCGGCCGCTCTATTGATCCCAGGCGGTCGGCCAGGTCTCGGCTAGCGTGGCACCCAGGCGCACAGGCCAGGCAGTCTTGGCGAGGCCGGTGCGATCGTCGGTCTCGACCGCGATGCCTGACAGCGTGCCCACGCCCAGTGCCGGCTCTAGCCGCGAGCCCGGCGTCTTCTGCAGGAAGCGGCGGATCGCCTCTTCCTTCTGCATGCCGAGGATCGATTCGTAGTCGCCGCACATGCCGGCATCGGTCTGGTAGGCGGTGCCGGCCGGCAGCACGCGCGTATCCGAGGTCGGGACATGGGTGTGTGTGCCGATGACGAGGCTGGCGCGGCCGTCGAGATAATAGGCCATGGCGAGCTTCTCGCTGGTCGCCTCGGCATGGACATCGACGATGACAGCGTCGGCGGCGTCCCCCAGCGGGCAGGCGGCGAGTTCGCGCTCCAACGCTGCGAAGGGATCGTCGAGCGCGTCCATGAACAGCCGGCCCATCACGTTGACGACGAGGACGCGGGCGCCGTTGCGGGCCTCGATCACGGTCGCGCCGCGGCCGGGCGTGCCCGGCGGATAGTTCGCCGGGCGGATCAGGCGCGGCTGGCGCTCGATGAAGACCATCGCCTCGCGCTGGTCCCAGGAATGGTTGCCGAGCGTGATCACGTCGGCTCCGGCGGCCAGTGTCTCGTCGCAGATCGCCTCGGTGATGCCGAAGCCTCCTGCGGCATTCTCGCCATTGATCACGACGCAGTCGAGTTTCCAGCGCTCGCGCAGGGCAGGAAGACGGTCCTGAACGGCGAGGCGGCCGGCGCGCCCGACGATGTCGCCGAGAAAGAGAAGACGCATGTCACTATCCAACCATTAGGCCGGCATATCACGGCCCACCTGTCGTGCTTTCACCCAAGACCAGTCGTCACGGCTATCCGGAGGCCGCGCGGTCGATTTCGCGGCTATGAAGACAACACGGCGGGACGACCGCGTCTTGAATGAAAGGCGCGCCTGCTAATGACGTGATCGCCGTGGCGAAATCAACCGCAGCGGATCGTCTCGTCCTGCGTGACGACCCAGTCGAGGCGGCGGTCATGCGCCTCGGCCGGAACTTCGGCGATCTCTTGCGCGGCATAGGCGATGCCGATGGTCAGGGTCGGTTGGAGTTCGGTGATTGCGCGGTCGTAATAACCCTTGCCGTAGCCGATGCGGTAGCCGCGCCGGTCGAAGGCGGCGAGGGGGACGATCAGGATCGCAGGCTTGACCTCGGGCTGCTCGGGAGCCGGCACCAGCGTGCCGAAGCCGCCGGGCACGATCGGCTCCCAGGGCGCCCAGCGCCGGAAATGCATGCGCTTCTCGACGATCGCTGGCAGGCAGAGCGGCAGGCCGCGCTCGTGCAGGGCTTCGAGGATCGGGCGCGGATCGGCCTCGG
Source organism: Allobosea sp. NPDC003192 (assembly GCF_050275675.1). NCBI lineage: Bacteria > Pseudomonadati > Pseudomonadota > Alphaproteobacteria > Hyphomicrobiales > Alloboseaceae > Allobosea > Allobosea sp. NPDC003192. Next base: position 24,817 of record NZ_JBNNPK010000025.1, read on the forward strand.
AGCGCATCGGCCAATAGGCCGAGACTGGTCCTTGCGTGAGCGCCGGCAGCGCGAGCACACGTTCGACGATGGCCTCGTCCCAGATCAGGCGGTCGTCGAGCTCGAGGGCATCGCGCCGGGCGAGCGCCTCGGCGCGGAGCGCTGCCTTGCGGGGGGAGGGGGCGAGAGAGACGCTGTCGGTCATGGGCTGCGGAGCCACCTCGGCCGTGGAGATTTCGATCCCGGGACACCTACAAAGTAGGTGGGCGCCGTGTGTCCGGGTCCAGGGACCCGGTCAGGGACAGCTCCCTAGGGAGTCGTATGGGCCCGGGAATACATGACTCGCACGCACCAGGCAGCCCCGCCGCGACAAGGTAGGGCGCATGCCGGCAAAGCGCCAGAGGCGGCCAGCGAAAACCCGTCAGGATTTTTCGCCTCACGCCCCGCGCGCCATCCCATGCCGGATCACCCGGTCGATCAGGTCGGGATAGGCGACGCCGCTGGCGGCGAGCGCCTTCGGGAACATGCTGATGTCGGTGAAGCCTGGGATCGTGTTGATCTCGTTGACCAGCGCGCTGCCGTCCGGCCGCAGGAAGAAGTCGACGCGGGCCATGCCGTCGCAGCCGAGCGCGTAGAAGGCGCGCTTGGCCAGCACCTGCAGGTTGGCGATCGTTTCCTCGGGCAGGGCAGCCGGCACCTCGACGCGGGCGCCGTCTTCGTCAAGATATTTGGCCTCATAGGTGTAGAAGCCATGGCTCGCGGCGGCGACGATCTCGCCGGGCAGCGAGACGATCGTCTCGCCATCGGCCTGCTCCAGCACGCTGAGCTCGATCTCGCGGCCGGCGATGAACTCCTCGACCAGCACCACGCTGTCGTGCCGGAAGGCCTCCGCGAGCGCCGCCTGGAAGCTTTCGGCATCGGTCGCCTTGCTGACGCCGACCGAGGAGCCCTGCCGGGCGGGCTTGACGAAGAGCGGCAGGCCGAGCGCGGCGCTGGCCTGTTCGAAGCTCAGCGCCTCGCCCTGTCGGGTGGTGAGCGAGCGGGCGACGCCGAGGCCGGCCTCGCGCAGCAGCCGCTTGGCGATGTCCTTGTCGAGCGCATTGGCCGAGCCGACGATGCCACAGCCGGCGAGCGGGATGCCAGCGACCTGAGCCAGCCCCTGGACCGAGCCGTCCTCGCCGTCGAGGCCATGCAGCACCGGAAAGAGCACGTCGATCTTCGGCAGTGCCTGCGGAGCGGCGCCGTCCTGCAGGCGCAGCAGGCGCCCGTTCCCGCCGGGCAGCAGGCACAGCTCGGCGCCGTCCTGCGGGATCGGGTCGGGCAGGACGCCGTTCTGCAGTTCGAGCTCGCGCCACTGCCCGGCCTTGGTGATCAGGATCGGCACGACGTCATAGGTCGCTTTGTCGATCGCCTTCACCACATTGGCGGCCGACATCAGTGAGACCTCGTGCTCGGAAGACCTGCCGCCGAGGAGAATCGCCACCCGCACCCTGTCGCTCATCGCTGCTGCCTTCTTCGATTCGCCTCTGTCGGGAAGCGTCAGTCGGGCATGATTGAGGAATTGCAAAGGCGGCGGGAGAAACTGCTGCCAGCAATCAAGTGCCGGCGTCGGGGAGCCGTTCCAGCCTGTCGCCGATAGCGATGGTCCCACCCTCGATCACCCGCGCCGTGATGCCACCATGGCCGCGCACGGCGTTGTAGCCGCCCGGGCCGAAGGCCTCCTCCATGCGTGAGCAGGGATGGCATTCGCCGGTCCATGCCAGGATGGCACTGCCCAAGCGAAAATGGTGATCCTTCAAGGTCGCGAGGTTGATGCCCGCGACGACGATGTTGCGGCGCAACTGGTCCGGGGCGATCCGATCCCGCCCGAGATGGCTGGCAATCGCGGCGAGATGTTCCTGCTGGATCAGCGTGACCTGCCGCGAGCCGCTCCGGCCACTATAGCGATCGCCGACAAGGCCTTCCGCCGCACTCGCCGTGGCCGTCTCAACGCTGATCATCGCAGCGCGTCGTGCCGGCCGCAGCCCGATCCAGACGACCCGGCCTGGCCGGATCGGCGCGTTCAGCAGTGCGGAAAGGAGCGATCCGGCCTGCGGCTGCACGGCCTTCACATCACCTTGGCCAGCACGTCCTTCAGCCCGCCATCGCGCTCCAGCCAGCCGGGTACCGGCAGGTTCTTCGAACGTAGGAATTCGGGGTTGAACAGCTTCGACTGATAGCGCGTGCCGTAGTCGCAAAGGATGGTCACGATGGTGTGGCCGGGGCCCATCTCCTTGGCCAGTCGGATTGCACCGGCGACGTTGATGCCGGAGGAGCCGCCGAGGCAGAGGCCCTCCTCCTCCAGCAGCTGGAAGCAGAGCGGGATCGCTTCCTCGTCCGGAATCTGGAAGGCGACGTCGACCGGCGCGCCCTCGATGTTCCTGGTGATGCGGCCCTGGCCAATGCCCTCGGTGATCGAGGATCCCTCGGCCTTGAGTTCGCCGGTGGTGTAATAGGCGTAGAGTGCCGCGCCCATCGGGTCGGCGAGGGCGATCCTGATCTTCGGGTTGAAGTTCTTCAGCGCGATGGCCACGCCGGCGAGCGTACCGCCGGTGCCGACGGCGCTGACGAAGCCGTCGACCTTGCCGTCGGTCTGCTGCCAGATCTCCGGCCCGGTCGTCTCGATATGGCCCTGCCGGTTGGCGATATTGTCGAACTGGTTGGCCCAGATCGCGCCGTTCGGCTCGGTCTTCGCCAGCTCCTCGGCGAGGCGGCCGGAGACTTTCACATAATTGTTCGGGTTGACGTAGCCGACGGCCGGGACCTCGACCAGGGTCGCGCCGGCGAGCCGCAGCATGTCCTTCTTTTCCTGGCTCTGCGTTTCCGGGATGACGATCACCGAGCGATAGCCCAGCGCATTGCCGACGAGCGCGAGGCCGATACCGGTATTGCCGGCCGTGCCCTCGACGATGACGCCGCCGGGCCGGAGCGCCCCGCTCTTCTCGGCGTCGCGGATGATGGCGAGCGCGGCCCGGTCCTTGACCGACTGGCCGGGGTTCATGAACTCGGCCTTGCCGAGGATCTCGCAGCCGGTTTCCTGCGAGGCGCGCTTCAATTTGATCAGGGGGGTGTTGCCGATCGCTTCGACGACGCCGTTGCGGATAGTCATGTCAGGCAACTCCAGCCATTTCCCTGTCGCTCGGCACCTGATAGGCCAAACCCGCAATCACGTCACGAGCCCAGCACCCTATGTCCGCCCTCGCCATGAATGAAACGCTCACGATCGCGCGGCTCGGCCAGCGCGGCGACGGCGTCGCCGAAACGGCGGACGGCCAGGTCTTCGTGCCGTTCGCGCTGCCGGGCGAGAGCATCCGGGCCGTGCGCGATGGCGACCGGGCGCAGGTCGTCGAGATCCTGACGCCCTCGGCCTCCCGCATCGCCGCGATCTGCCCGCTCTTCACGCGCTGCGGCGGCTGCGCTGCGCAGCATATGGGGGAGGGGCTCTACAGCGAGTGGAAGCGCCAGCAGGTGCTGACGGCGCTGTCCCGCGCCGGGCTGGAGGCCGAGGTCGCTCCCGTGGTCGATGCTCATGGCGTCGGCCGCAGGCGCGTCACCTTCCATGCCCGCCGCGAGGACGATGGCATGCGCGTCGGCTTCATGGCGGCAGGTACCCACAACCTCATCGAAGTCGAGACCTGCCCGGTTCTGGCGCCGGGACTGGAGCGGGCGCCGATCGTGGCGCAGCATCTCTCCAACCGCCTGCGCTCCTCGAACAAGCCACTCGACATCCAATTGACCGCTTCTGAAGCCGGTCTGGACGTCGACATCCGCGGCCATGGCCCGGCCGGCGATGCCTTGCGCCGGCAACTCACCGAGGTGGCCGAGCGCCTCGATCTCGCGCGCCTCGCCATGCATGGCGAGGTCATCGTCGAACGGCGCGCGCCCTTCCAGCTGATGGGCAAGGCGGCGGTGACACCGGCCCCCGGCGGCTTCCTGCAGGCAACGGCCGAGGGCGAGGCGATCCTGTCGCGCCTCGTGCTCGACGCGATCCCCAAGGCGAAGCGCATCGCCGATCTCTTCGCCGGCTGCGGCCCGTTCAGTGTTCGGCTCGCCGAGAAGGCGCAGGTCTCGGCCTTCGAGAGCGACAAGGCCGCGGTCCAGGCGCTGAGCCGGGCTGCCAACCACACGCAGGGGCTGAAGCCGGTCACGGTCGAGGCGCGCGATCTCTTCCGCCGGCCGCTGCTGGAGCATGAGCTCAACGTGTTCGACGCCATCGTGCTCGATCCGCCGCGCGCCGGCGCGGAGGCGCAGGTCAAGCGGCTCGCGGCCTCGAAGGTGCCTTTGGTGGCCTACGTCTCCTGCGATGTCGGCAGCTTTGCCCGCGACGCGGCGCTTCTGGTCGCTGGCGGCTATGCGCTGGAGCGCGTGACGCCGGTCGACCAGTTCCGCTATTCCGCCCACATCGAACTCGTCGGCGTCTTCCGCAAGGCCGCCGGCCGCAAGTGATCAGATCTCCGGAGGCAGGATGAGCGCGCCCGTTATCGAAGCTCTGGCCGGCATCGTCGGCGCTAAGAATGTGATCACCGAAGCCGACGCGATGGTGCCTTATCTCAAGGAGCCGCGTGGTCTCTTCCACGGCAAGGCGCAGGCCGTGGTGCGGCCGGGCTCCGTCGCCGAGGTCTCGGCCGTGATGAAATGGGCCAGCGAGACCGGCGCGACGGTCGTGCCGCAGGGCGGCAATACCGGCATGGTCGGCGGCCAGGTCCCGGTCGCTGAAGGCAAGGAGATCATCCTGTCGCTGCAGCGGCTCGACAAGGTCCGCTCGGTCGATGCCGCCGGTGACACCATGACCGTCGAGGCCGGTGTCATCCTGCAGAAGGCTCAGGAGGCTGCCGAGGCGGCCGGGCGGCTCTTCCCGCTCTCGCTGGCTTCGGAAGGCTCCTGCACGGTCGGCGGAAATCTCTCGAGCAATGCCGGCGGCACGGCGGTGATCGCCTATGGCAATGCCCGCGAGCTCTGCCTCGGCCTCGAGGTCGTCCTCGCCGATGGCCGCATCTGGAACGGCCTGCGCCAGCTCCGCAAGGACAACACCGGCTACGATCTCAAGAACCTGTTCATCGGCTCGGAAGGCACGCTTGGCATCATCACCGCCGCCGTGTTGAAGCTCTTCCCGCTGCCGGCGGCGCGTGCCACGGCCTTCCTCGCCGTGCCCGATCCGGAAGCGGCGCTCGCGCTGCTGAACAAGGCCAAGGCCAGCGCCGGCGGGACGCTCACCACCTTCGAGATCATGCCGCGCATCGGTCTCGACTTCGTCGTCCGCCATGCCAGCGGCGCCCGCGACCCGCTCTCCGAGCCGTCGCCCTGGTATGTGCTGATGGAGGTCTGCGCCCAGGCCGAGGTCGGGGTTACCGACGCGGTCGAGGCCTTCCTCGGGGAAGCCTTGGAGGAGGGGCTCGTCACCGATGCCGTGCTCGCCGGCTCGCTCGGCCAGCGCGCCGATCTCTGGAAGCTGCGCGAGATGCTCTCGGAGGTGCAGACCCACGAGGGCGGCTCGATCAAGCATGACGTCTCGGTGCCGCTCCAGGCGACGCCGGAATTCCTGAAGCGCGCCATCGCCACGGTCGAGGCGCTGGTGCCGGGCTGCCGGCCGGTGCCGTTCGGCCATCTCGGCGACGGCAACATCCACTTCAACGTCAGCCAGCCGGTCGGCGCCGACAAGGCCGCCTATCTCGCCGGCTGGGGCGCGATGAACGAGGCGGTCCACGCCATCGTCACCGAGCTCAAGGGCTCGATCTCGGCCGAGCACGGCATCGGCCGCCTCAAGCGCTCGCTGCTGCCGGGCGTGAAGGACCCGGTCGAGCTCGACCTGATGCGGACGGTCAAGGCGGCGCTCGATCCCAAGGGCGTGCTCAACCCCGGCGCGGTGCTGTAGCGCATGAGCGAGCGCCGGCCGGTCTTCCAGGAGGTGCTCGGCGAGGGCTGGCACCAGCTCGGCGAGGTCATCCGGCGCCACTACTTCCTGCGCCCGTTCAGCGACGACTATGTCTGCGTCAAGGGAGTGATGCGCGAAGTCGAGCACAGCGCCTTCGCCAAGCTGCTGCTGCCCTTCGCCCGGATCGTCGGCGCGCTGGTGCCCTATCGTGGCCGCGACGTGCCGATCGAGGTGCACTATACCGCCCGACCGAATGACGGGACGCTGCACTGGAACCGGGTGTTCCATTTTGCCGGTCGCAGGCCGTTCCACTTCCGCTCGCACATGCAGCAGGTGGGGCCCAATCAGGTCATCGAATTCGTCCGCTTCGGCATCGGCATGCGCCTCAGGGTGACGGCCGAGGAGGGGGCGCTGATCTTCCGCGACGAAGGTTATGTCTGGCGACTCTTCGGCTACGACCTGCCTTTGCCGGTCGGGCTTCTCCTCGGCACCGGCTATATCGAGGAGCGGCCGATCGACGAGGGCAGCTTCAGCATGCAGATGACGCTGAAGCACCCGTTGTTCGGCGAGCTGTTCCGCTATAGCGGCACCTTCGCGCTTCCGGAGGAGGACGCGACCATGGGCGGGGGCTCTTAGACGGCAGTGTCGCCCTTGGTGACGCGGCAGAGCTCGGCGAGCGCCAGCACGAGGTGATAAAGCACGCGGACCGGCACCCGCTCGCTGATCGGCCGCCCCTGGTCGTCGAGCTGGTTGACCCAGATCCCGCTCTTGGCGTCGACGAAGTGCCGGAACATCAGGCGCAGATGCCGGTCGAGCCGCACCGCGGCATCGGCATCGCCCTCGAATTCGATCCGTGCGACCTGCGCTTTCAGATATTCGGTCTGCGGCCAGAGCAGGGCGGCGCCGTTCAGCACGCGCCCTGCCGGATCGACCTCGTTCACGACGAGCCGCAATGAATTGGCGGGGGCGTCGACCTGACGCTGCCCGAACGCATGGAGCTTGCGTGCCGTCTCGCGAGCTTCGGCCGACCCGGTCAATCGCTCGTGGTGATAGAGCAGCCAGGTCCACTCGAAATGATGGCCAGGCTCCCGGATCAGCCCGCGTGGGCCGGGAAATGCCGTCCAGCCCTCCCCGAAGAACTCGCCGAGCGTGCCGCCGCCATCCAGCATCCGCTGCTGCATCAGATGCACGAGCCTGCCGGCCGTTGCCAGCCAGCGCGGGTTGGGTGATACCGCCGCCAGGGCGTGGCAGGCCTCGAGCAGATGCATATGCGGGTTCTGGCGGCGCGGCTGGGTGCCCAGTGTATCCTCGCGAAAGCCGCCGGCCGGATGCGCCAGCTCGCTGTCGAGGAAGTCCATCACATCATTGGCGATCGTTAGAGCGTCCGTCTCGCCGGTCGCCTTCGCGAACCAGCCGAGCGCGAACAGAATGAAGGCGAGATCGTAGAAGTCGGTCTTGCCGTCGACGACCTCGCCATGCGTCGTGCAGGAATGGACGAAACGCCCGTCGGCACCCCGGCAGACGTGAGTCAGGAAGGCGAGGCCGTGGCGCGCGGCGGCAAGCGCCCCCGGAACCCCCAGCAGATGCGCGTGGCTGAAGACATAGGTCAGCCGGGCCGTGACCAGGGTCGTGCGCAGGTCGCTGACCTCGGGCGTTCCATCCGGTCCGAGATATTCGACGAAACCGGGCCGTGCCGGGTCGAAGGCGCGGGCGATCCAGCCCGGCAGCAATCTGGTCGTCAGCCAGGATTGGAGATCGTCGGGAGCAGTGCTCAAAATACGTCCAATCCTTGGAACCGCGTAGGCGGCCTTTTGATCCGGCTCACCGGCGCTCACGGCGTCGCGACATAGCCGTCGCGGCGCGGATCGCAGGCGCCGGTCAACCGGCCCGTAGCCGGATCGCGCGACACCGCCTGCATCCCGCCGACGCGCATCGTCCAGCCGCCCTCGTTGGCGAAGATGCCGTGTCCGCGCTCGGCCAGCGCCGTGATCGTAGCTGGCGCCACCCGATTCTCGACCTCCACTTCGCGGCCGTCCCAGAGCCGAGCGCGCGGTGCCTCGATCGCGTCCTGCAGGGACAGGCCGAAATCGACATGCTGGACCATGGCCTGAATCTGCGTCTGCATGATGCCGTAGCTGCCTGGCGTGCCGAGCGCGAGCACCGGCGCGTCGTCCTTCGTCGAGAGGGTGGGGGACATGCACATCGGCAGTTCCGAGCCGGGCTGCGAGCGGTTCGGGCTGCCGGGCTGGACATCGGCCCAGTAGAGGAAATTGTTGAGGCAGAGCCCGGTGCCCGGCACCACGACGCCGCTGCCGAACGGGCTGCCGATGCTCTGCGTCACGCAGATCAGGTTGCCGTCGCGATCGGCAATCGAGAAGGAGGTGGTGTGGCCTGGGTCCTCGCCATCAGGCGCCTGCGGCATCCATTGCTCGGTCGGGCCATCGATCGGCTTGCCATCGCGCACCCGCGTCCGCAGCCGTTCGACGAAAGCGTCGGAGAGGATCTCGGCGAGCTTCTCCGGCCCTGGATTGTTATGGGTGATCCGGATTCCGGCGGCGAGGCGGATGGCGCGATAGACGCTGTCGAGATGCTCGGTGCCGTTGCGCTCGAGCTTGCCGAGGTCGAAGCCATCCAGGATGCGCAGGGTCAAAAGGAACTGGAAGCCCTCGCAGGCCGGCGGCGGCACGTGCACCTTGCGGCCGCGATAGGTGACGGCGAGCGGCTCGCGCCAGCGAGGCGAGACCTTGGCGAGGTCGGCCATGGTCAGCGTGCCGCCCTGCGCCTTGAGATGGTTGGTGATCGTCTCGCCGAGTGGCCCCTGGTAGAGATGGCCCGGCCCCTTGGCGGCGATGTCGCGCAGCGTTGCTGCCAGCTCCGGCTGGCGCAGGATCTGCCCCAGCGTGACGCCGGCGCCGCCGTCGCGCAGATAATTGCGCGCCCAATCCTCATAGAGTTCGGGCCGCTCGCGCAGCAGCGGCACCTGCTCGTTGAACTCGATCACGCCGAACTCGGCGATCGGGAAGCCGTCTTCCGCGAGCGCGATCGCCGGCGCGAAGATCTGTTCCAGCGAGAGACGCCCATAGGTGCGGTTGAGCTCGCACCAGCCGGCGAGGTTGCCGGGCGGAGCCACAGCAAGTGCCCCGCGCTCGAGCTCGGAACGCTGCGTGAAGCGTTCGAGCGGGAAGCTCTCAGGGACGGGCGGCACGAAATCGAGCACGCGGACGCGCTTTTCGGCCGCGACCCACATGATCGCCGACCCCATGCCGGCAAGGCTCGACATGAACGGCTCGACCACGTTGAGCGCTGACGCGACCGCGCCGACCGCGTCGAAGACATTGCCGCCCTGGCTGAGGATGCGAGCACCGGCCTGTGCCGCCAGCGGGTGGGCGGCGGCGACCATGCCGTGCAGGGAGCTCATCGTCGGGCGGCGGCCATCCATCTTGGGCTCTCCCTCTATTGGTCTCGTTTGGGACCAGAGTAAGCGCGCCGTCATGGCCTGCGCTAGAACAGGCTGCCCTGTGCGTCGTCGGGGCCGCCCCGACGGGAACGCATGGCGGGCTTTGGAGCGGGGGCCGGCTCCGAAGCCGGATCGAAGGGCTCCTGCACCTCCGGGCCGTCATTGGCGACCTTGTTCACGCCTGCGCCAAGCCGGAACATCTCCAGCAGATTGTCAGGCGGCGGCCGCATCAGCGCCTGCACGCTTGCGGGCTCCGCCGAGGGATCGAGCCAGGCGTCGAATGCTTCCGGCGGCACGATGACCGGCGAGCGGTGATGGATCGCCGCCATCTGCCCGTTCGCCGGGCCGGTGACCATCGCGACTGTGTCGATCTCGGAGCCGTCGGGACTGTGCCAGGTCTCCCACAAGGCAGCGAAGGCGAAGAAGCCGCGATTGGGCCGGCGGAAGAGATAGGGCCGGTTCTCCTGCTGGCGGCCTTCGCCGAGGCGATGCCATTCGTAGAATCCGTCTGCCGGCATCAGGCAGCGCCGGCGGGCGAGGGCGGCGCGGAAGGATGGCTTCTCGCCGGCGCTCTCGCTGCGGACATTGATGACCAAAGGAAAGTCCTTGGGATCCTTGACCCAGCCCGGGATGAAGCCCCAACGCATCAGGATGAACTGGCGGTGGCCTTCGTCGAGACGCACCACCGGCACGGGCTGCGTCGGCGCGATATTGTAACGCGGCGGGAAATTCGGCTGCTCGCGATAGGCGAAGGCTTCGCGCATCGCCTCCGGCGGCAAGGTAATGGCGTAGCGACCACACATCGTCGGATGTCTTCCGTCTTATCGTGACCGGATCAAGACTTTGTTTGCGGTTGGCACAGCATAGTCGCGCCGCTTCCGGGGCCTCTTCATGTCTGCTTCCGCGACCGAGACATCACCGACCGCGGCGAGCGGAGCTAAACCGCAACTCTCGACCGACTATCTCAACCGGCACAGCGAGGCGCTGATGCTGCTGGAGATGGTGCCGGTCGACCGCGAGATTGTCGGCGATCTCAAGGCCTGGCGCGCGGTCAGCTATGCCGAGCATTTCGCAACCTCCCAGTTGCGTTGCGCCGCCGATGCCGCGGCTGCCTATCGTGCGTTGGGGAAGCGCGAGGTCGAGAGTTTCGAAGCGCTCTGCGCCGCCATGGACCGGTTGATCCACACGGCGACGGCGCTGCTTGATGAAATGCCGGCCGAGGAAGACCCGGCGTTGATCGTCGATGTCGCGAGCCTGTCATTGCGCCGCCTGATCGGGCGCGCCACCGCCTTCATCAATGCCAACGGCCAGGGCGAGGCGGCCTATATCGATCCAAATGCCGTGCAGGCCGATGTCGACGCCGTGATGGCGGGCTAGGCTGATCGCTCGCCGCCGAGCAGGAACTCCCGGTTGCCGTCGCCGCCCTCGATCGGGGAGGGGATCAGCCCGCTGACCGCGAAGCCGAGGCCGGCGGCCACCTCCGCGATTTCCGTGCAGATCTGCCGCTGAAGCGCCTCGTCGCGCAGTACGCCTTTCTTCAGCGCCGAGCGTTTGGTCTCGAATTGCGGCTTCACCAGCGCGACCAGCTTGGCCTGCGGCGCCAATAGGGGCGCCACCGTCGGCAGCACCAGCTTCAGCGAGATGAAGCTGACATCGATCACGGCGAGCTTCGGCGCCTCAGCGAACAGGCCCGCATCGAGCGTGCGGATGTCCTGGCTCTCCAGGCTGGTCAGGCGCGGATTCCCGCGCAGGCTTTCATGCAGTTGCGCCTGGCCGACATCGATCGCGTAGACATGGGCCGCCCCGCGCCGGAGCAGCACGTCGCTGAAGCCGCCGGTTGAGGCGCCGACATCGAGGCAGGTCAGCCCGGCCGGGTCGAAGCCGAAGGTGTCGAGCGCCGCGGCGAGCTTCACGCCGCCGCGCGAGACATAAGGATGCGCCGCCTGCGCCTCGATCGCCGCGGTATCGGGAACCGTCTCCGAGGCCTTGCGCAGCACGACCCCATCGGCACTGACGAGGCCGGCGGCGATGGCCGCCTGCGCCCGCGCCCGGCTCTCGAACAGGCCACGCTCGACCAGCAGCAGGTCGGCGCGGACCCGGCGCGGCAGGCCGGCAGTCACGGGCTCAGGCGCGGCGGATGGCGCTGGCGGGGCCGAGCGCCTTCTCGACGGTGCGCACGATCCCGGCGGCGTCGAGCCCAGCTTGCGCATACATCGCTTCGGGCTTGCCGTGGTCCTGGAAGATGTCGGGCAGCACGAGGCTGCGGATCTTCAGGCCGCGATCGAGCGCGCCTTCGCGCGCCAGCAATTGCAGGACATGGCTGCCGAAGCCGCCGACCGAGCCTTCCTCGACCGTGACCAGCACGTCATGCTCCCTGGCGAGGCGCAGGATCATCTCCTCGTCGAGCGGCTTGGCGAAGCGGGCGTCTGCGACCGTGGTCGAAAGCCCGCGCTGGCCGAGCTGCTCGGCGGCGGACAGGCATTCGGCGAGGCGCGTGCCGAGCGAGAGCAGCGCGACCTGCGTACCCTGCTTGACGATCCGGCCCTTGCCGATCTCCAGCGGCACGCCGTGCTGGGGCATCTCGACCCCAACGCCTTCGCCGCGCGGATAGCGGAAGGCGATCGGGCCATCATCATAGGCCGCGGCGGTCGCGACCATATGGGTGAGCTCGGCTTCGTCGGCCGCCGCCATCACCACCATGTCGGGCAGGCAGGCGAGATAGGCGACGTCGAAGGCCCCCGCATGGGTCGCGCCATCGGCGCCGACCAGCCCGGCCCGGTCGAGCGCGAAGCGCACCGGCAGCTTCTGGATCGCGACGTCGTGCACGACCTGATCATAGGCGCGCTGCAGGAAGGTCGAGTAGATCGCACAGAACGGCTTGAAGCCCTCGGTCGCGAGGCCCGCCGCGAAGGTCACCGCGTGCTGCTCGGCGATGCCGACATCGAAGGTGCGCCCGGGGAATTCCTTGCCGAAGGCGTCGAGCCCGGTGCCGGACGGCATGGCGGCGGTGACGGCGACGATCTTCTCGTCCTCGCGCGCCGCCTTGATCAGGGCATTGGCGAAGACATTGGTGTAGCTCGGCGCATTCGCTGGCGCCTTGGCCTGCTGGCCGGTGACGGGGTCGAACTTGACGACGCCATGGTATTTGTCGGCGCTGGCTTCGGCCGGGGCGTAGCCTTTGCCCTTCTGCGTCACGACATGGACCAGGATCGGCCCCGTCTCGGCGTCGCGGACATTGCGCAGCACCGGCAGGAGGTGGTCGAGATTATGCCCGTCGATCGGGCCGACATAGTAGAAGCCGAGCTCCTCGAAGAGCGTGCCGCCGGTCCAGAAGCCGCGGGCATATTCCTCGGTCCGCTTCGCCTTCTCATGGAAGAAACGCGGCAGCCGCTCGGCCAGATATTTGGCGACCTCGCGCAGCGAACGATAGGTCCGGCCGGAGACGAGGCGGGCGAGATAGGCCGACATCGCCCCGACCGGCGGGGCGATCGACATGTCGTTGTCGTTGAGGATGACGATCAGGCGCGAGCCGGTGGCGCCGGCATTGTTCATGGCTTCATAGGCCATGCCGGCAGACATGGCGCCATCGCCGATCACGGCGATGACGTTGTTCTTCCCGCCGGCGAGATCGCGCCCGACTGCCATGCCGAGCCCGGCCGAGATCGAGGTCGAGGAATGGGCGGCGCCGAACGGGTCGTATTCGCTCTCCGCGCGTTTGGTGAAGCCGGAAAGCCCGCCCGGCTGGCGCAAGGTACGGATCTCCGAGCGGCGGCCGGTCAGGATCTTGTGGGGATAGGCTTGGTGGCCGACATCCCAGATCACCCGGTCGCGCGGCGTGTCGAAGACATGGTGCAGCGCGACGGTGAGCTCGACCACACCGAGGCCGGCGCCGAGATGGCCGCCGGTGACCGAGACGGCGTCGATCGTCTCGGCCCGGAGCTCGTCGGCGAGCTGGCGTAGTTGCGCATCGTCGAGCCGGCGCAGAGCGGCCGGATCGGGCACCTGGTCGAGGAGGGGCGTGTTGGGGCGAGGCACGAGGCTGTCGGATCCTTCGCTGGGATGATCAGGAAATAGAGCCTGTGCTGCGCGCTGGCAAACCGGAGTTGCAAATCCCGCCCGCCATCAGCGCGAGCGCTTCGCCTTCCCACGAAACGGGTGGCTCCCAGGCCGACAAGGCTTTTTGGTGTCCTCACAACCGCTTCCGAGGACACTAACGTCATGCAACCGGCCGATAACACGCCATTGCCGACGGCATTTCGCCGCATCGGCTGGTCCAATCTCTTTGCCCAGTTCTCGGAGCAGATCGCCTTGGCCGCGGCGCCGCTCGCAGCGGTCCTCCTGCTGGCGGCGGGACCGGCCGAGACCGGCTGGCTGCAGACGGCGCAGACCTTGCCCTTTCTCCTGCTCTCGATCCCCGCGGGCCTGATGGTCGATCGCGCCTCGCGGCGCCGGCTCATGGTCGGCACGGAGGTGCTGCGCGCGGTGTCGCTGCTGGCGATCCCGCTGCTGCTCGCTCTGGGTAGCCTCAACCTGACCTGGCTGGGCATGCTCGGTGCGCTCGGCGCCATCGGCACGGTCTGCTACAGCGTCGCCGCTCCGGCGTTCGTGCCATCGGTGGTGCCGCGCGAGCGGCTCGCGGACGCCAATCGCTGGCTGGAGCTGGCGCGCAGTGCCGCCTATGCCGGCGGGCCGGCACTCGGTGGGGCGCTCGTCGGCTGGATCGGCATATCGACGGCCTATGGTCTGGCTGCCGGGCTCTCCATCTTTGCCGCGCTCCTGCTGGCCGGCTTGCCGAAGGACGAGGCGCCGTCCGGCCCGCGGCGCGACCTGCTGCATGATCTCAAGGAGGGCGCGCGTTTCGTTGCCGGCCACGACCTGCTCAGGCCGATCCTGATGACGGCGGTCTTCTTCAACATCTCCTGGTTCATCTTCCAGGCGGTCTATGTCGCCTATGCCGTCCAGAATCTCGGCCTCAGCGCCACCGAGGTCGGCATCTCCCTGGGTATCTACGGAGCGGGGATGATCGTCGGCGCCGCGCTGGCTCCACAGATTTCCCGCCGGGTCTCTTTCGGGACGCTGGTTCTGCTCGGGCCGTTCGCCGGCCTCTGCGCGGCCGGCGTGATGCTTGCGACGCTCTGGTTTCCCTCCATCTATCTGGTCGGGGCGAGCTTCTTCCTGTTCGGCGTCGGGCCGATCATCTGGACGATCTCGACGATGACCTTGCGCCAGGCGGTCACGCCCAACGCGATGCTCGGCCGCGTCTCCGCCCTGATCATGACCGCGACCTTCGGCGCACGCCCGATTGGCGCTGCGATCGGTGCCTCCGTGGCGGCGCATCTCGGCATCGCTGCCTGCCTGCAGCTCGCGACCGGAGGCTTCCTGATCCAGCTGCTCGTCATCGGCTTCTCGCGGGTGCCGCGCCTGCGCGACCTGTCCGAGCTGGCCTGAAAGATCAGCTAAGCGGCGGGTGCCGGCCGGGTCGCCAGCAGCACGCCGGCGACGATGAACGCGATCGACACTCCTTCCGCCACCGTCGGGACTTCACCGAGGAAGATGATGGCGAGCAGCGAGGCGATGACCGGCACCAGCGCGATCATTGCCGCGGCGGCCGAAGCGCCGAGCAGCGTCACGGCACGGTTGAAGCTGATCAGCGCGACGATGCTCATCAGCACGCCCTGATAGACGCCTTGGACTGCGATCTCGGCCCACGGCGCCTGTCCGAGATGGCCGATGCCGAGCGCAACATAGAGCGGAACGAAGATCAGGCCCGACCAGAAGCAGATCAGCGCCGCCGACTGCATCGGATTGAGGCCGCTGCCGCGCAGCAGCAGCGTGTAGCCGGCCCACATCGCCGCTGCGAGCGCGAGCAGCCCGAGCCCGAGCAGGCTCGGCGCAGCCCCGCTGCTGGAGGCGGTGAAGACAAGCCCGCAGAGGCCGGCGGCAATTGCTGCGTATCCGAGGAGCCGGATCTTGCCTGGAGGCTGGCGCAGCAGCAGCCAGCCGAGCAGCCCGGCGAAAACCGGCATCAGGGTCGGCGTCACCGAGGCGGCACGCCCGGCCGAGGTCATCTGCACGCCGAGCGCGACCAGGGCCGCGAAGGGCGCGCCCCAGAGCGCCGAGAAGATGAAGCCGTTGCGCCAGGCCTTTGGCGGCAGAGGGCGCAGCAGCACCGGCGCCAGCAGCAGCGCGCCGATGCCGTAGCGCAGCGCGGTCAGGTCCCAGACATTGAGAGTGCGGGTGACGCTGAAGCGCGTCACCACGAACCAGCCCGCAAAGATCGAGACCGTCAGCACGGCCCAGAGAAAGCCGATCAGCCGCTTGCGCGAGGAGCGCGCACCATCCGCCGCATCCGGCGCCGCACCGGAAGAGCTATCAGGAGGTTCGGCAGGCATGTTGGTGCGCTCAGCGCTCCGGCAGCGGGATGAACTCCTCCTCGTCGCCGGGCACGGTGTCGAAGCGGCCGGTCTTCCACTCCTGCTTGGCCTGGTCGATCCGCTCCTTCGAGGACGAGACGAAGTTCCACCAGATATGGCGCGGCCCGTCCATCGGCTCGCCGCCGATCAGCATCAGCCGGCTCTGGTCGACGGCGAGGATCGAGATGCGGTCGCCTGGCTTGAAGATCAGCAGCTGGCCGGCCTCGAACTCGTCGCCGGCGATGTCGACCTTGCCCGCGACGATGTAGACGGCGCGCTCGTGATAGTCGGGATCGAGCGGCAGGATCGCGCCCGGCGCCAGCACGGCTTCGGCATAGAGCGTGTCCCAAGGGAATTTCACCGGGGAGGTCTCGCCGAAGGCCGAGCCCATGATCAGGCTGACGCGCTTGCCCTCGCCGACGATGCGCGGCAAGTCGGGCGCGGCGTGATGGATGAACTCGGGCGCGATCTCCTCATGCGTCTTCGGCAAGGCGAGCCAGGTCTGGATGCCGTAGAGCTTGGGCGCCTTCATGCGCTCTTCCGGCGCCGTGCGCTCTGAATGGACGATGCCGCGTCCGGCCGTCATCAGATTGACCGCGCCGGGGCGGATCGGCAGCGCCGTGCCGAGCGAATCGCGGTGCATGATCTCGCCGTCGAAGAGATAGGTGACGGTGGACAGCCCGATATGCGGATGCGGGCGCACATCGATGCCCTCGCCGAGCAGGAACTCGGCCGGGCCCAT
Source organism: Allobosea sp. NPDC003192 (assembly GCF_050275675.1). Lineage (NCBI taxonomy): Bacteria > Pseudomonadati > Pseudomonadota > Alphaproteobacteria > Hyphomicrobiales > Alloboseaceae > Allobosea > Allobosea sp. NPDC003192. The sequence goes on from NZ_JBNNPK010000025.1 coordinate 41,319, forward strand.
CTGGTCGAAGAAGATGAAAGGGCCGACCATTTTGCGGCCGATCGAGGGCAAAGCACGGCGGACCGAGAAGCCGCCGAGATCATGCGCGCGGGGAACGATCACCTGTTCGAGCGCCTCGCAGGAGCGGGTATCGCCCGCGACTGGGTCGTGATCGGGCAGCTGCGACATGGCGATGTCCTCCTGTGAGGAGGGGACACTGGCCCCGGACGCCGTGCACGGCAAGGGGACAGCACGGCGCATGGGCTCGACGGCGCCCACGGAAGAAATTATCGATAATTCATGGCCAGCGAGAAATCCGAAACCCTTCCCGTCCGCATCAGCCGCATCCTCGCCGAGCGGATCATCTCCGGGCAGATCGAGCCGGGCGCACGGCTGCGGCAGGATCATGTCGCGGTCGAGTTCGGTGCCAGCCACGTCCCGGTGCGCGAAGCCTTCCAGCGGCTGGAAGCGCAGGGGCTCGCCGTCAGCGAGCCGCGCCGCGGCGTGCGCGTCGCCGCCTTCGATCTGCGCGAGGTTCGCGAAGTCGCCGAGATGCGTGCGGCGCTGGAGGTGCTGGCTTTGCGCCATGCCGGCCCGCATCTGACCCGCGCCATCCTCGACGAGGCCGAGGAAGCGACCCGCGCCGGCGACAATTCGCCCGATGTCCGTGCCTGGGAAGAGGCGAATCGGCGCTTCCACCGCCTGATCGTGACACCCTGCGCCATGCCGCGCCTGCTTGCGGCGATCGACGATCTCCATGCCGCCAGCGCCCGTTTCCTGTTCTCGGCCTGGCGCTCGGACTGGGAGGCGCGCACCGACCATGACCACCGCGCCATCCTCGCCGCTCTGCGCGCCGGCCAGGTCGACGAGGCGGCGGCGATTCTCGCCCGGCATGTCCAGTGGATCGGCTCCAAGCCGGTGCGCACCGCAGCTGGCGGGACGCGCGACGTCTTCGCGATCCAGGGCTGAAGGCCAGCCGCGGCAGGCACGGGCACCGCCCGGCTGTGCATTTTCGCGCTTGGAGCAGCCATACGCTGCTGACTTGCAATCCGATCGGCCTTATGGACTCTGAGATAGATCAGTCTGATAAATTATCTATAATTCTGGAACCGATGGAGACATGCTCATGAGCGATCTCAGCTTCACTACGTCCGCCCGCTTCAGCCCGCTCGGCCTGCAGGCGCGTCCGGCCCACATCAAGGCTGCCGCCGTCCTGCTCGGTACGCTCGTCCTGGCGATCGCCTCGCAGATCAGCGTGCCGATGCTGCCGGTGCCGATGACCATGCAGACGCTGGCGGTGATCCTGATCGGGGCGCTCTATGGCTGGCGGCTCGGCGCGCTCACTGTCCTCGCCTGGCTCGGCGAGGCGGCGGTCGGTCTGCCCGTGCTCGCCAACGGTACCGGTGGCCTCGCGCCCTTCATGGGCCCGACTGCGGGATACCTCGTCTCCTTCCCGTTCGTCGCCGCCCTCGTGGGCTGGCTGGCAGAGCGCGGCTGGAACGGCAGCCGCCCGGCTTTCGCCTTTGTCTCGATGCTGCTTGGCCATGTGTTCTGCCTGGCTCTTGGCGGCCTCTGGCTGGCGACGCTGATCGGCGCGGAGAAGGCGATGCTCGCCGGCGTCGTGCCCTTCCTGCTCGGCTCGCTGGTCAAGTCGGGCCTCGGCGCTGCGATCCTGATGGCGCTGGTGCGCCGCACGAACAGCGCCGAACAGGCCTGAGCTGATGCGACTCCGGCAGGTCAGGCGGCCTGCCGGGTTTCGAGCTGGGCGAGCCGCGCGACATAGTGCTCGGCGGCCAACTCCAGCGCTTCGGCATCGGCCCGGCGCGCATTGTAGATCAGGAACGGCTCCTGCCAGGCGAGGGCGCAGCGATGTGCCGTCGCCTGCAGCGGTTTCAGCAGGTCGCGCAGCGAGAACAGGTTGGTCCCGCTCGGCGCATAGGCCTCGGGGATGTTGCCGGCAGTCGCGGCGATCAGGAGCGGCCGGCCGGCGAGCTTGGCCCCTTCTGCCTCATAGCGGATATAGAACACCTGGGTCAGCACCGCGTCCTGCCATGCCTTGAGCAGCGGCGGCGTCGAATACCATTGCACCGGGAACTGCAGCACGATGCGCTCGGCTTCGAGCAGCCGCGCAGCCTCCACATCGGCATCGATGCGCCCGTGCGGGTAGAGAGCCTGCATGTCCACGATAGCTATGCCGGGCCGGCTGCCGGCCGCCTCGGCCAGCGCCCGGTTGGCGCGTGAGTTCTGGTAATCGGGGTGGAAGAGCAGGATCAGCGTCTGCGCCATGGCGACCTCCTTCGGTTCAAAAGGAGGATGCGGCGGCTTTGGAAATCATTCCAATGGATGATCGATATATCATATTATCGGCTCCATGAATTTGCGGGCGATCGACCTCAATCTCCTCGTCATCCTCGACGCTCTGCTCGACGAGGCGCATGTCTCGCGCGCGGCTGAGCGGGTCGGCCTGTCGCAGCCGGCGGCATCGAGCGCGCTGGAGCGTTGCCGCCATCTTTTCGGCGATCCGCTGCTGCTGCGGGGCAGGGGCCGGATGCGCCTCACAGCGAAGGCGCAGGCGCTGCAGCAGCCGCTGCGCGACATCCTCGCCCAGGTGACGGAGCTGCTCGATGCGCCGGAGCCGGATCTGAAAAGCTTGAAGCAGACCGTCCGGGTGATGACGGCCGAGCTGCCACCCGCCCTGGTGACTGGCCGGCTCTATGAGCGGCTGATGCGGACGGCGCCGGGGCTGACCCTCGCCGTCCTGCCCTGGCAGGGCGCGCAGGCGACGCTGGAGGCGCTGGCGCAGGGGCGGGCCGATCTCGCCATCTCGGTCTTCCCGACGATCGATGCCGACTTCACGCGAACGGAATTGCTGCGCGAGCGCTATGTCGTGGCGATGCGCCGGGATCACCGGGCGGCCGCCGGCTTCGATCTCGACCGCTGGCTCGCCTTTCCGCATGTACTGGTCTCTGGCCGCGGCGAGACGCATGGCCCGCTCGACGAGGCGCTCGCCCGGCTCGGCCGCAAGCGCCATATCGGCCTGGTCGTGCCGAGCTTTCTCAGCGTACCGCCTCTGCTGCTGGCTTCCGATTTGATCGCGCTTCTGCCGAGCCGGACCCTACCGCCCGATGAAACCGGTCGCTTCGTCACTTTCGAGCCGCCGGTCGCGGTCGAGGGCTTCCCCTTACATCTGGCCTGGCATCGGCGCAGCGAGCGCGATCCGGCGGTCCGGCATGTCGCGGGACTGATCGAGGCGGTGCTCGGCGAAGCGGCCGTGCTCAGTCCGCCGGCCTGATGCTCGCCATGATGGCGCGGCCGGCCTGGTGGCGCTCGCTGCCGGTCTCGCAGGTCTTGCAGATCATGCCGAGATAGCGCCCGTCGATCACCGTCTCCGCGAACAGCCCGGACTTGTAGTTGTGGCGGGCGTCGGTCTCGATCGCCCACCAGTCGCGCGGCCCTAGTAAAACGCGCTCGAGTGGTTGCAGCACCTGCGCATCCTTGCTGGTGCTGCGCAGCACGGCGCGGATGCGGAAATAGCGGTCCATCGGTGCGGCATAGAGCGAGGTGAGCCGGGCGGCGTCATCCGTGCCGGCGACGGGCTGGGACCGCATCAGGACCGTGCAGGTCTCCTGCGTGCGCTTGCAGGCCGCAGTCTCGCAGACAAGTTGAATGCGGGTCCGGCCATCCTTTCCGGTCTCGCCCTCGGCGGCGCCGTCGACCCGCCAGCCCTCGGGCAGATCCGCCATCAGCCCATCCGGCAGCGGCAGCGGCTCGGCGCCAGCAGGGTCGGCCAGAAGCGCACCGCCGAGCAGGGCGATGCAAAGCGCAATATCGTGGCGTCCGGTCATGCGGCCTCTCCGGGGCGGCCGATATGCGTGGCCGCCAGTCGATCGAAGAGCTGCATCTGGTCGGAATTGAGGACGCGCACGGGCAACACCAGCGGATCGCCGCGGCGCAGGACGACGAAGATGTGGTCGCCGCGCCGCTCGACGCCGGTGAACGCTGCCCAGTCATAGCTGCTCTCAAGGCCGCGCTGTCGGCTCGCGGCGCCCTCCGGTGAGATCAGGACCCGGACCTCGTCGTCGCTCACCCGCTGGTGCAGCGTCCTGGCAAGGCTTCTGGCGTTGAGGCGCATGAACAGCGGCGTCGCGAAGTGGCCGAGCAGAATAAGGCCGCAGAGCGCGGCGGAGATCGGCCAGAATGTCTTCACCGCCATCTCGGCGAAGAGCGGCAGGGCGAGCTCGAAGGGGACGCGATCCGGATCGATGCTCCACAGGACCAGCATCACCGCGGGCACCAGCAGCAGGGCGAGGACGAGGCCGAACGTGGTCCGACGCAGCAGGCGGCTGCGTGGCCAGAACCGCTCCTGCTGGCGGATGACGGCGGCGGTCCGGTCTTCGAGCGTCAGGTGGAAGCGCAGGTCGAGCGCCTCCTCCGCTGGCGGTGTCTCAGATTGCTCCCTTATCCCGGGGGCAGGGGCAGCGGCGTGCCCGATGCAGGACCGTGCCCAATCCTGAAGCTGTGCCTGCTGCTCGGCGGAGAGATCGCGTTTTGGCAAGGCGACGAGATCGTCGATCCCTTCGATCTCGATGAAAAAGTGCTCGGCGCCGTCGGCCAGCTGGCGCAGGCGCCAGGCCGGGATATGGCTGCGGTGGTAAGGCTCGTTACTGTCGAGGCCGCTGTCATGCAGCCGGTAGCTGCAGGGCATCGGAGCGACCAGGCCCTCGTTCCGATACCAGCGCCGCAGGCGATGGCGCGTGGAGGCGCCGAAGAAGACGTAGGCGATGCCGCCCGCCAGGGCGAAGGCCGCCAGCAGAATACCGGTCGGGCCGACGAGCGCATCAAGGAAGTTGCGGCCCATCAGGGCGAAGTCGCCGCGGCCGCGCCCACCCCATGACGTCGAGAGCTGTCCGACCGCGATCAGGAGCAGCGCGATGCCTGTGACGATCAGGACGTTGCGCCGCCGCCTCGCGATCAGGTCGCGGTAGAGATGCATCGCGGCTGCGACGCGGTCCTCGCCGGTGAGCGCGATCGCGAGCTCGAAGGGCGGCGGGGCTGCGAGGGGCCGGCTCGCTATGGAGGGCGTGGTTCGCATCTCGCGGCGCGCCGGCGGCGCTCCTAGTTGCCGACGTCGAGCGGTTGGGTGCCGGTCGGCTTGCCGTCGGCGCCGAGCGTGATCTTCTCGATGCGGGCCTCGGCCTGCTTCAGCAGCGCGTCGCAGCGCGCCTTCAGCGCTTCGCCGCGCGTGTAGATGTCGATCGACTCTTCGAGCGCCACATCGCCGCGTTCGAGCCGGGCGACGATGCCCTCCAGCTCCTTCAAGGCCGCCTCGAAAGGCAGGCCGGCGACATCGGCATTGGTCTTGGCGTCGGTCACGGGCGCGATTCCTGTTGGGCGGCCGTTATCGACTCTGCTGCCCGCTCCCGCAACCCCGTGACTGACAGCACATGTCACATGGGGAGAGCCGAGGTCTTCTTGATCGTGCGCAGCGTCAGCGTCGACTGGACCCGGGTGACGCCCGGCAATTGCGTGATGATATCGGTGTGGATGCGCTCGAAATCGGCGCTGTCGCGATAGATCACCCGCATCAGGTAGTCGTGCGCGCCGGCGAGCAGATGGCATTCGAGGATCTCGGGCAGGTCCTGCACGGCCTTCTCGAAGCTCTCCAGCGAGGCGCGGCCCTGCTGGTCCAGCGTGACGAAGACGAAGGCGGTGCCGGGGAAGCCGGCGATGCGCTCGTCGAGCATCATCACATAGCCGCGGATCAGCCCGCTCTCCTCGAGCTGGCGCACGCGGCGCAGGCAGGCCGAAGGTGAGAGATGGACCTTCTCGGCCAGGTCCGAATTGGTGATCCGGCCATCCTTCTGGAGGATGCGCAGGATCGTCTTGTCGCGCGAGTCGAGTTCGATCTGCATCGCTGGGGCGTCGTCCCTTGGGCCGGCGGCGTCTGGCGCTGTCGCCGGAAAGCGCAGATGCTTCTGCGGAAAAAGCGCGCTTGGCAAGCATGATCTTGCGCGTACCCCCGCTTTATCCGCATGGCGGCGCTGTCGCTGCGTCTCGCGCCGCAGGATCGTGCAGCGCAACATGCTGTTGCGCAGGGAGCGACCATGACGATCGAGGCTGCCTCCGACAGGTGCGGCGAAGCGATTTGGCCGCACGCGCAAAAATGTTTACAACTGAACTATCTTCCCCCGGGACGCTGCCGATGAATCTCTGGTTCCGCCTCATCTGGCTGCTGCTGACGCGCCCGTTCCAGCCGAAGCTGAAGCCGCCTTTCGAGGCCTCGGTCCTGCCCTTCAGGGTCTGGTTCCACGATCTCGACACCAGCCTGCACATGAACAATGCCCGCTATTGGGGGCTGATGGACCTCGGCCGTGCCGATCTGATGCTGCGCAGCGGCCTCTGGCGTGCCATCCTGCGCCATGGCTGGGTGCCGGTAGTCAATTGCGGCACGATCCGCTTCCGCCGCGAAGTCCGCCTGTTCCGGGCGCTGAGGCTGGAGACGCGGCTGATCTGCTGGAGCGAGGGCTGGGTGGTGATCCAGCATCGCATTCTCGCCGATGGGCGCGACGGCCAGGAGATCGTTGCCGCGGTCGCGCTCGTGCGCGCTGCGCTCTATGACCGCAAGGGCAGGGCCTATGTGCCCGCAGCGCGCCTCTTCGCCGAGATGGGAGTGACGGCGGAAAGCCCGGAGCCGAACCCGGAGGTTGCCGCCTTCCTCGCGGCCGAGGAGGCGCTGCGGCAGGCGGGGGCTACGGCGGAAGCGTGATACGCCGTCATTCTCGGGCGGAACGAAGCGTAGACCCGAGAATCTCAGGGTGAGAAGGCGCGGGCGGGCTCCTCATCCTGCCTGAGATGCTCGGGGCAAGCCCGGGCATGACGCTCTTCGTTACTCCGCCGCCAGCCTGGTCGCGCGCCATTGCGCGAGCAGCGCCCGCAGGGCGCCGGGCTTCAGCGGCTTGTTCAACACGTGGATATCGAGCGCTCCTGCTTCTTCGCGCACTTCCGGTGAGCGGTCCGCCGTCAAAAGGATCGCCGGCAATCCGCCGACCTGCTGCCGCAGGGCCGAGATCAGCGCGATACCGTTCTCGCCATGGTCGAGATGGTAGTCGGCGATCAGCACGTCCGGCACACCGCCAGTGGCGATGATGGCCGAGGCTTCGTCGAGATCGCGCGCGGTCTCGACCTTGCAGCCCCAGCCGCCGAGCAAGAGGCGCATCCCGTCGAGGATCGCCGGCTCGTTGTCGATGGCGAGCAGTTTGAGACCGGCGAGCTGGCTGCTCGACGGCGTGCCGCGCGCGGCCTGCGTCGTCGCCATCGCCGGTAGTGGCGCGGCGCGCGGGACCAGGATCGAGAAGCGTGTGCCGCGCCCCGGCGTCGAGGCGAGCACGAGCTTGTGGTCGAGGGTGCGCGCGATCCGCTCGACGATCGAGAGCCCGAGCCCGAGGCCGCGGGCCACCTTGGCGCCCTGGTCGAGGCGCTGGAATTCGCGGAACACCGTCTTCTGCTTGCTCGCGGGGATGCCGAGCCCGGTGTCGAGCACCTCGATCGCGACCTGTCCGTCGCGCCGGCGGCAGCCGACCAGCACCTTGCCGTTCGGCGTGTATTTTATCGCGTTCGAGATCAGGTTCTGCAGCAGGCGGCGCAGCAGGCGCCGGTCGGAGCGGACTGTAGCCGCGGTCGTCATGAAAACGAGGTTGAGCCCCTTTTCCTGGGCGCTCGGTTCGAATTCGCGCTGGAGCTGGCGCATCAGCTCGTCGAGGCGGAAGCTGCCGATCTCGGGCTTGAGCGCGCCGCCGTCGAGCCGCGAGATTTCGAGCAGTGCCGTCAGGATTTCCTCGACCGCGTCGAGCGAGGCGTCGATGTTCTCGGCGAGGTCGGGCTGCGCGCTGCTGCGATCGCGCTCGACCAGCGCGGACGCGTAGAGCCGGGCGGCATTCAAGGGCTGCAGGATGTCGTGGCTGGCGGCGGCGAGGAAGCGCGTCTTCGAGGCATTGGCCTCGTCGGCCTCGGCCTTGGCGCGCTGCAGTTCGGTGTTGACGTGCCGGATCTCCTCGGTGCGCTCGGCGACGCGCTTCTCCAGCGTCTCGTTGGTTCGCTCCAGCTCCTCCTCGGCCGCGACCGAGTCGGTGATGTCGGTATAGGTCGTGACGATGCCGCCATCGGGCAGCGGGTTCGAGCGGATCTCGATGACGTTCTTCGACGGGTAGAGCCTGAGCCGGACCGGTTCGCGGTCGTTGATGAAGCTTTCCAGCCGCGCCGCCATCAATTCGTCTTGCGGGCCGGCGCCATAGGCGCCGCGCTGGGCGTTGTAGCGCACGATCTCGTCGAGCCCGGTGCCGAAGCGGACCAGCGAGGGCGGCAGGTCGTAGAGCTGGATGAAGGCCTTGTTCCAGGCGAGCAGGCGAAGATCGCGGTCGAGCACGGTGATGCCCTGGCCGGCATGGTCGAGGCCGTTCTGCAGGATGTCTCGATTGTATTGCAGAGCAGCCGAGGCGTCGTCGAGCAGCTTGAACGCGGCCTCGGTCGAGAGGTTGCGCCGTTTCAGCAGCAGCGACAGCACCAGGCGTGACGATGCCGCGCCGATCGCGGAGGAGAGCAGGTGCTCGCCGAAGCGCAGCATGTGGATGTCGGCCTCGCGCGTCCCGTTCAGCACCTCGCCGCGCGAATGGGCGAAGCCCTCGAAGGCGCGCTGCGTTCGCTCCTGGCCGAGATAGCGGCCAATGGTCGATTGCAGCTCGGCTTCGGTGACGCTGGAGCGCCAGAGCGAGAAGGACTGGGCCATGGTCGCCCGATCCGACTCGACGAAGGCGTTGGCCTGCAGGCGCTCCATCGCGCTCGCCGGCCGCAGCATCGAGAAGCCGAGATAGCAGACGAGGTTGATGCCGAGGCTCCAGAGCACGCCATGCGGCAGGGCGGGCAGCGACAGGCCGAACAGAGCCTCGGGGCGTAGCGCGGCGATCCCGAGCGGCCCGTGCTCGACGATCTCCGCCCAGTATCCGCCAGGCAGAGCGAGGCTCGGCATCAGCAGCGTGTAGAGCCAGGTCAAAAGGCCTGCCGACAGACCGGCTGCAGCCCCGAGCGCCGTGCCGCGCCGCCAGATCAGTCCGCCGAAGAAGGCGGGGGCGATCTGAGCGGTGGCAGCGAAGGAGAGCAGGCCGATCGAGACCAGCGCCGCCTCGCCCGCGGCGCGGTAATAGGCGTAGCCGAGCAGGATCACGGCGACGATGGCGAGCCGCCGGATATGCACCACCTGCGAGCCGAGATCGCCGCCGGTCGAGCTGTTGCGGCGCCGGCCGCCTTCGAGCAGCGCCGCCGCCTGCTCGGGATCGACGCTGACGCCGCGGCCGCGCAGCAGGAGCGGCGTGACGAGGTGGTTCGAGATCATGATCGCCAGTGCGACCGAAGCGACGATCACCATCGCCGTTCCCGCCGAGAGCCCGCCGATGAAGACGAAGAGGGCGATGAAGCCAGCCTGCTTCTCCAACGGCAGCAGCAGCACGGTCATGTCGCGGTCGATTGCGGTTCCCGGGAGAAGGATTTCGCCGGCCGCCGCCAAAGGCAGCACGAAGAGATTGATCAGCACGAGATAGAGCGGGAACATCCAGGCGGCGCGGCGGATGTCGCGGACGTCGCGGTTCTCGACGATCGCCATGTGGAACTGCCGCGCCAGCAGCAGCGCAGCGCAGGAGGACAGCGCCGTCAGCGTCAGGAACATCGGCCAGCTCGAGGTCCGGTCCCAGATCGGCGGCGTGTCGCCGGCCGCGCGCGCCGCCTGGGCGAAAAGGTCGCCGGCGCCGTCGAACAGGCCGTAGACGACGAAGACGCCGAGCGCGAGGAAGGCGACGAGCTTGACCAGCGACTCGGCCGCGATCGCCAGCACCAGCCCGTCCTGATGCTCGGTCGCGTCGATATGGCGGGTGCCGAAGGCGCAGGCGAAGCCCGCGAGCACGAGCGCGACCAGGAAGGCAAGGTCGCTCAGCACCGGCATGTCGGTCATCGGCGGTGGTCCGCCGGCCGCGGCGAAGAACACCGAGAGCGAGTTCGCCACGGCCTTCAACTGCAGGGCGATGTAGGGCAGGGCGCCGATCACCGCGACGATGCAGACCAGCGCCGCGACCCGTTCGCTCTTGCCATAGCGCGCGCCGACGAAGTCGGCGATCGAGGTGATGTTCTGCGACTTGGCGATGCTGACGATGCGGGCGACGAAGCGGTGTCCGAGCCCGATCACCAGCGCCGGGCCGACATAGATGCCGAGGAAGTCGAAGCCCGCCCGGTTGGCGAAGCCGACCGAGCCATAGAAAGTCCAGGAGGTGCAGTAGACCCCGAGCGCCAGCGCATAGATCGTCGTGCGCGCCCGCCCGCTCATCAGGCGACGCCCGGCCGTGTCCGCGAGATGGGCGATCGCGAACAGCACGCACAGATAGCCGAGTGCGCTCAGGACGACGGACCAGGCCGGTAACATCCCACCTCCTTGCAACGGCGATCGCCGGCAAATCTATCGCCGCAGCGCCGCCGCCGCCATCGGCCTTTCGGCCTGTCCTCAGGCTGCTGTCTGGACCTGCGCCAGCCGTTCCAGCCGCCGCTCGCCCCAGGCATGCATGGCACGGACGATCGCTTCGAGCGAGCGGCCTTCCTCGGTCAAGGCATAGTCGACGCGTGGCGGCACCTGCGCATAGACCGTGCGGCTGACGAGCCCGCATTCCTCCAGCTCGCGCAATTGCCGGGTCAGCATGCGCTGCGTTGCGCTCGGCAGCTTCCGGCGGATCTCGTTGAAACGCAGCGTGCCCGAGAGCAGGTGGTAGACGATCACGCCCTTCCACTTGCCGTCGATCAGGTCGAGCGTCGCCTCGACCGGGCAGCCGGCGGCGCAGTCATAGCGCTTCTTGGTCTTCAGCATCCGACAGTATCCATTTTGATACTACTGGTCCGATTTGTGCGTATTGCGCCTGTTGAGCCTATCCGTATTTCTCGGCCTGCAACAGGAGATTTTCCGATGAAGGCCGTCGGCTACCGCACATCCCATCCGATCGAGCATCCCGAGGCGCTGCTCGATCTCACGCTCGACAAGCCGGTTGCCGCCGGCCGCGACCTGCTGGTCAGGGTCGAGGCAATCTCGGTCAACCCCGTCGACACCAAGATGCGCCTGCGCTCGCAGCCTGAGCCGGGTGGCGTGAAGATCCTCGGCTGGGACGCGGCCGGTGTCGTCGAGGCGGTCGGACCCGAAGCGAAACTGTTCGAGCCGGGCGACAAGGTCTTCTACGCCGGCGCGATCGGCCGCTCGGGCACCAACGCCGAATATCATCTGGTCGACGAGCGCATCGTCGGCCGTCGACCGAGCTCGCTTACGGCGTCCGAAGCGGCGGCGATGCCGCTTACGGCGATCACCGCCTGGGAGGCGCTGTTCGATCGGCTCGACATCCGCAGGCCTGTGCCGGGCGCGGCGAATGCGCTGCTCATCATCGGCGGCGCCGGTGGCGTCGGCTCGATCGCGATCCAGCTTGCGAAGCAGCTCAGCGATGTCACTGTGATCGCGACCGCCTCGCGTCCGGAGACGCAGGCCTGGGTCGAGGAGCTCGGCGCCGACCATGTTGTCGACCACACCAGGCCTCTGGCCGCTCAGGTCGCCGCGCTCGGCATCGGCGCACCGGCCTTCGTCTTCTCGACCACGCAGACCGACCGGCATTTCGACGAGATCGTCGAATTGATCGCGCCGCAGGGCCGCTTCGGCCTGATCGACGATCCCGCGCCGATCGACGTGATGAAGCTGAAGCGCAAGAGCGTCTCGCTGCATTGGGAGCTGATGTTCACGCGCTCCATCTTCGGCACCGCCGATATCGAGGCCCAGTACGCTCTGCTCAACGAGGTCGGCGCCATGGTCGACGCCGGCAAGCTCCGGACCACGCTCGGCGAGCATTTCGGCCGGATCGATGCGGCCAATCTCAAGCGCGCCCACGCCTTGCTCGAGAGCGGCAAGGCCAAGGGCAAGATCGTTCTCGAAGGTTTCTGAAGGGAGGGCAAGTCATGCGCATTGCCCGCACAGCCGCACTGGTGGCCAGCGTCCTTGCGGCCGTACAGCTCGCTCATGCCCAGCAGCCGGCGGAGCCGGTGAAGGCCGAGGTCTTCGCCGAACTGCCCCAGGCGGTCGGCAACATCACCTTCACGCCGGACAAGCGGGTGATCTTCAGCCATCATCCGTTCTTCGCACCCGATATCCGCGTCGCCGAGCTCAATCCGGACCGCAAATCGTTCAAGCCGTTCCCGGACGCGAGCTGGAACACGCCGCGGCCGGGCACCGACCGCTATCTCGACAGCGTGCTCGGCCTGCGCGGTGACGAGAACGGCATCGTCTGGCTGATGGATATGGGGCAGCGCACGCCGCTGACGCCGAAGCTCGTCGGCTGGGATGCCAAACGCAACCGGCTGCATCGAATCTATTACATTCCGGCCCCGGCGTCGCTGCCGGAATCGCAGCACAACGACTTCGTCGTCGATCTGAAGAACCGTAAATTCTACATCGCCGACGAGGGCATCGGGCCAAGCGGCGACGGCAGCAAGGCGGCGCTGGTGATCGTCGACATGGAGACCGGCGCGGCGCGCCGCGTGCTGCAGGGGCATGCCAGCACGCAGCCGGAAAATCGGCCGATCACGGTCGAAGGCAAGGATCTGACCGTGCCCGGCAAGGATGGCCAGCCCATGATGATCAAGGTCGGCGCCGACGGCATCGCTGCGGACAAGGAGTTCCGCTGGCTCTACTTCGCCCCGCTCAATGGCACGAGCGTCTACCGCTTGCGCATCGCCGACCTGAACAACGAGCGGCTGGGCGAGACCGAGCTCGGCGCGAAGGTCGAGCGCTATGCCGCCAAGCCGAACAATGGCGGCTTCTCGCTCGACGCCAAGGGGAATCTCTATCTCACCGAGGTGGAGGCGAAGGCGGTCGGCGTCATCCCTGCCGATGGTCGCCAGTATCGGCGCTTCGCCGTCGGCGAGGCGATGCATTGGCCCGATGGCATCAGCTATTCGCCTGATGGCTTCATGTATGTCTCGGCGGCCCAGCTCGCCCAAGCCTCTGTTTTCAATGACGGCAAGGGCCTCAACAAGGCACCCTATTACATCTTCCGTTTCAAGCCTCTGGCGCCCGGCCGCATCGGGCACTGAGCCGGGAAGGGCGCTGCCGCAGCGTTCGTCACGGCTTCAGGCTCCTTCATGGTCGGCTGACCGCCCGGAGGGCTGTGTTCTCCACGACAGGTTGAGGAATAGGGTGAAAAGCTGATTTCCAGAGCCGCCAGACATGTTCTAGCTTGCCGCAGGGGCGGCATTGCGCAGGGTGATGCCGAAGACTGGCCCGGCATTCGGAGAGGCGCGCTATGATCAAGGAATTCAAGGAGTTTGCCCTCAAGGGCAATGTCGTCGACCTCGCCATCGGCGTGATCATCGGCGCGGCCTTCGGCAAGATCGTCGAATCGCTGGTCGGCGACATCATCATGCCGCTGATCGGCGCCATCGGCAGCGTCGACTTCTCCAACTACTTCATCGGCCTCAACAGTGCCGTCACCTCCCCCGTTCTTGTCGATGCCAAGAAGCAGGGCGCTGTCCTGGCCTATGGCAGCTTCATCACCATCGCCGTCAACTTCATGATCATCGCCTTCGTGCTGTTCATGGTCGTCAAGGGGATCAACAGGCTCAAGCGCAAGGAAGAGGCCAAGCCGGCCGAGCCCGCTCCCCCGGCTCAGGATGTCGTCCTGCTCGGTGAGATCCGCGACCTGCTGAAGCAGAAGGCCTGACCGGCTGTCAGGGGTGGGCCCGATCGTCCGGCTCCCCTGTGATCCATCACCGCGACCGATCGGGTCGATCTCGTCATTTCATGCCGCTACGACGCTTTCTGCGTTAGATTGGCGTGCATGTCTATCGTGACGGATCGCCCGAAGGATCGCCCATGAACATGCATGCCCCGGCCGGCACCAGCCTGATCGCCGACCTGCGCCCCGAGGCGCGCAACGCCCCCGAGAGCGGCATCGTGGAGGTCGTCAACCACGGCCGGCTGAAGCCCGGGCTGATCCCGCTCTGGGTCGGCGAGGGCGATCTGCCGACGCCGGAGTTCATCGTCCGCGCCGCCAACAAGTCGCTGGCCGATGGCGAGACCTTCTACACCTGGCAGCGCGGCATCCCGGAGCTTCGCGAGGCGCTGGCACGTTACCACACCGCGCTCTATGGCCGCCCCTTCGCCATGGACCGCTTCTACGTCACCGGCTCCGGCATGCAGTCGGTCCAGATCGCTGTCCGGTTGATCGCGGGTGTCGGCGACGAATTGATCATCCCGACCCCGGCATGGCCGAACTTCGCCGCTGCCATGGGCGTCGCCGGCGCCAATCCGGTCTGCGTTCCCATGCAGTTCAAGGACGGGCGCTTCACGCTCGACCTTGAGAAGCTGGAAGCTGCGATCTCGCCGCGCACCCGCGCCTTCGTCATCAACTCGCCGGCCAACCCGACCGGCTGGACCGCGACGCGCGACGAGCTCGCCGCCATCCTCGCCATCGCCCGCAAATACGGCATCTGGATCATCGCCGACGAGATCTATGCCCGCTTCGTCTATGACGGCTCGGCCCGCGCCGCCTCCTTCCATGACGTGATGGAGCAGGAGGATCGCATCCTCTTCGTCCAGACCTTCTCGAAGAACTGGGCAATGACCGGTTGGCGCGTCGGCTGGATCGAGGTGCCGCCCGCCTTCGGCCAGATCGTCGAGAACCTGATCCAGTACTCGACATCCGGCTCGCCGGTCTTCGTCCAGCGGGCCGCCATCGCGGCGCTGGAGGAGGGCGAGCCTTTCGTCGCTGAGCAGATCGCCCGTGCTACCGAAGGTCGCCGCATCGTCGCGGAAGGGCTGAAGGCGACCAACCGCGTCAACCTGCAGGCACCGGACGGTGCCTTCTACCAGTTCTTCAGCGTCGATGGCTGGGCCGATTCCCGCAAATTGGCGATCGAACTGGTCGACACGGCCAATGTCGGCCTGGCGCCGGGCACCGCCTTCGGCCCGGGCGGCGAGACCGGCCTGCGCTTCTGCTTCGCCCGCAAGGCCTCGGACCTGCATGAGGCGGTGGCGCGTCTGCAGAAGGCGCTCGCGGGCTGACCGCCAATGTCATGCCCCGCTTGCGTACGGGGCGTTTGACCTGAGGGCCATCGGCCTTCATTGATGCGGCGGTGCGCAGCCATGGCGCATCGCGAGCGTCATGCCTGTTCCCAGCTACGTCCCCTACCATCTGCGCACCCTGTCGCGTGAAGCGGTGGTGATCGCCTGCGCGGCGTTGGGCGGCACGCTCTTCGCCTTGCTCGACGTTCCGGCGGCCTGGCTCTCGGGCTCGATGCTGGTCGTCTCGATCCTCGGCATCACCCGGCCGCTGCCGGACCTCCGCCGCCCCTGGTTCGATTCGACCATGGTGATGTCCGGCGCGCTGATCGGCTCGGCCGCAACACCCGAGGCGCTTGCTGCGACGGCGCGCTATCCCGGCTCGCTGCTGGTGCTGGTGGTCGGCCTGCTCGCGATCATGCTGGCGACCGGCGCCTATCTGCGCTTCGTCGCGCGCTGGAGCTGGATCGACTCGCTGCTCGCCGCTGCTCCAGGCGCGCTTTCGGCGGTGATCTCGGTGGCGCAGGACAAGGGCGCCAATATCGGCCGCATCGCGGCGATCCAGCTCTTCCGCATCCTCGTCCTGGTGGCGGTCCTGCCCAGCATCATGAAACTGAGCAGCGGTGGCACTCCCCTTGCTCTGCCGCCTCCGGTCGCCGTTGCGAGCGTCGGCGACATGGCGCTGCTGCTCGGCAGCGGTCTTGTGACCGGGCTCGTCTTCGAGCGCATCGGCATCACCGCGCCCTTCATCCTTGGGGCGACCCTGGCGAGCGCCGTGCTGCACGGCACCGGCCTCGTCCACGGCACCATGCCGCCGGAGATCGCGATCGCGGTGATGGTCATGCTCGGCGCTGCCATGGGTGGGCGCGTCTCCAATCTGAAGCGCAATGAGATCGCGGCGCTGTTCCCGCTCGCAATCGGCGGCTTCGTCGTCTCGATGGCGGTCGCCTTCGCCTTCGCCTGGCCAGCCGCCTGGCTCGCCGGCGTTCCCTATGCCAGCGCCATGGCTGCCTTCGCGCCCGGCGGGCTCGAGGCAATGGCGATGCTCGCCTTCGCCATGGGGCTCGACCCGCTCTATGTCGGCGCGCATCACCTGACGCGCTTCATGCTGCTCGGGCTGCTGATGCCTGTCCTCGTCGGCTGGGTGAAGCCGGAGAAGCGTCGCGAGGAAGTGTAAGCTAACCCGTCTTTCCGGGGCGCTGCGTAGCAGCGAGCCCGGAACCCATGAACACCTATCCAAGCAGGGGAAGCGCCGGGATTGCCGCGCCTTCCCGAAAACCAACAGCGGTCATGGGTTCCGGGCTTATCGCTCTGCGATGCACGGGAATGACGTGGGAGATTCAGCCGACGCCGTTGGTGTGGGTCATCAGCGAGTACAGCGACGTGGTTCCGCAGATGAACAGCCGGTTCCGCTTCGGCCCACCGAAGCAGAGATTGGCGACGACCTCCGGCACCAGCACCTTGCCGATCAGCGTGCCGTCCGGGTCATAGACATGGATGCCGTCGGCGGCGCTGCTCCAGAGCCGGCCGGCGACGTCGAAGCGGAAGCCGTCGAACAGCCCGTTCGTGCAGGTAGCGAAGACCGAGGAGGCGCCGAGCGCCTTGCCCTCGCCGGTGACCGCGACCTTGCGGATATGGCGCGGCCCGTTCTGCGGATCATGGCTTGCGCCGGTGTCGGCGATATAGAGCGCGCTCTCGTCGGGCGAGAAGGCGAGGCCGTTCGGCTTGACGAAATCGTCGGCGACGATGGTCACCTCGCCGCTCTGCGGATCGATGCGGTAGACATTGCAGCGGCCGATCTCGCTTTCGGCCTTGTCGCCCTCATAGTCGGTGAGGATGCCGTAATCGGGATCGGTGAACCAGACCGAGCCATCCGACTTCACCACCACATCATTGGGCGAGTTCAGCCGCTTGCCCTGGTAGTGGCTCGCCAGCACGGTGATGGAGCCGTCATGCTCGGTTCGCGTCACCTGTCGCCCGCCATGTTCGCAGGTGACGAGCCGGCCCTGTCGGTCGACCGTGTTGCCGTTGGAGTTGCGGGCGGGCTGGCGGAAGGTGCCGACCTCACCGGTGAGGGCGTCGTAGCGCAGCATCCGGTTGTTGGGGATGTCCGACCAGACCAGCGTCTGGTGCGCCGGGAACCAGGCCGGCCCCTCGGACCAGCGTGCCCCGGTCCACAGCCGCTCCATCCGGGCCGAGCCGGGCACGATCCGGTGGAAGCGCGGGTCGAGCACCTCGACGCGAAAACCCTCAATGAAACCGAACGTCATGCCTGTCCTCCCTTGGTGGCGGGAGGATCGGCGATTGGGCTGGCCGAGGCAATCGCGTGAGGCACAGAGGCAGCATGTCCGGGTGTCATCCTCGGCAGCCTGAGCGTGACGCCCAACGTCACTCGGCCGCGATGACTCCGGCCGGAATCGCTTCCCCGATCCCTGCCTTGGCCAACCGCGCAGGCACCGGCCCGCCGGTTGCCCAGTCGAGCAGCTCCGCGGTGTGCAGGATCGGCGTGGTTGCCCCCTTGTCGGCGAAGCCTTTCGCGATCTGGGTAATGCAGCCGATATTGCCGGTGGCGACGAGGTCCGGCCTGGTGCGCTGGATGTTGCCGATCTTGCGCTCACGCAACTGCCCGGCGATCTCCGGCTGGAGGATGTTGTAGACGCCGGCCGAGCCGCAGCAGATATGGCCCTCCGGCACCTCCTTCACCCGGAAGCCAGCCCGCGCCAGCAGGCGTTTCGGCCCGTCCTTGAGCTGCTGGCCGTGCTGCATCGAGCAGGCGGAGTGATAGGCCACGGTGAGATCGAACTGCCGGACCGGCGCGATCTCCAGTGTCTCGACGAACTCGGTCACGTCCTTGGCGAGGGCTGCGACCCTCGCCGCCTTATCGGCATAGGCCGGCTCGTTGCGGAACATGAAGCCGTAATCCTTGATCGTGGTGCCGCAGCCCGAGGCCGTGATCAGGATGGCGTCGAGCCCTTCGCCGTCGATCTCGGCCATCCAGGCGTCGATATTGCCGCGGGCGAAGGCGAGCGCGTCATGCTCGCGGCCCATATGATGGACGAGTGCGCCGCAGCAACCTTCGCCCTTGGGCAGGACGACTTCGACGCCGTGGCGGGTGAGCAGGCGGATCGTCGCCTCGTTGATGCCGGGGTCGAGCACCGGCTGGGCGCAGCCGGAGAGGATGGCGACGCGCTTGCGCCGCTCGCCCTCGGCCGGGAAGGAGGCCGGCCCCTCCATCGAAGAGCGATCGGGCAGGCTCCAGGGCGCGAGCGCCAGCATCGCCTTCAGTCGCGCGCCAATGACCGGCAGCGCGCCGAGCACGCCGCTGAGCGGCTTGCCGAGACGGGCTGCCAGCATGGCGAGGCGGAAGCGACCGGGATAGGGCAGGATCGCCGAGAGGATGGCCCGCAGCGTCCGGTCGGCGGCGGGGCGCTCATAGGTCTCCTCGATATGGGCGCGGGCATGGTCGACCAGGTGCATGTAGTTCACGCCCGAGGGGCAGGTCGTCATGCAGGACAGGCAGGAGAGGCAGCGGTCGATATGCTTGACCACCTCCGGCGTCGCCGGCCGGTCGTTCTCCAGCATGTCCTTGATCTGATAGATGCGCCCACGCGGCGAATCGAGCTCGTCGCCGAGCAGCAGATAGGTCGGGCAGGTCGCGGTGCAGAAGCCGCAATGCACGCAGGTGCGCAGGATCTTCTCGGAGGCCGGAAGACGCGGATCGGAGGCGAGGAGCTCGGGCGTGAAGTTGGTCTGCATGGTCTCTTCTCAGATGCCCGCATACATCCGGCCGGGCTCGAACACGCCCTCCGGATCGAAGCTCTTCTTGATGCCGGCGCTCACCCGCATCAGCGGCTCGGAGAGCGGCTCGAACACCGGAACTGCCGCCCGCACCGCGTCGGGCGCCCGCACCAGCGTCGCATGGCCACCGAACGGCTTCAGCGCGGCGCGGATCGCAGTTGCGCCGGCATCGCCTTCGGCCGGCACGGCGAGCCAGATGAGGCCGCCGCCCCAATCATAGAACCAGCGCGCGCCCGGCACGGTCCGTGCGATCGCCGCCGTCGCCTTCGGCCCATTGCCCGGTGCCAGCGAGAGCCGCCAGATGGCCTCCTGTGTCCCGGCGAAGAAGGCGGCATCCCTGACCTCGCGCCAGAGCGCATCCGAAGCGCGGCCTTCGACCAGTTCGGGCCGGCCGTAGCCTTTGAGCAGCCGCGCTAGCTCTGCGGCGCGATAGCTGATCGACGCCGAGAAGTTCTCCAGCCTGAGCAGGGTACGCGCCTGCTCCGCGCCGATCCCGGCGGGCAGATGCGCCGCTGCCATCGGCTCGAAGGGCGAGCCGAGCGCGCCCGAAAGCAGCGCCACCGCGGCCTCGTCGGCGAGGTCCTCCCAGATCAGCGTCACCACGCGTTCCGGTCGCGGCAGGACGCGGAAGGTCACCTCGGTCAGGAAGCCGAGCGTGCCGAAGCTGCCGGAGACGAGCTTTACGAGGTCGAGACCGGTGACGTTCTTCATCACGCGTCCGCCTGATTTCACCAGTTCGCCGCGGCCATTGATCAGCTTGATCCCGATCAGCGAGTCACGGGCGGCGCCGGCATTGATCCGGCGCGGGCCGGAAATGTTGCCGGCTGCGACGGCGCCGATCGTCGGCACGCCTTCCGTACCAAACAAGGCGCGATGGTCCATCGGCTCGAAGGGCAGCATCTGGCCTCGGCTCGCCAGCGTCTCCTCGATCAGCTTCAGCGGCGTGCCGGCGCGGGCGCCGATCACCATCTCCGCCGGCTCGTAGAGGGTGATGCCGCTGAGCCCGGCGCTGGAGATGGTGCTGACGGCGTTGTCAGGCCGGCCGAGGCCGGTGCGGGTGCCGCCGCCGCGGATGGCGAGCGGAACACGTGCCTCGACGATGGAGGCGACGACGGCGCATGCCTGCGCCTCTGTGGTGGGGGTGTGAAGCATCAGGCTGCGATCCGCCCTTCGAGCGGGAACACCTTGGCCGGGTTCATCAGCCAGCGCGGATCGAACACCGCCCTGACCCGCTGCTGCTGGTGCAGGTCGGCCTCGTTGAACTGGACGGTCATCAGGTCGCGCTTCTCGATGCCGACGCCGTGCTCGCCGGTCAGGCAGCCGCCGACCTCGACGCAGAGCTTGAGGATGTCGTTGCCGGCGTCTTCCGCCTTCTGCGCCTCGACCGGATCATTGCAGTTGTAGAGGATCAGCGGGTGCAGGTTGCCGTCGCCGGCATGGAAGACATTGGCGACGCGCAGGCCATAGCCCTTGATGATCTCGTCCATGCGCTCGAGCACGAAGGGCAGTTGCCCGGTCGGGATCGTCCCGTCCATGCAGATGTAATCAGCGATGCGGCCGGTCGCGCCGAAGGCGGATTTGCGGCCCTTCCAGATAGCCGCCGTCTCCATCGCCGACTTGCTCTCCTTGACCGTGCCGACGCCGTGCTCCCGCGCGATCGCGACGATGCGGACAAGCTGGGCGTCCATCTCGGCCTCCGAACCCTCGACCTCGATGATCAGCAGCGCGCCGCAATCCATCGGGTAGCCGGCATGGGCGAAGGCCTCGCAGATCTCGATCGCCGGCTTGTCCATGAACTCCATCGCCACCGGGATGATGCCGGCGCCGATGATCGCCGCGACCGCGGCGCCCGCCTCGACGCTGGTCGGGAAGCCGAACAGCACGGGTCGCGCGCCTTCCGCCGAACGCAGGATGCGCACCGTCGCCTCGGTGACGATGCCGAGCTGCCCTTCCGAGCCGACGATCAGGCCGAGCAGGTCGTAGCCGGGGGCGTCGAGATGCCCACCGCCAATCTCGACGATGCTGCCGTCGAGCATGACCAGCGTGACGCCGAGGACGTTGTTGGTGGTGACGCCGTATTTGAGGCAATGGGCGCCGCCGGAGTTCATGCCGATATTGCCGCCGATCGAGCAGGCGAGCTGCGAGGAGGGGTCGGGGGCGTAGAAGAAGCCGTCGGCCGAGACGGCGCCGCTGACCGCGAGATTGGTGACGCCGGCCTGCACCTTCGCGACCCGGTTGGCGTAATCGATCTCGAGGATGCGGTTCATCTTGGAGACGCCGATCACAACCGCGTCCTCCTGCGGGATCGCGCCGCCGGCGAGCGAGGTGCCGGCGCCGCGCGGCACCACCGGCACGCCCTGTTCCGAACAGTAGCGCAGCACCGCAGCGACCTCCTGCGTGGTCGAGGGCAGGACCACGGCGAGCGGCATGCGGCGATAGGCGGTCAGCGCGTCGGTCTCGTAGGGACGCCGCTCGTCCTCGGAGGTGATCAGCGCATCGGGCGCGACCAGTTGGCTCAGGCCGGCGAGGATGGCGTCGCGGCGGGCGAGGATGCCGGCGTCAGGCGCCGGAAAGGCGATCGCACTCATGAGATTCTGTCCTTGCCCGCTCCGACCCTACGCGACTCTAGAATACTTCCACGCGGGGCGCAGCGCGAGTAACGTGCATGATTGTTTCCAAAAGAGAAAAGATGGAGGGTGGATGGACCGGTTCGGCGATCTCGACGTCTTCGCCCATGTCGTCACGGCCAAGAGCATGTCTGCTGCTGCCCGCGAACTCAGCCTCTCGCCGGCCGTCATCTCCAAGCGGATCCGCCGCCTGGAGGACCGGCTCGGGGTGCGCCTGCTCCAGCGCACCACGCGCCAGCTCGCGCTGACCGAGGCCGGCCAGGGCTTCTACGAGCGGGTCGTCTCGATCCTCGGTTCGATCGAGGAGGCGGAAGCCTGGGTCGCCAGCGGGGCAGGGCAGGCGCGCGGGACCTTGCGCGTCTCGGCACCGACTTCGTTCGGGCGGATGCATGTCGCGCCGCATCTCAAGCCCTTTCTCGACGCCAATCCGGCTGTGAATGTCGAATTGATCCTGAGCGACGCCTTCGTCGACATCGTCGCCGACGGCTTCGACCTGGCGATCCGGATCGCCGATCTGCGCGATTCCAGCCTGGTGGCCAAGCGGTTGGCGCCGAACCACCGCGTGCTCTGCGCGACGCCGGCCTATCTCTCGGGCCATGGCACCCCCGAGATGATCGAGGACCTGTCGCGCCACACCCTCATTGCCCACAATGCCGACCAATGGCGCCTCGACGGGCCCGAGGGCCAGGTGGCGGTCAAGATCAACGGTCCGCTGCGGACGAACTCCAGCGAGGTCGTGCGCGAGGCGCTGCTGGCTGGCGTCGGCATCGCCCTGCGCTCGACCTGGGATGTCGGGCCGGAGCTGCAATCGGGCGCGCTCGCCAGGGTGCTGCCGGCTTATTCGGTCGGCAAGCGCGTGGCCGTCTACGCGGTCTATCCGAGCCGCCGGCACATGGAGCAGAAGGTCCGCGCCTTCGTCGACTATCTCGCCGAGCTCTATGGCGCGACGCCGTATTGGGATGAAGGATTGGCGCTTTAGCCGCCTGCGCCTAGCCGGATTGCGTGGCCGTGCTTGCCCCTGGCGGCTCAGCGGGCTAACCCGCTGGGCAAAGCCAGTTCCAGCATTCCAACACCCGAGACGCAGATCCCATGTCCGCCGACAAGTCCGCCCCTGCCAAGCTGAAGGCCCGCCAGCCGCGCGGTTTCGTCGATCGCGGCCCCGCCGATGTCGCCGCGACCGAGCGCATGCTCGCCGTGATCCGCAAGAGCTTCTCGCTCTACGGCTTCGATCCGGTCGAGACGCCCTTCGTCGAATACACCGACGCGCTCGGAAAATTCCTGCCGGACCAGGACCGGCCGAACGAGGGCGTCTTTTCCTTCCGGGACGATGATGAGCAATGGCTCTCGCTGCGCTATGACCTGACCGCGCCGCTCGCCCGCCATGTCGCCGAGAACTTCGACGCGCTGCCGAAACCCTATCGCGGCTACCAAGTTGGCTATGTCTTCCGCAACGAGAAGCCGGGGCCGGGCCGTTTCCGCCAGTTCATGCAGTTCGACGCCGACATTGTCGGCTCGAGCTCTGTCGCGGCCGATGCAGAGATCTGCATGCTCGCCGCCGACACGATGGAGAAGCTCGGCATCAAGCGCGGCGACTATGTCGTCAAGGTCAACAACCGCAAGGTGCTCGACGGCGTGATGGATGCAGCCGGCATCGATCGGGGTGCGCGCCTAACGGTGCTCCGGGCGGTCGACAAGGCCGACAAGTTCCCACTCGAAGAGGTCGGCAAGCTCCTGCGCGATGGACGCAAGGACGAGAGCGGGGATTTCACCAAGGGCGCGGGCCTGTCCGAGACGCAGGCCGAGACGATCCTGCGCTATCTCGCCGTTGGCCAGCGGCTGGCCGAGCTCGGCAAATCGACCGCCTCCGACAGCGCTAGGTCGGCCGAGTTGTCCGCTGATGCCGTTGTGGAACTGCGCAAGTTGGTCGAGGACGCCGAGAATGGCGTGGCCGGGATCGAGGAACTCGAACAGATCAGGGAACTGGTCACTGCGGCCGGTTACCTTGGCCGGATCATCATCGATCCCTCCGTCGTCCGCGGCCTCGAATACTACACCGGCCCGGTCTACGAGGTGGAGCTGACCTTCCCGGTCACCAATGAGGACGGGCAGGTCGTGCGCTTCGGCTCGGTCGCGGGTGGCGGGCGCTATGACGGTCTCGTCGGCCGCTTCCGGCCCGAGCCGGTGCCGGCGGCCGGTTTCTCGATCGGCGTCTCCCGGCTCTATTCGGCGCTGAAGGCGGTGAAGTCGCCGATCGTCGACCAGAAGAACGAATTGCCGCTCGTCGTCGTCACCGCGATGGACAACAAGTCGCCGGAGTTCATGCCGGCCTATCAGGCTTTCGTCGCGCAACTGCGCCAGGCCAAGGACGAAGAGGGTAGGGCGCTCTGCCGGGCCGATCTCTATCTCGGCTCGTCCGGTTTCAACGCCCAGATGAAATATGCCGACCGGCGCGGCGCGACCTGCGCTGTCATTCAAGGCTCGTCCGAACGCGAGGCCGGAACGGTGGTGATCAAGGATCTGATCCTCGGCGCCGAGCTCGCCGCTGCGGGCCGCGACGTCAAGGATTCCGCCGAGCACAAGGAACGGCAGGCGCAGGCGCAGTTCTCCGTGCCGGTGGGCGAGCTGGTCGAGGGGGTGAAGCGGGTCTTGGGGCGCTACGCCTGATTCCCGTTCACCCAATTCCCTAAAAACCATCGAAAATCGCGGGCGTCCCTGCTAGGACGGCGCCGCAACAAGGTTTTTTGTAAAGTGCCGGCCATGCGCTCAAAGCTCGAGACCGTGATCGCGCCGTTCGAGCGCGAGGGCTTTTCGCGCGCCGAGCCGGCGATCCTGCAGCCAGTCGAGCCCTTCCTCGATCTCTCCGGCGAGGACATCCGCCGCCGCATCTTCCTGACGCAGGACGATGACGGGCGCGAATGGTGCCTGCGCCCCGAATACACCATCCCCGTGGCACTGGCGCATATCGCCGCCCATGCCGGCGAGCCGGCCTCCTACGCCTATGCCGGCCCGGTCTTCCGCATGCGCGGCGCGAACGAGCCGAGCGAGTTCGCCCAGGCGGGCCTTGAGTCCTTCGGGCGCACGGATTTCGCCGCCGCCGACGCCGAGATCATGGCGCTGACCGTCGAGGCGGCCGCTGCGCTCGGCCTGACCCGGCCGCGCCTGCTGATGGGCGATGTCGCGCTCTTGACCGCGCTGCTGGACCGGCTCGGCGTGCCGCAGGCCGCTCGCCGTCGGCTGATGCGCGCCGTGGCTCAGGGTAAGGGCGCCGATGCCGTCGCCGCGCTCGAGCCGCCCACGAACGAGGTCGAGCACGCCCATGCCGGCCTGCTCAAGGCGCTGGAGGGGCAGGACCCCAAGGCGGCGCGCGCCTTCGTCGAGGACGTGCTCTCGATCGCCGGCATCTCGACTGTCGGGGGCCGTTCAGCCGGCGACATCGCCGAGCGCTTCCTGGCGCGGGCAGCCGAGCGCGACAACCCGGTCAACGGCGAGGCGAGCGGCGTGATCGCGCATGCGCTGGCAATCGGCGGCGATCCGGATGGCGCCTCCGCCGCCCTGCGCAAGCTCGCCGGCGACGCCGGGCTCGACTTGTCGGCCGCGCTCGACGCCTTCGACGAACGCACTGGCTTCCTCGCCGCGCGCGGCGTCGATGTCGCCAACATCTCCTTCTCGGCGGGCTTTGCCCGCAATCTCGACTACTACACCGGCTTCATCTTCGAGCTGCACGACCCGGCCAGGCCGGATCTGAAGCCGATCGCCGGCGGCGGCCGCTATGACGGCGTGCTGCAGCGCCTCGGCGCCCCAGCATCGGTACCGGCCGTCGGCGCCTCGCTCTGGCTCGATCGGCTCGCGGGAGGCAAGGCATGAGCGGGGCGGACAAGATGACAAACGACGCGCCGCTGGTCCTCGCAGTTCCCTCGAAGGGCCGGCTGCAGGAGAACGCCACCGCCTTCTTCGGCCGCGCCGGCCTCTCCTTCGTGCAGGCGCGCGGCCAGCGCGAATATCGCGGCCAGATCGCCGGGCTCGGCGGGGCCGAGGTCGCCTATCTCTCGGCCTCCGAGATCGTCGCGCAGCTCTCCTCCGGCGCCGCCCATCTCGGCATCACCGGCGAGGATCTGGTGCGCGAGCAGGTCGCCGACGCCGATGCCAGCATGGTGTTGCTCGCGCCGCTCGGCTTCGGCCAAGCCAATGTCGTCGTCGCGGTGCCGCAGGCCTGGATCGATGTCCGCACCATGGCCGATCTCGACGACGTCGCCGCGACCATGCGCGCCCGCACCGGCCGCAAGCTGCGTGTCGCCACCAAATACGTGAACCTGACGCGCCGCTTCTTCGCCAATCACGGCCTCGCCGACTACCGCATCGTCGAGAGCCTCGGCGCGACCGAGGGCGCTCCGGCAGCCGGCACCGCCGAGATCGTCGTCGACATCACCACCACCGGCGCGACGCTGTCGGCGAACGCGCTGAAAGTGCTCGACGACGGCGTGATCCTGGCCTCTGAGGCCAATCTCGTGGCCTCCGTGCGCGCGCCCTGGGGCACGCAGGCTCGGGAGGCCGCGGCCGCCATCCTGTCGCGTATCGCGGCGGAGGAGGAAGCGCGGTCGCTACGCGAGGTCCGCGCCGTGCTCAACGCCGTTTCGCCGCAGCGGCTCGGCGAGATCGCGCATCGGCTTGGTGCGCGCCTGCCCTTCGGCGCGGCGGGGAGCGACGGCGTCGTCACCCTGCATTGTCCGCGCAAGGCGGTGTTCCCGCTGGTCGAGGAACTCGGCAAGGCCGGGGCCGACGACATCACCGTGCGCACGCTCGACTATGTCTTCCGCCGCTCCAATCTGCTGATCGAGCGGCTCCTGGCGCGCATCTGACCTGTCCGATTCCCGACGCAATGTCGGGTTAACCAGCCCATGCGAGGCGATTTCAGTGCAAGTCGTACCAAGAGCGGTGCGATCGAGGCTTGCGCTCGCCACCGCGATCGGTGCAGTGGAAAGCGTCGGGTTCTCCTACGGGCCGTCGCGCTCTTTCCAATCGGGGTCTGGACCAGTTGAATACGCAGTCGCGCCTAGGCCTCATGGCCGCTCTCGCTCTCTCCCTGTCGCCGATGCTGGTGACCGATGCGCATGCCCAGCGTCGTCAGCAGATGCCGCCTCGTGGTGAGCAGCAGCAGGAGGCCCCACCGCCGAAGCAGGAGAAGAACTTCCCGCTCGACGCCTCCTGGACGGCGATCCAGATGAACGGCAAGCCGATTACCGGCTACCGCGCCACGCTGAAGGTCGACTCCAATCTGCGCGGCACCGGCTTTGCCGGCTGCAACACCTTCTCGGCCTCGGCCTATCCGCTGCGCCAGCAGGCCTTCGCCGTCGGCCCGATCGCGGTGACCAAGATGGCCTGCGACAAGGGCGCCTCGGATTTCGAGCGCAGCTATCTGATGGCGCTACGCACCGCCCGGCAATGGGATCTGGTCGAGGGCCGTCTCGTCATCAAGACGGGCGCCGGCGAAATCCGCTTCGACCGCGGGATCTGACGGGCGGCACTCTTCCTTCTCCCGTTGTGGGAGGAGGTGGCGCGCAGCGCCGGATGAGGGGTCGCACAGGTCTTGAAAGTTCGAATATCCGGCGCGACGCCAACGATCGGTGTCGCGTGACTCCTCACCCTAACCCTCTCCCGCATGGGAGAGGGGACAGGTCGTGCTCATCCCGCCTCCGCCATGGCCTTCGCCTTCGGGCTGAAGGTGCCATCGGCGTTCTTCTCCATCGCGATCAACTGGTCGTGCAGGTCTCGCAGAGTCGAGCGATGGCCGATCGAGATGATGCTGGTCTGCGGCAGTTCGTGCCGGATCACCGCATAGATCTCGCCTTCCAGCTTCTCGTCGAGCGAGGCGGTCGCCTCGTCGAGGAAGAGCCAGTCGGGCTTGGCCAGAAGGGCGCGCGCGACCGCGAGCCGCTGCTGCTCGCCGCCGGAGAGGCGCTGGCCCCAGAGATCGACCTCGTCGAGCCGCTCTGCGAGGTGGCCGAGCTTGACCTTCTCCATCGCGGCATGGATGTCGGCGTCGCTGAACGCGTCGGGTTCGGAGGGGTAGGCGAGCGCAGCCCTGAGCGAACCCTGCGGCAGGTAAGGCCGCTGCGGCAGCACCAGCATGCGCTGTCCTTCCGGCGTCGCGACCTTGCCTTCGCCGAATGGCCAGATGCCGGCGAGCGCCCGGAACAAGGTCGACTTGCCCGACCCCGACGGACCCATGACCAGTGTCGACTGCCCGGCGGGCAGCGTCAGGTTGGAGGCCTGCACGATCGGCTGCCCGTTCGGCAGGTTGAGCGCGAGTGTCTCTATCGTCGCGTCCTTCACCGGCTTCTCGACGATGTCGATCGCCGCGCCTTCGCCGCCGGCGCCTTGCGCCTCCGCCTTGACGATCGCGGCCTCGAAGGTGGTGAGGCGGTTGATCGAGGCGAGATAGGAGGCGATCGACTGGTAGCTGTTGATGAAGAACGACATCGCCGTCTCGACCCGGCCAAAGGCCGAGGCGACTTGCGTCAGCACGCCGAAGGCGATCTGCCCGCCGAAATAATAGGGCGCGAGCAGGACGTAAGGGATGACGACGTTGGCCTGGTTGTAGGACAGGGTGAAGGTCGTCAGCTTCAGCTTGCGCCAGAGCAGCCGGTAGAAATTCTCGACGATGCCGCCGAAGGTCTCGCCGAGATGGCGGCGCTCCGCGATCTCGCCACGCATCAGCGCGATCTGCTCGGAGTATTCGCGCAGGCGGGCCAGGGCGAAGCGGAAATTCGCTTCGCGCCGCTCCTGCTCGAATTCCAGCGAGATCAGCGGCTTGCCGATCAGGTGGGTGACCCAGGTCGCGAGCGCGGCATAGATCAGCGTCGCCCAGAAGATGAAGCCGGGGATGACGATATCGGTGCCGGGCACCGTGATCGCCACGGGAATGGACCACAGCACGATCGAGAACGAAACCAGCGTCGAGACCTGGGTGATCAGCGTCAGCGAGAAGCTGTAGGTCTGGTTCAAGAAGGAGCGGGTGTCTTCCGAGATGCGCTGGTCGGGGTTGTCGGCGGTGCCGGCGAGCGAGATGCGGTAATGGTTGCCGTTGCCGAGCCAGCGCTTGTTGTATTCGGCCGCCATCCATTCTCGCCAGCGGATCAGCAGCACCGATTGCGCGACCGTCTCGATCAGGTAGCTGATCACTGCAATCGCCGCCCAGACGCAGAAGACGTTGACGAGCTGCTCCCAGAAGACCGGCGCGTTCTTCTCCTGCAGGGCGTTGTTGAAGTCGCGGTAGAAGAAGTTGATGCGCAGGGAGATGCCGACCTGCGCCTGGTTGAGCACGATCAGGAAGACGACGAGCGCGACCGCGAAGGTGCCGAGCCGCATGCGGTAGCGGCCGAACGGTCCGAGATTGGCGATCTGCGGCTCGGAGGATTCGAAATAGGGCGAAGCGATGCGCGCGATACGCTGCACCACCGGCACGAAGGAAACCAGATAGATCAGGATGCCGAAGACGGCGACCGTGGTGGCAAGGCTGGCCGGCGGCGCAGCCGCTTGCCAGGCGGCAGGCCAGAAGCCGAGCTGGGCGATCAACGTGCCGGCGCCGAAGAGGACATACTCCGTGCCGAAGATGCCGGCGAAGATCTTCAGGAAGAACGGGATGGTGGTCGCGCGGAAGGTGGCGAAGGCGAGCAGGACGCCGACGACGCCAAGGCCGAGAATGCTGGCACTGCCGCTTTGCTGGCTGACGACGAGCGCGATCACGGCGAGCGCGGCGACGGCGAAACTCAACAGGCGCATGGCGTCGTCCTTGTCGGGGAATCAGCGCGGAAGGGGCGCTGCGTAGGTGAGAGCGTTGTAGAGCAGCCCTGCGCACAAAAAAGGCCCGGCTCAAGGCCGGGCCACGCTTTTTCAGCGTTTTGTGATGGGCCCTTAGTCCTTGTCGACCGAATAGGCACCGGCACCGGCGGCGAACAGCACGAGGAAGCCGCCGGCCACGGCGAGGTTCTTCATGAATAGCAGCTGCTGCATCGGCTGGGCCCAGTTCATGTGGAACAGCACCGAGGCGGCGATTGTGAAGGCAAACAGGGCGAGCGCCGCGAGGCGGGTCTTGTAGCCGACGACGATCATCAGGCCACCGATCAGCTCGACGATGATGACGAGCGGCAGCAGGATGCCCGGCACGCCGGCCGAGGCCATATAGGTTTGCGTGCCGGCATAGCCGTTGATCTTGGACCAGCCGCCGAGCACGAACATCAGGGCGAGCAGGATGCGGCCGACCAGCTTGGCGGCATCGCCCAGGGCAGGGTTGTTCATCGAAGGACCCCCGAAAGCAGAGCGCGGCAGGATGCCGCACCTGTCACGATCTAGGGCCTACAACCAAAATCGGTGCAAGCACACGGCATCACATGCCTGTGCAAAGCTCTCTGCAGACGAAAAAGGCCCGGCTTGCGCCGGGCCTTCGTACTTCTCGCAAAAGGCGAGGGGCTGGACTTCCTCAGAAGTCCATGCCGCCCATGCCGCCGCCGCCCATCGGAGGCATCGGGGCCTCCTTCTTCGGCAGGTCGGCGACCATCGCCTCGGTGGTGATCAGCAGGCCGGCGATCGAAGCCGCATCCTGGATCGCCGTGCGCACGACCTTGGTCGGGTCGATGATGCCGGCCTTGACCAGATCGCCGTACTCGCCGGTCTGGGCGTTGTAGCCGAAGGAGTAGTCCTTCGACTCCAGCAGCTTGCCGATCACGACCGCACCGTCATCGCCGGCGTTGTCGACGATCTGGCGGGCCGGGGCGGCGATCGCCTTGCGGACGATCTCGACACCGGTCTTCTGGTCGTCGTTCTGGGTCTTGATCGACTTGACCGAGTTCAGGGCGCGCAGCAGGGCGACGCCGCCGCCCGGCAGGATGCCTTCTTCCACCGCAGCGCGGGTGGCGTTCAGGGCATCGTCAACGCGATCCTTCTTCTCCTTGACTTCGACCTCGGTCGCGCCGCCGACGCGGATGACCGCGACGCCGCCGGCGAGCTTGGCCAGGCGCTCCTGGAGCTTCTCGCGGTCGTAGTCCGAGGTGGTCTCCTCGATCTGCGCCTTGATCTGCGCGACGCGGCCCTCGATGTCCTTCTTCTTGCCGGCGCCGTCGATGATCGTGGTGTTCTCCTTCTCGATGCGCACCTTCTTGGCGCGGCCGAGCATGTTGAGCGTCACGGTCTCGAGCTTGATGCCGAGGTCTTCCGAGATCATCTGGCCAGCGGTCAGGATCGAGATGTCCTCGAGCATGGCCTTGCGGCGATCGCCGAAGCCCGGAGCCTTGACGGCCGCGACCTTCAGGCCGCCACGGAGCTTGTTGACGACGAGCGTGGCGAGAGCCTCACCCTCGACATCCTCGGCGATGATGAGCAGCGGCTTGCCGGTCTGCACGACGGCCTCGAGGATCGGCAGCATCGCCTGGAGCGACGACAGCTTCTTCTCGAAGATGAGGATGTAGGGGTCCTCGAGCTCGGCGACCATCTTCTCGGCGTTGGTGATGAAGTACGGCGAGAGATAGCCACGGTCGAACTGCATGCCCTCGACGACGTCGAGCTCGGTGTCGGCGGTCTTGGCTTCCTCGACGGTGATGACACCCTCGTTGCCGACCTTCTGCATGGCGGTCGAGATCATCTTGCCGACCGACTCGTCGCCGTTCGCCGAGATGGTGCCGACCTGCGCGACTTCCGCGTTCGAGGTGACCTTCTTGGAGTTCTTCTTGAGGTCGGCGACGATGGCCTCGACGGCGAGGTCGATGCCGCGCTTCAGGTCCATCGGGTTCATGCCGGCCGCAACCGACTTGGCGCCCTCACGGACGATCGCCTGGGCGAGCACGGTGGCGGTGGTGGTGCCGTCGCCGGCATGGTCGTTCTGGCGCGAAGCGACTTCGCGGACCATCTGCGCGCCCATGTTCTCGAACTTGTCGGCGAGCTCGATCTCCTTGGCGACGGTGACGCCGTCCTTGGTGATGCGGGGAGCGCCGAACGACTTCTCGATCACGACGTTGCGGCCCTTCGGGCCGAGCGTGACCTTGACGGCGTTGGCGAGGACATCGACGCCGCGCAGCATCTTGTCGCGGGCTTCGGTGCCGAATTTGACGTCTTTGGCAGCCATGAGACTACTCCTGATTGGACTTTACGGAAGGGGAATCGTCTGGCTGCTCAGCCGACGATACCCATGATGTCGGATTCCTTCATGATCAGGAGATCCTGGCCGTCGATCTTGACCTCGGTGCCGCTCCACTTGCCGAAGAGGACGCGATCGCCCTTCTTGACATCGAGGGCGACCAGCTTGCCAGCATCGTCGCGGGCGCCGGCGCCAACGGCGACGACCTCGCCCTCCTGGGGCTTTTCCTTGGCGGTGTCGGGGATGATGATGCCACCCTTGGTCTTCTCTTCGCCATCAAGGCGACGGACCACAACGCGGTCATGCAGCGGACGGAACTTCATGGTTCTGTCTTCCTCTCGAATTGTATTCTGAACGGGCTCGTGGGCGGCCCGTGAATGGGGTCTGTTAGCAGTCTCAGTAGCTGAGTGCTAACCGACGTCGCGGAGATAGGCGCGGGGTCTGCCGGAGTCAAGGAAACCGCTGCGCAAAAGGTGAATGCGGCGACCGGCCGCCGATCTGCGCTGCTGCGGCGGAAGCCTAAACCGGTTATCGTGGCGGGATGACGACGCTCGCGCCTGATCTTCATCTCGACGACATCGCCCGTTCCTGCGTCGTGCTGCATGTGCGTATGACGGCACGCGCCGTGACCCGCGCCTATGACGAGGCGATGCGACCGAGCGGCCTGAAAATCACCCAGTTCGTGCTGCTCTCGGCGCTCTCGACCGGCGCCTGGCGCTCGGTGACCGAGCTTGCCGACCGCTTCGCACTGGAGCGGACCTCGCTAACTCGCAACCTGCAACTGCTCGCTGCCGAGAAGCTGATCGAGCCGGTCGATTGCAAAGGCAGGGCGCTGACCTATGCCGTTACCGACAAGGGCCGCGCCGCGATCGAGGCGGCGATCCCATATTGGCGTGCGGCGCAGGACAAGATCGAAGGCGGCCTCGGCCAGGAGCGCTGGAGCGAGACGCGCGACAATCTCAAGACGATCAGGCGAGCGGCGAGGCAGATCGGCTGATCCCCTGATTGCAAGCGGAGCGCTTGACCAT
This sequence comes from Allobosea sp. NPDC003192, assembly GCF_050275675.1. Taxonomy (NCBI): domain Bacteria; kingdom Pseudomonadati; phylum Pseudomonadota; class Alphaproteobacteria; order Hyphomicrobiales; family Alloboseaceae; genus Allobosea; species Allobosea sp. NPDC003192. Next base: position 73,998 of record NZ_JBNNPK010000025.1, read on the forward strand.
GGTGCGTGGCCATCTCTATCGTGCATCTACACGATAAAGATGGAGTTCAGCCATGCCCCGCCAGGTCGGTGTCGTCAGCCGTGATGTCCTGCTGGCGGAGGATGGCACGTCGTTCCTGCGCGGGATGATCGAGGGGCGTCATCCCGGCCCGCCCTTTGCCGATGCGATGGATTTCGACCTGTCCGAGGTCGAGGAGGGCAGAGTGGTCTTCGTCGGCAAGCCTTCGCCGCGCTTCTTCAATCCGCTCGGCACGATCCATGGCGGCTGGACCGCGACGATCCTCGATTCCGCGATGGCCTGCGCCGTGCATTCGACGCTGCGGGTCGGCGAGGGCTACACCACGCTGGAGATGAAGCTGAACTATGTCCGCCCGGTCATGCCCGGCAACGGCCCGGTGCGCTGCGAGGGCAGGCTGATCCATCGTGGCGGCTCGGTCGCGACCAGCGAGGGCAGGCTGGTCGATGCGCAGGGCAAGCTGCTGGCGCATGGCACCGAGACCTGCATGATCTTCGGCGGCAAGCGCTGACGCCGCTCAGGTGCTGCGATAGTCGCTCGGGCTTGCGCCCATCACCCGCCTGAAGCGCCGGTTGAAGGTCGAGAGATCGCCGAAGCCGCAATCGAAGGCGATGCCGGCGACGGGCTGCTCGGTCCGGCGCAGCAGCAACGCCGCCCGGTGCAGGCGGGTGCGCAGCACATATTGATGCGGCGTCATCCCGACGAGAATCCGGAAGGTACGCAGGAAGTGATAGGGGCTCATCGCCGCCAGCCCTGCCAGCGTGTCGAGCGAGAGTGGCTGCTCGCAATGCGCCTCGATATGGCGCAGCGCTCGCGTGATCCGACGCTGGTCGCGGGCACTGGGCGTCTCGGCCCGAGACCTTTGGCCTGACAGCACGCTCGCCACGGCGCCGGCGAGACGCAGCGCGGTCTCTTCGAGCCTTTCGGGTTCACCCGCGGCGATTTCTGCAGCGGCGACGAGATGGGCGAGCGCGGGCAGGGGCGGCAGATGTGCCTGCGCGAAATCCGCGTTCCGGGCGCCGGGCACGGCCGCGACGATGCCTTCGAGCCAGGCCGGCTCGAACTGGAAGGCGAGGCAGCGGTCGCCCGCCGCGTGCTCGTGCCCGCATTCGAAGCAGGCGCCGCGATTGCCGAGCAGCAGCGAGCCCGGCGCCAAAACCGCGCTGCCCTGCGTCGAGCTGTAACGGAACGAGCCGCTGCGGACGATCGCGATGCAGTGCTGCGGGTGCTCTTCTTCGAAGGCCCGGTCGGTTGGGCCGGCCGTGCAGACGATGTCGCTGACCCGCCAGCCAGGGCCCGACGCCAGGAGATGAGCGGTCGCGGTCATGTTCGTGAGTTTAGCAGTTTTTCCCAAGCGAGGCCCGGGCTTCCGGGTCTAGCTGGACGCCAATCTGATCAAGACGGAGCCCGATCATGGCAGCAGCGCCATCGACGCTGGCGGATGTCCTCATCGCCGCCGGGCCGGCGCCGGACTATGCCGACAAGCTCACCCTTTACGGCCAGTTCGTCGGCGCCTGGACGATGGACGCGATCATGCACACCGACAATGGCCAACGCCATGAAGCCAAGGGCGAGATCTGCTTCGGCTGGGTGCTCGGCGGCTGTGCTGTACAGGATGTCTGGAATTTGCCGGGCTTCTTCCACGGCACGACGCTACGCATCTACGATCCCGGGCAGGACGCCTGGCACATCCGCTGGAGCGATCCGCTCAAACAGTACTACACGCACCAGATCGGTCGCGCCGAAGGCAAGGACATTGTCCAGCACGGCAAGCTCGATGACGGCACCGAGATCCGCTGGCGCTTCACCAAGATCACCCCGGACTCGTTCCACTGGATCGGCGACCGCTCGCGAGATGGCGGCGCGAGCTGGCAGGTCCAGGCCGATTTCCGGGCCAAGCGCATCAAAGCCTGAAAGGGAGGAAGAAGTCATGTTCGATCACGTTTCCATCGGCGTTCGCGAGATCGCCCGCAGCAAGCGCTTCTACGACGCTGCGCTCGGTGCGCTCGGCTACGATTGCCTGAGCGCCGACGAAAGCTCACTCGGCTATGGCAAGGGGAGTGTCGGTCTCTGGATCGGCGCGGTCGCCGCGCCAGTGCCGCCGGATCGCGATTCCAACCTGCATTTCTGCTTTGTCGCGCCGACGCGTCAGAGCGTCGATGCCTTCCATGCCGCGGCCTTGGCGGCCGGCGGTGCCGACAACGGCAAGCCGGGCCTGCGCGAATCCTACGGCCCGGACTATTACGCCGCCTTCGTCGTCGATCCCGATGGCTACCGCCTGGAGGCCTATTGCGGCAAGCCGGGCTAAGGCTGCCGGGCAGAGCTAGTGCTCGGGCGGCAGGTCATGCGCCGCCCATTCGCTGCGCGGGATCGGTTCGCCGACGCGGAACTGGAAGCCGGCGACCTTGCCGTTCGCCGCCATCTCGCAGCGGAAGCGCAAGCCGTACCATTGCTTGCGGCTGCGGAAGGCGGCGCCCTCCGCTTCCAGGGTGGACCTCCTCTGCTTCGTGCCGGCCATGGCGAAGGCGACGACGCGATCCGGCTCGAACTCCGCTTTCCAGGCATGGATCTGGCTCATCGCCTCGAGATTGCAGAGCTGCTCGACGCGCTCGCTCGCCTCGAGCGTCTTCAGCGCCTCGCGCGCTCCCCGGCTGCGCGGATTAGCCAGCACGCTCTCGGAATGCAGCGTCTTGGCCGTGATCATCGCCGGCGGTTCGGCTGGCGGCGGGACGGGTGGGGCGATCGGCTTGTCTTGAGGCGGGGTGGCGGGGGCTGATTGTGGAGCCGGTGCGATCTCGGTCACTGGTGCTGGAGCGGGCGCCTGAACCGGCATTGGCGGCGGCGCCAGCGCCTCCGGCCCGACCAGTTCGACCTCGACGCTCGTCTCAATGGCCGGCGCGAAGCCGCTGAAGGCTCGGACAGCGAGCAGGACGCCGAGCAGGATGTGGAAGCAGAGCGCGGCAGGGAGGCCGGGTTCGCGAAGGACGCGAGCAGCGGTGCCGGGACGCTGCATGCCCGGATCAATCACCGTTGGAGCGGAAGCTGGGCATGTGGGGTCGGTCGCTTCCCTCTGGTCCTGGAGCGCACAAGTCCGACCAACCGGGCGATTTTGCGGCAGGTCAGCGCCGGCTGACGGCGAAGGCGCCCGCAACGATCAGTGCCGCGCCGGCATAGGTCGTCCAGAGCGGCGCCTCGCCGAAGACGAACCAGCCGAGCAGGCTCGCCCAGACCAGCGCCGTGTACTCGATCGGCGCCAAGCGCGAGGCCGGGGCACGGGCGAAGGCCGAGGTCAGCGAGAAATGTCCGGCGACGCCGAGCGCGCCAGCGCCGAGATAGGCGAGGAGGTCGCCACTACCCATTGGCACGAAGAAGAAGGAGGCCGGCCAGGCCAGGCACAGCGCGGGTCCGGCGTTCTGGAACAGAACGATGATCGCCGGGTGCTCCTTCACCGCGATCCGGCGCAGCAGGATCAGGTTGAAGGCGTAGGATACCGCCGAGACCAGGGCCGCGGCGACACCGAGTTCGGCCCCGGTGACGCCGCCCTGCAGCCGCGGCCAGACCATCACCAGCATGCCGGCAAGGCCGAAGCCGAGCGCCTGCAGGATACGCCCGTCGAGCCGCTCCTTCAGGATCAGCGCCCCGAGCAGGGCGACGAAGACTGGCGCCAGGAAAGAGAGCGTCAGCGCTTCGGCGAGCGGCAATTCCGAGATCGAGTAGAAGAAGCTGCCGGCGGTCACGATGACCAGAGGTACGCGCAGGCTGTTGCCGATCAGACTCACCCGCGTCGGCCTGGCCGGCCGCAGGACCGCGACGACGATGATCGCGCAAACCGCGCCTGCAGCGAAGCGCATGAACAGCGCCATCAGGAACGGATGCTGCTGCATCTGCGCCTTGATCACCGCGTCCATCGCGGTGAGCAGCGCGATGCCGAACGCGGCCCGCAGCGCGGTATTGGGATTCATGGTCGTGCCGCGGCAAGCGGCTTGCGGAAATGATATTCCCAGGTCGAGGAGACGTCGGCGAGATAGCGCTCGCCCGGCCAGCGCACGAAGCCGAGTTTCTCGTAGAAGCGATGGCCGCGGGCGAACTTGCTGTCCGACCACAGCATCATCTCGCGATAGCCGCCGGCCTCGGCAAAGGCGAGCGTGCGTGCAAACAGCGCCTGCGCCAGGCCGCTGCCGCGCTGGCTCGGATCGGCATAGACCTTGAACAGCTCGACCGCGTTCTGGTCCGGCACCGGCACGACCGCGATCGAGCCGGCGATGCGGCCATCCGGCCCGTCGGCGACCCAGAGCTTGCCGCCCTTCTGCGCATAGTGGCTGGCGGGGCGGCGCAGCTCCGGGAACTCCGACCAGTCGAAGAAACAGTTCGGGTACTCGGCGAAGGTCGCGGCGATCAGGGTTGCGAGCGGCTCCGAATCGGCGTCGGTGGCGTCGCGAAGGGCGGGCAGGGTGGTCATGATGGATCGCTTAGGGCCAATGCGGCCCGCTGCAAAGACGGGTCGCTCGCGCTCCTGCCATGCCGTTATCGCAGCAGTGCGAGCGCGGCGTCGGCGGTCAGCTTGAGCGCGGCGACTGCGAGCAGCAGATAGCAGGCGAAGAACAGCCGCTTCTGGTCGAGCCGCTCGTGCAGCCAGCGTCCCAGCCAGACGCCGAGCGGAGCGGCCGGCAGCAGGGCGAGCGCGGCCCAGAGCGCCTGCGGCTGCTTCAGGCCCAGCGCGATATAGGGCGGCAGCTTGAGCAGGTTGCCGAGCATGAAGAAGGCGATGGTGGTGCCAACGAAAGCGGTCTTGGAGAGCCCGCGCGCCAGGAGGTACATCGCCACCGGCGGGCCGCCGGCATGGGCGATGAAGGTGGTGAAGCCCGAGGTCGTGCCGGCCAGCAACGCCAAGGGCGGAGATACCGGAAGCTTTCCGGCGGGCGCGCTCCGGCCGCGCAGGAACCAATGCGCCGTGAAGGCGAGGGTGACGAGGCCGATGACCAGGGTGACGATGCGGGCGTCGACGATGAGGAAGACCGCATAGCCGATCGCGATGCCGGCGACCAGGCCGGGGATCAGCCAGGCAAGGTCCTTCTTCGACCAGGTCGAGACGCCGAAGCTGCCGATGGCGAAGAGATCCATCGCCGCGACCAGCAGCGCCACCATGATCGCCGCCTGCAGGGGATCGACGACGAGCGCCAGCAGCGGCACGCCGAGAATGGCGAGCCCGCCCCCGAAGGCGCCCTTGCCGATGCCGACGAGCAGGGTGGTGACCCAGCCGACGAGGTAGAACAGCGGGTCGCTAGGCATCGCCTCGGCCTATCGTGATCGGAGAGAGCAAGGCTGAGCCAGTTTCCGCTTGGACATGAGCGGTTTGGCTATTAGGCGGAATCAGCGCAGTCATGCGTGGCCGGCGTCGAGCTGGCAGGCCCCTTCGCGATGGCGTCATGACCGTTCTCCTGCCCTTCGTGATCAATGCCGGGCTGAACTTCCTCCTCGGGCTGCTCATCGCCTATTTCCTCGGCCCCGCGGAGTTTGGCCGCTACGCCATCGGCGCGGCGATCCTCGTCCTGCTCAACACCGCGCTGCTCGACTGGATCAGGCTCTCGGCCGTCCGTTTCTACTCGCAGAAGAGCCGGGAGGACCAGCCGCAGATTCGGGCGACGCTCGACGTGCTGAGCGCCGGCATTACCATTGCGCTCTGCGGCCTCCTGGTCGCGGCCGTCGTCGCCGGCGTCGATTTCGGGCTGCCGGCGATGCTGGTGGCGGGCTCGGTGCTGGGCGGCATCTGCGCCGGTCTGTTCGACTATCACGGCGCCATCGCACGCGCTCGCTTCCTCGACGCGGCCTATGCCCGCCTGATCATCGTCAAGAACGTGCTGGCACTGCTGCTGATGGTCGGCGGCGCCTGGTGGACGCGCGACGCGACGATTGTGATGTTCGGCGGCGTCGTCAGTGCCATGGCGGCGCTGCTGGCGGTGCGGCGCACTCTCGCCGACGCGCCGTTCGCCTGGGCGGCAGCAAGGCGCGACCTCGCACTCGACTTCGCGCGCTATGCGCTGCCGATCGTCGGCGCGAACGCGATCTATTCGCTGATCCCGCTGCTCAACCGCTCGCTGCTCGCCGACAGCAACGGCTTCGCCGAGGCCGGCTATTTCTCGCTCGCGGCCGATATGGGCCTGCGCCTGTTCGGCATGCTCGCCTCGACGCTCGAGATCGTCATGCTGCGCGAGGTGCTGCGGCTCGACGAGACCAAGGGCCGGCGAGCGGCTGAGAAGCGCATCGCCGGCAATTTCGTCATCGTGCTGATGGTCTCGCTGCCGGTCGCCGTGGGCCTCTTCCTGGTCCTGCCGGCCTTCGAGGCGCTCCTGGTGCCTGCGCAGTTCCATGGCCATTTCGCTGGTTATCTGCGGTTGCTCCTGCCCGGTCTCGTCGCGCTCGCGATCTTCGCCGCCGGGATCTACCCGGTCTTCCTGCTCGGCAAGCGCACCGGCCTGGTGACGCTGGCGGCCTGCACCGGCCTCCTCGCCAATCTCGCTTTGGTCTTCGCCGCCGGCGCGCTCGGGCCGGAGCGCTATGCGCTCGGCCAGACCCTCAGCTTCCTCGTCGTCCTCGCCATCACCGGTTGGGTCGGCCTGCGCTCGCTCCCGGTCAGCCCGAACTGGCGCGAGATCGGCATTATCGTCGCGGCGGTGGTCGTCATGGCGGTGGTGGTCTGGCCGCTCTCCGGCCGGCTCGCTCCTCTGCCCGAATTGCTGTTGCAGGGCAGCCTGGGCATCGTCGTCTATGGTGGGCTGATGCTGGCCTTCGACGTGGCCCGTTGCCGGACGCTGCTGCGGCTCTGGCTCGCCATGCGCAAGAGCAGGGGCAGGTCGGGCTGAGTTGGTCTGACCGTTAACACGGGTCCCGCGGTGTGAACTCGGCGTTTACTGCGTTTGCTCGCGGATCGCTAAGGTTAATCCCGGGAATTCGAGCGATTAAGCTGGTTTCGGAGCCGGTAGAGTCAACGATTCACCATTCATTTCAACACATCGCCTCACGCTTCCAACCAACCAGTTGCGTTGAGAGAGTTGCGTCATGCGTGCGATCCGTTTCGTCCCCCTCGCTCTGCTCGCGGGGCTCGCCTCCCTGCCTGACCGGGCTGGTGCCCAGACCTATTGGCGCCCGGCCGATCCGATGGTCACGCATTCGGCTGGCCGCGGCCAATATGGCGGCGGCTTCATCGAGATGCTGATGACCGGCCAGGACCCGACCGATTACGGCCGGGGCGGGGCGGTCTACAACCGGCCGCAACGCGGCGCCTATGGCCAGCAGCCGCAGATGCGCCGCCTCTCCGACTATGAGGCGCCGGTTCCGATCCAGGGCGACCCGATGGAGATGCGCCGCGAGCGCCGCTCCGCTGCGCTCGGAGAGCCGATCCCGGTGGAGCGGCCGATCGCGCGCACGCTCGATCCGCGCTTCCAGAAGCAGGAAGTCGCCTATGACGGCCCGCACAAGCCCGGCACCATCGTCATCGATACGCCACGCAAGTTTCTCTTCCTGGTCCAGCCGGGTGGACGGGCGCTGCGCTATGGCATCGGTGTTGGCCGTCCCGGCTTCGAATGGGCCGGCATGAAGGCCATTACCCGCAAGGCCGAATGGCCGAGCTGGACCCCGCCGGCCGAGATGCTGAAGCGCCGGCCCGACCTGCCGCGCTTCATGGCTGGCGGTCCCGAGAACCCGATGGGCGCGCGCGCGCTCTATCTCGGCTCCTCGCTCTACCGCATCCACGGCACCAACGAGCCGAACACGATCGGCCAGGCGGTTTCCTCCGGCTGCATCCGCATGAACAACGAGGACGTGATCGACCTCTACGAGCGCGTGCGCGTCGGTGCGAAGGTTCTGGTGATCTGAGACGGACGAGCCACGACCCAAAAGAATAGGCCCGCCTGTCGTCAGGCGGGCCTCGTCGTTTCAAGGGGTGGCGCTGAGCTCAGGCCCAGTCGTCGTCGCCTCCGCCGGAGCCGTCGTCATAGCTGCCATCGTCATAGTTGGCGTCCTGATAGCTCGGCTCCTGATAGGCCTGCTGCGGTTCCGCGGCCGGCTGCTGGTCGGCGGCCGTCTGCGTATCCTTTGAGGCCTCGCTGTTCTGCGAGCTGTCCTTGTTCTCGGCCGTGCTGGCTTCGGCCGGCTTGGCCTCGCCCGCTGCGCTCTTGCTGCCGCCGAGCGCATTCATCAGCATGTTGCCCGCGACCATGCCGCCGGCAACGCCGGCCGCCGTGGTCAGCGCGCTCGCCAGGAAACCGCCGCCGCGCGCCGGCGGCTGCGCTGCCTGGTTCTGCCAGGGGCCGGGCGCTGCGCCCATGCCCTGCGGCGCCATGCCCTGCTGGGGCGCAGCAGCCTGTCCGCCCCAGGGCGGCGAAGCCGGCTGCGGCGCGGCACGCTGCGGGAAGGACGGCACCGAGCCCGAACGGGCCGGCTGGCTCGCGCCGCCACCGAAGATACCCGACAGGAAGCCGCCGGATTGCTGAGCCGGCGCGGGAGCGGGCTGCGACTGATTGCGCAGCCGCTCGACTTCGGCCTGCAGCTGGTCGATCTGGCCCTGCAGGCTGGTGAGAGCCTGCTCCTGCACATAGACCGACTGCGCCATCGCATAGACGGCATAGGGCTGTTCGCGCAGCCGATCGGCAATGAAGCGTTCAGCCTCGGGGTCGCGGGGCTGATTTTCCGCCTGACGCAGGCGGTCGAAAATCCCGGCGATCACGTCGCGTTCCTGCGGCGTCATCGTCATCTCCTCTCATGTTGGACAGAGCGGTCGCCCTGTCGCCCCGAAAGGTGGTGACGGCTTATGACGCTATCAAGGCGATGGCCCGGCGCCTTTCTGTCGCGCCGACACAGGCTGTTCGTCAGGCATTTCCGACATTGACATAGGTGAAGCCGCGCTCGCGCATCTCGCCGGAGCGGTAGATGTTGCGCAGGTCGACGACCACGGGATGGCGCAGCGCCGCCTTGACCCGGCCGAGATCGAGCGCGCGGAAGGCGTCCCATTCGGTGACGATCACCAGCGCATCCGCCCCGTCGAGGCAGGAATAGGCGTCGGGAGCGTAGGCGATCTCCGGCATCAGCGTCTTGGCGCTCGCCATCGCCTCGGGGTCGTAGGCGACGATCTCGGCGCCGGCGTCGAGCAGCGCCGTCACGATCGCGAGCGACGGCGCCTCGCGCATGTCGTCGGTGTTCGGCTTGAAGGCGAGGCCGAGGATGGCGATGCGCTTGCCCCGGACCGAACCGCCGCAGGCGGCGATGACCTTGCGCGCCATCGCCCGCTTGCGCTGGTCGTTGACCGCGACCACCGTCTCGACCAGGCGCAAGGGGCTTTCCATGTCCTGCGCCGTCTTGATCAAGGCGAGCGTGTCCTTCGGGAAGCAGGAGCCGCCATAGCCCGGACCGGCATGCAGGAACTTGCCGCCGATGCGGTTGTCGAGGCCGATGCCGCGCGCCACCTCCTGGACATTGGCGCCGACCCGCTCGCACAGTTCGGCGATCTCGTTGATGAAGGTGATCTTGGTCGCAAGGAAGGCGTTGCCGGCGTATTTGATCAGCTCCGACGTCCGGCGCGCGGTGAACAGGAGCGGGGCCGCATTCAGGTAGAGCGGCCGATACAGATCTTCCATGACCTTGCGGGCGCGGTCGTCCTCCGTGCCGATGACGATCCGGTCGGGACGCTTGAAGTCGGCGATGGCGGCGCCTTCGCGCAGGAATTCGGGATTGGAGACCACCGCGAAATCGGCATCTGCCTTCGTTTCGCGCATGATCCGCTCGACCTCGTCGCCGGTGCCGACCGGCACGGTCGACTTGGTCACCACGACGGTGAAGCCGTCGATGGCCGCGACGACGTCGCGCGCGGCCTGATGGACATAGGAGAGGTCGGCATGGCCGTCGCCGCGGCGCGAGGGCGTGCCGACCGCGATGAAGACGGCATCGGCCGCCGCAACTGGCCCGGCGAGCTCGGTGGTGAAGGAGAGCCGCCCGGCGCGGACATTGCTGGCGACGAGGTCGTCGAGGCCGGGCTCGTAGATCGGGATCTCGCCGCGCTTCAGGGCGGCGATCTTGCCGGCGTCGGTGTCGACGCAGGTTACCTCATGGCCGAAATCGGCGAAGCAGGCTCCCGAGACCAGGCCGACATAGCCTGAACCGATCATCGTCACGCGCATCTGGCGTTCTCATCGTCTCGCCGGCGGGCTGCCGGCTGGCAGGGCGTAGCGCAAAACCGCGCCGAGGCAAATCGCAGCGGCCCATGTCTGCGGGAGTAGCCCGATCTGGCGAAGAGACCGTGACGGCGCCACGGCCAGATGAAAAAGGGCGGCTGCGAGCCGCCCTTTTCGGGAACCAAGTAGCTCGGACGCGAGCCCTCAGATGTCGTCGGGCGGCAGCGGCGCGTCGGTCTCGTCGATCTGCGGTTCGCCGATCGGGTTGCGGTTCAGCACGACCACGGGGGTTCCGGTCGGGACGCGGCTGTGAAGATCGATGATGTCCTGGTTGAACAGACGGATGCAGCCGGAGGAGACGGCCTTGCCGATCGACCAGGGCTCGCTGGTGCCATGGATGCGGTAAAGCGTGTCGCGGTCGCCCTGGTAGAGATAAAGGGCGCGCGCGCCGAGCGGGTTCTCGATCCCGCCGGCCATGCCGCCGGCCCAACGGGCGTTCCGCTCCGGCTCGCGGGCGATCATGGCGGCGGTCGGCGTCCAGCGTGGCCATTCCGCCTTGCGGGCGACGGTGGCGCGGCCACGCCAGGACATGCCCTGCTTGCCGACGCCGATGCCGTAGCGGATGGCGCGACCGTTCTCGCGGACGAGGTAGAGATAGCGGGCCGAGGTGTCGACCACGATCGTGCCGGGCCGCTCCGGGGTCCGATAGTCGACCTCCTGGCGCAGGAAGCGCGTGTCGACCTCGTCGATGTCGGTCGCAGGCAGCGGATGGCGCTCATCCGGCCGCTCGTCATACATCGACAGGAAGGCTGCGTTGTGATGGACCGGCGTGCGCGCCTCGAAGGGCTGCTGCGGGCCCGATACACAGCCGGCCAGACCGACGGGGACGAAGGCCGAGACCATCGTCAGGAAGCGGCGGCGGGAGCAGGTGGCGGAAGCATCAGGCTGGGCGGACATAACTCGGCTCTTATGGGTGCGGCTGGCAGCGGAAACATGCGAATTGCCGACAAGTTCCAATGAATTCTCGTCGGCTGACCCCTTTCACTTCATGGCGCGGCATGGCGCCGGGGTGAAAAGGATGTGGCGAAATGATGGCCGACGCAGAGCGTGGCCCGAATGCCACAGTACGACATGCCGGCACTGCATGCCGCAACCTGCGCATGCGTCTTCTCGCGTTTGCAGCGGAAAGGAGCAGATCGCCGCGTTTTTTGGCAGTTTCCCAAGAGGAAAGCCATTGCCTTAAACGGCCCTTAACCACTGCTGGCAAAGCTTTTTGGGCCTCATCGGCTTCGGTGCCTGGTCATGCCGAAAGTGTAAGTGCCGGTCGATCCTGACCGTGCGGCAGTACGAGCAAGAATATGAAATCGATCCGTTTCAAAGTGCTGGCGATGCTGGGGATCATCGTCGCCGGCGCGGTGCTCTCGGCAGCATTGAGCCTCTACGCCTTGTCGCGCTCCAGCGACCTCAACGCGCGTTCCGATGTCCAGGGCGAGATCGCGCTGGTCACCGAGCGGATCAACACTCAGGTCTTCGCCGTGGTGATGGATTCCCGCGGCATCTATATGTCGAAGGACGCCAAGGAGGCGGAAGCCTTCGCCAAGCCGAAGGAGGCCCGCTTCCCGGTGATGCGCAAGCTCGCCGCCGATCTGGTCGCCCTGGTGCCGGTGCAGGAGCGTGAAACCGCGCTCAAACTGCAGAAGTCGGTCGAGGAGTTCATCGCCTTCCGCGCCGAGCTGATTCGGCTCGGCCGCGAGGTCTCGACCGCGGCGGCCAATCAGCAGGGCAACAACGATCAGAACCGTGCCAATCGCAAGGCGCTGAACGACCAACTCGTCGCCTTCGGCAAGCGCAACGAGGAGGTCGGCAACCGGCTTGCCGAGGAGGCGGCCGCTTTCACGCGCCAGGTCCAATGGATTCTGCCGGCTGTGCTGCTCGCCGCGCTGCTTGCCTCGATCGCGGCGGCGATTCTGTTCGCGCAGCGCTCGATCACGCGCCCGCTGATCGATCTCAGTGCGACCATGAGCAGCCTCACCGCCGGCGAGACCGCGATCGCGGTTCCGCACACCAAGCGGCAGGACGAGATCGGCGACATGGCGCGGGCCGTCGCCGTGCTGCGCCAGAGCACCGAGCAGGTCGCGCTGCTGCAGGAGCAGGAGCGTGCCGCGGCAGCGGAGCGGATTCGCTCGGCCGATGCGATGTCCGTCGTCGTCTCGGATGTCGGCGAGGTGGTTGCGGCAGCGGCTGCGGGTGATTTCTCGGCGAGGCTCCAGGTCGAGGATGCCGACGAGCAGATGCAGAAGCTGGTCGCCGGCATCAACGAGATCAACGCCGTGGTCGACAGCGCCACGACCGAGTTCGTCGAGGTCCTTAACGCGCTGGCGGCAGGGGATCTGACCCGTCAGGTGCCGACGGCCTATCGCGGCCGCTTCGCCGAGCTCAAGGAGGCCGTCAACGAGACGATCACGCGCCTTTCGGCGACGGTGTCGACGATCCAGATGACGGCATCGGATGTCGGGATCGCGGCGCGGGAGATCAACATGGGCGCGGACGATCTGTCGAAGCGCACCGAGGAGCAGGCCTCCTCGCTGGAGGAGACCGCGGCGACGACCGAGGA
>NZ_JBNNPK010000026.1:0-63921 GCF_050275675.1 Allobosea sp. NPDC003192
AGGACGAGTACGAGGTCGCCCGGCTCTACAGCGACGGCGCCTTCCGCAAGCATCCGCCTCCAGCGGCTCGCCATCGCAATGGGCGGAAACGAGGGGCCTCGTGACGCAGACGATCCGCGCGGTGAAGCGCACGACCAATCTCGGCCTGACCACCGCCGTCCACCGCAGCAAGCCGCTTTCGCGTGCCGGCATGCTGGAGCGGATGTTCACGCTCGCCTTCTCCGGCCTGGTCTATCCGCAGATCTGGGAGGATCCGGTCGTCGACATGGAGGCGCTGGCGCTGCAGCCCAGCGACCATCTCGTCGCGATCGCCTCGGGCTCCTGCAACATCCTGTCCTATCTCACCGGCGACCCGGAGAAGATCAGCGCGATCGACCTCAATGGTGCCCATATCGCGCTCGGCCATCTCAAGCTCGCGGCGCTCGCCGAAATCGACGATCACGCGACCTTCCGCCGCTTCTTCGGGCAGGCGCAGTCCAAGGCCAATGTCGAGACCTTTGACCAAATGATCGCCCCGCGGCTGGACGCGGTCAGCCGTGCCTATTGGGAAGGACGTAATCTTGCCGGCCGCCGCCGGATCGAGCTGTTCGCCCGCAATTTCTATCGCTACGGCCTGCTCGGCCGCTTTATCGGCACCGGCCATTTTCTCGCCCGCCGGCTCGGCTGCGACCCCAGGGTGATGCTGCAGGCGAAGACGATGGACGAGCAGCGGGCGCTGTTCGACCGGCATCTGGCGCCGGTGTTCGAGAAGAAGCTGGTGCGCTGGCTGGTGCGCCAGCCGGCTTCGCTTTACGGGCTCGGTATCCCGCCGGCGCAGTACAAGGCGCTTGCCGCCGATGGCGATGCCGGCATCCGTGCGGTGCTGAAGCATCGGCTGGAGCGGCTGGCCTGCGGTTTCGACCTCAAGACCAACTATTTCGCCTGGCAGGCCTTCGGCCGCGGCTATGGACCGGAGCCCGATGCGGCGGTGCCGCCCTATCTGGAGCGCAGACATTTCGAGACGGTGCGGGAGCGTGCCGGGCGCGTCTCCTACCATCAGAGCGCGATCACCGCTTTCCTCGAAAAGCAGCCGGCCGAGAGCTGCAATGGCTTCGTGCTGCTCGATGCGCAGGACTGGATGAACGACGCCGAATTGACGGCGCTGTGGACGCAAGTAACCCGCAGCGCCGCGCCGGGCGCCCGCGTGATCTTCCGCACTGCCGCCGATGAGCGCCTGCTGCCGGGCCGCGTGCCGGAGGCGATCCTGTCGCAATGGCACTACGACGAAGCGCGCAGCCGCGAGCTCGGCGCGCGCGACCGTTCCTCGATCTACGGTGCCTTCCATCTCTATGTCCGCGGAGCTGCCGCGTGATCGCTGCCGGCAGCGAGCCGAACGCCGCCGGCCTGATGGACCGGATGTACCGCTTCCAGCGGCACATCTATGACGCCACCCGCAAGTTCTATTTGCTCGGCCGCGACGGGCTGATCGTCGGCTTGAAGCCGCCGCCGGGCGGCGCGGTGCTGGAGATCGGCTGCGGCACCGGCCGGAACCTGATCAAGATCGCGCAGCGTTACCCGCATGCGCGCTGCTACGGGCTCGACGTCTCCGAGGAGATGCTGCGCACGGCCCGCCAGCAGGTGGCGAAGGCCGGCCTCTCCGAGCGCATCACCCTGGCGCAGGCCGACGCGACTGATTTCGATCCGCAGGCGCTGTTCGGCCGCGCCGGTTTCGAGCGCGTCGTCATCTCCTACGCACTCTCGATGATCCCGCCCTGGCGCGAGGCGCTGGCGCAGGGACTCAAGGTCGTCGCGCCGGGAGGCGCGCTGCACATCGTCGATTTCGGCGACCAGGCGCATCTGCCCGGCCCGTTTCGGGCCATGCTGAACCGCTGGCTGGCGCTGTTCCATGTCACGCCGCGCCGGGATCTCGATATGGTCGTGACCGATCTCTGCGCCGAGACCGGGACCATCGGTGGCACCACGCGGCTGTTCGGGGGCTACAGCGTGCAGGCGGTCGCAATCAGGCCAGCTTGAGCGCCGGGGCTGGACGCTGGCGCAGTCGCGCTGCTACGCCAGCGGCATGAGTGCAGCCGCCGATCCCGACGACAGCAGCAGTGGACAATCCGGGCTGCGCGACCGGCTGCGCCAGCTCTATCACGGCCGGACGCCAGGGGCGCTGCGTTTCCAGTTCGCGACGCTGATCGTCGACCTGCTGATCATCGGCTTCTTCGTCGCGACGCCGGTGCTGCGCGACCGGCCGGAATTCCTCTGGCTCGACTATACCGTCGCGATCATCGTCATGGCCGAGATCGCGGCGCGCTTCCTCGCCTCCTCGAACATGCTGCGGCTGCTGCGCCAGCCGACCATGCTGCTCGACCTCTTCATCCTGGCGACGCTGCTGGCGCCGCAATGGCTGGAGAATTTCGGCTTCCTGCGAATCCTGAGGCTCTGGTCGCTGTCGCAGCGCGGGCTGATCTGGGCGCAGTTGCGGCAGACGCGCTATCGCGATTGGGAAGACGTGGCGCGGGCGCTGATCAACCTCGCGACCTTCCTCTTCGTCGTCACCGGTTTCGTCTACACCTTCTTCTTCATGAGCCGGCCGGGGCTGGAGGGCTATGTCGACGCCCTCTATTTCACCGTCACGACGGTCACGACCACCGGCTTCGGCGATATCACCCTGCCGGGGATCGCCGGCAAGCTGACCTCGATCGTTGTGATGATCACCGGCATCTCGCTGTTCGTGCGGCTGGCACAGGCGGTATTCCGGCCGCACAAGGTGACCTTCCCCTGTCCCGAATGCGCCCTGCAACGCCACGATCCCGACGCGGTGCACTGCAAGGCGTGCGGTCACCGGCTGAAAATCCCCGACGACGACGATTAGCCGGCGGCCTCGGTGCTGACAGGAGCGGACGAGCTCGATCCCTACAGGGATGTCCCGGCTTCCTGCCGGGTCGAGATTTTTGGAGCAGCGATGGCGCCGGTTGAGGTCGACCCCAACAAGGTCCGGGAATTCGAGGATGCCGCGAGCTTCTACGCATGGCTCGGCGAGCACCGTGACCGTGCCGACGAAATCTGGATCAAGATCCACAAGCTCTCGTCCGGCTTGCGCTCGATCACGCCCAAGGAGGCGATCGACGTCGTGCTCTGCTGGGGATGGATCGATGGTGTGAAGAAAGGGCTCGACGAGCGCAGCTATCTGCAGCGCTACACGCCGAGGAGCGCCAGAAGCATCTGGAGCCAGATCAATGTCGACAATGTCGCCCGCCTGACCGCGGAGGGGCGCATGACCAGCCATGGCATGGTGCAGGTCGAGGCGGCCAGGGCCGATGGCCGCTGGGCGCGCGCCTACGGCGCCGGCCGGAACCTGAAGATCCCCGACGATCTCCAGGTCGCGATCGACGCAGAGCCGCTGGCGCGGGAGATGCTCTCGAGGCTCAGCGCGCAGAACCGTTTCGCGTTGGCGTTCCGCGTCCACAACCTCAAGACGGAAGCCGGACGGCGCAGGAAGATCGCGGCCTTCGTCGAGATGCTCAAGCGCGGCGAGACCATCTATCCGCAGCGCTAGAAGGACCAACCAGCAAGCGCGGCTAGTGCCGCGTCTCCGTCTCGCGCTCGGCTTCCGGCGCCGGCTCGCCGAGCGTGATCGCGCTCTTCTGCGGCATGCCGATCATCCGGCCGACCGTGGCCGGGCGCGGCATCTGCGCATGCGCCGCCTTCATGATCGCGAGATTGGCGAGGATGTCGGCCGGGAAGGGCACTACCTTGCGGCTGATCAGGTCGACATGCAGCGCCAGGTTCTCAGAAGTCGCGGCGAGCCAGCCTTCGCTGGCCTGGCGCATCTCCAGGTAGAAATGCAGACGCTTGTCGTCGAAGGCGATCAGTTGTGCAGTGACGCGGACAAGATCGCGTACCGTCAGCTCGCGCTTGTAGAGCACATGGCACTCGGCCGCGAAGAACGAGGCCTTGCGGGCCTGGACGTAGTCCTGGTTGAGGCCAACCAGCGAGAAGACCTCGTCGACGGCGCGATCGAACAGGACATGATAATAGGCCATGTTGAGATGGCCGTTATAGTCGATCCATTGCGGCTCGACCCGCATCGGGGACGAGACGAAGGGAGCAAAGAACAAGGCAGGCGTACGAATGTCGTCCGGCATCGGCTCCTCCTTTCGGTCCATCTCTCGTCGATGCGTAGGCGGCTCTGCACCGCCGGCTCTTGCCGACGCGGTCGCGGCGCGTGAAAACAACACGAGCCGCCGCTCTCAAGGCCGAACCATTCCAGACTAGGCGAAGTTCTCCAGCCATGACAATGCCTTCTACTGCTTCCGCGCCCCCCCATGCTCGTGCTGCAGAGCTGCCGCCCTCGCCGCAGGCCGTTAGCGCGCTGACGCAGGCGCTGGCGGCGCTGTTCGGCAATCGGCTCGTCACGAGCCTCGCGGTACGGCAGCAGCACGGCCATACCCTGACCTGGATCCCGAACCAGCCGCCGGATGCGGTGGTCTATCCCGAGAGCACCGAAGAGGTGGCCTCCATTGTGAAACTGTGCGCCAGGCACGGGGTTCCGGTGATCGCCTTCGGGACCGGCACCTCGCTGGAGGGCCATGTCAACGCGCCCTTCGGAGGCGTCTCAATCGACATGAGCCAGATGAAGCGGGTCGTTGCCGTGCACGCCGAAGATCTCGACTGCACGGTTGAGGCCGGCGTCACCCGGAAGGAACTCAATGAGCATCTGCGCGACCAGGGCCTGTTCTTCCCGATCGATCCCGGCGCGGACGCCTCGATCGGCGGCATGGCGGCGACCCGCGCCTCCGGCACCAATGCCGTGCGCTACGGCACGATGAAGGACAATGTCATCGCGCTGACCGCGGTGATGGCCGATGGCGCGATCGTCAAGACGGCGAGCCGGGCGCGCAAATCCTCGGCCGGTTACGATCTCACCCGCCTGCTCGTCGGCTCGGAAGGCACGCTCGGCATCATCACCGAGGTGACGCTGAAGCTGCACGGCATTCCCGAGGCGATGTCGGCCGGCGTTTGCCCGTTCCCCTCGGTGAAGGCGGCCTGTGACGCGACGATCATGACGATTCAGTCCGGCCTGCCGGTGGCGCGGATCGAGCTGGTCGACGATGTGATGATGCGCGGCGTCAACCTGCATTCCAAGCTCGGGCTGCCGGAAACGACGATGCTGTTCGTCGAGTTCCACGGCTCCGAGGAGGGCGTGAAGGAGCAGGCCGAGCGCTTCGGCGAGATCGCGGCCGAGTTCGGCGGCGGGCCGTTCGACTGGGCGACCAGGCCGGAGGACCGCTCGAAGCTGTGGCAGGCGCGGCACGATGCCTATTGGGCGGCCCGCGCCTTGCGGCCCGGCGCGGAATCGGTTGCGACCGATGTCTGCGTGCCGATCTCGCGGCTGGCCGAATGCGTCGACGAGACCAAGCGCGACATCGCGGCCTCCGGCCTGATCGCGCCGATCGTCGGCCATGTCGGCGACGGCAATTTCCACACCCAGCCGCTGGTCGATCTCGCCGATCCCGACGAGGTGGCGCGCTGCGAGGCCTTCATCGACCGGTTGGTCAAGCGAGCGCTCGCCATGGAAGGGACCTGCACGGGAGAGCACGGCGTCGGCCAGAAGAAGATGAAGTACCTGACGATCGAGCATAGCCCGGCGGCGCTCGCCACGATGCGGCTGATCAAACGCTCGCTCGACCCGCAGAACATCCTCAACCCAGGCAAGATCATCAGCTTGTGACATCGAACCACGGCACCAAACGGGGATCATTCGCAAGAATGTCGTGATCCTGCCGCGACTTGCGTGCATGATTGCGCCGTCGACATATCGAGGATCGATGCAAGAGCGTGCGTGAGGCCCTGACCCTTCTGGCCGGGCTGCTCGTCGCGGCGTTGCTGGCCGCGCTGCTGGGGCCGGGCTTCGTCGACTGGCGCGAGTACAGGCCCCATTTCGAGCAGCGCATCAGCGCCGCGCTCGGCGTGGAGACCCGCGTCGCCGGCGAGATCGGGCTGCGGCTCTTGCCGTCGCCGCGGCTGAGGCTGGGCGATGTGCGCCTCGGCTCCGGCGAGAGCGGGACGAGTAGTGCCACAATCGAAACGCTGACGGCCGAGCTCGCTTTGGCGCCGCTGGCACGCGGCGAGTTCAGGTTGGTCGAGGCCGAGGCCGACGGGTTGACGCTTAACCTCGTCGCGGACGAGAGCGGCGGCATCGCCCTGCCGGCCCGCCAGGGCGCAGGCCTTCCCGGCGAGACGGCGATCGACCGGCTGGCGATCCGGCGCTCGGCCGTGATCTGGCGCGAGCCCGGCAAACCGGCGCAGACGCTGGCGCCGATCTCGGTCGATGTTTCCGCCGTCGCCTTGCACGGGCCCTGGCGCGTCGAGGGCGAGATCGCCGGTTCGTCCCTACGCTTCGCTACCGGAGCGATCGAGACTGACGGGCGGTTGCGGACCAAGTCCTCCGTCACCGGCGAGCAGGCGCAGTTCAGCTTCGATGGCTCGCTGGTACTCGGCGGAGTCGAGCAGCGCGTCCGTCCCGGACTGGAAGGCAGCTTCACCATCGCGCCGGGTGGGGCCGTCAGCCTCGCCGGGCGGGTGAGCGGCGACAGCCGGCGCCTCGACTTCTCTGGCCTCGTCGTCGAAATTGCGGGCGGTGCGGCGCGGCTGGAGGGGGAGGGCTCGTTCAATCCGGCGGAGAGCAAGGGCAGCGTCCAGCTCAAGGCGCGTCGGCTCGACGCCGATGCGCTGAGCGAGGCGCTGGCGCAGCGGCCGGGTTATCAGCGCGCCTTGCAGGCACTGCCAGGGCCGGTCGATCTCTCGCTGGAGTTCGACCAGATCGTCTGGCGCGGCGAGGATTTCAGCGGCTTTGCCCTGCGCGGCAGACTCGACGGCGATGGGATCGAGGCTGGCAGCGCCACGGTCAAGATCGCCAATGCCACCCTCGACGCCCGTGGCGCGCTCGACGGTCAGGGTTTTCGCGGCACGGTCGAAGCCAAGGCGCCTGATGCGCGCCGGGCGGCGCTGGCGCTGGCGCGGCTCGGCGTCGAGGCCGGGCTGGCCGACAGCTTCGCCGCCCTGCGCAGCTTCGAGGGCGCAGCTGCGCTGGACTGGAGCAATGAGCGCCTCGCGATTACCCGCATGGTCGCGCGCGCCGGCTCCGGGCCGCGTTTCGAAGGCTCCGGCGCAATCACGTCAGACCGGCTCGACGCCAAGCTGACCCTGAACGGGCTCGACCTCTCGACCTTGCCGTCGGGCGACAGCCTGAATGCGCTCACCGGCCGGCGAGACCTCGCGCTCGATCTCACCTTGAACGGCCTGCGCTATCTTTCGGCTCCGCCAGGTTCGGCCCGGCTCGCTTTGAACCGGCAGGGCAACGACTGGCGCCTCAGCCGCCTCGCCGTCGACGGCTTCGGCGGCGTCAAGGTCGAGGGCGAAGGTGCGCTCCTGCCGGGTGGCGGTGAGATTGCCGGGCGAGTGCGTGCGCCGCGCTTTGCCGCGCTGACGGCGCTGGCCGGGCCGCTGCTGCCGGAGGGCTTCCGGCGCGTGCTGCCGCGGATCGAGGATGGGCTCGCCGGCATCGATGCCGGCTTCAAGCTGGCGCGCGGGTCTAATGGCGAGACCAGCGTCGTGGCGGAAGGTTCGGCCCAGGCCGGGCGGCTCTCGCTCAACGGCAAGCTCGATGCTGCCGGCCAGTGGAGCGGCGGCGATGTGAAGCTGTCGCTCGACGACCGCCGCCGCGCCTTCGCCGCTTTCGGCCTGCCGCGGCCGGCGCGAGGCGGGTCAGGCGAGCTTTCGCTTGGCTTCGGGCCGAATGGGCCGGTCGGCTCGCTCGCCGGTCCCGGGCTGATGCTGGTGCTGGAAGGAGCGGGCGGTGGAGCACAGCTCAGCCTGCAGGCCGATGGGCCGGGGCAGGTGCTGCCGGAGGGGCTGGCACGGCTCGTCCCCGATGGCTTGCTCGATGCCTCCGGACGTGTCTTCTTCGGCGAGGAGGCGCGCCTCGACGATCTGGTCGTCAATGCTGGCGGCAAGGCGGCGCGCGGCGCGCTGACCTTATCGAGCGAGCGCGGCATCGGCGGGCGGCTCGACCTGCCCTATTTCGCGCTACAGCCCGCGCTCACGGCGGTGCTCGGTCAGGCGCAGCCGGTCGCGGGCAGTCAATGGTCGCCGAGCCGCTTCCAGGGCGCGACGGGCCTGGGCGAGATCAAGCTCGCTCTTTCTGCCGAGCGGCTCGACCTGACCGACAAGATCGCCTTGACCAAGGCGCGGCTCGACTTGGCAGCCGGGCCGGACGGGCTCGTCCTAGACAACCTTCGTGGCAGCCATGCCGGTGGCGAAGTCAGCGGTCGGCTCACGGCCCGTCGCGATGGTGGGCTGGCACAGATCGCCGGCAAGCTCGGCCTCGCCGGACTCGACCTTGCCACGCTGACCCAAGGGGCGCTGACCGGCAAACTCTCTGGCAATTTCGAGGCCGGCGGCTCGGGCGAGAGCCCGGCGCGGCTGATCGCGGCGCTCGGCGGAGCCGGCTCGATCAGCGTCTCGGGTGCCGGCATGGCCCGCTTCGATCCATCTGCGATCTCCAAGGTGATCGCCGCGATCGGCGACGACGCTTCCGAGAGCGAGACCGAGCGCTTGCAGGATCGTATCGGCGCGGCGCTGGAAAAGGCGAGCTGGCCGCTCGGCGACGTCACCATCCCCTTCACCCAGGCGGCCGGCGTGCTGCGGGTCTCGCCGGTCTCGGTCGAGCGCGCGGGCCTCAGGGCCGATGCGACCGGGCTGGTCGACTGGCGGGCGATGACGACCGACCTGCGCCTCAATCTGCGTCCGCTCGGGGCTGCGCCGAAGGGCTGGCCGGAGCAGATGCCGCAGGTCGGCGTCGCCTGGCGCGGGCCACTCGATGCGCCGCGGCGCGAGACCGATGTCGGGGCGCTCTCCAACGTCGTGGCAGCGCGGGCGCTGGCACGCGAGATCGAGCGGGTCGAGGCGTTCGAGGCGGATCAGCGCGAGCGGGCAGCGCATATCCGCCGCCTGCGGGCCGAGCGCGAGATGCGCGAGAACGAACGCAAGCTCGCCGAGTTCCTCAAGGCCGAGGAGGAGCGCCGCATCGCCGAGGAGAAGCGGGCCGAGGAGGCGCGCAAGGCCGAGGAGGCCAGGCTGGCCGAAGAGGCTCGCAGGGCGGAGGCTGCACGAAAGGCAGAGGAGACGAGACTCGCCGAGGAAGTCCGCAAGGCGGAGATCGCGCGGCGCGCCGAGGAGGCGAGGCAGGCCGAGGAGGCGCGCCGAGCCGAGATCGCCCGCAAGCTGGAAGAGGCGCGTATCGCCGAGGAGGCCCGCAAGGCGGAGATCGCGAAACGCCAGGAGGAACTGCGCAAGGCCGAGGACGAGCGGCGCAGGGCCGAAGCCGAGGAGCGGGCAAGGCAGGCTGCAATCCGCGCCGCGATCGAAGGACGGCCCGGGCCGATGATCCTGCAGGGTGCGCCGCCCTCCTATATCCCCGGCGATCCGTATGTGATCAGGCCGCGCAGCGAGGCGCCGCCGCTGCCCCCGCCGCTCGACATCCAGTCGGTGCCGCGGCCGCTGTCGCGCTCGCCGCTGCAGAATTGATTCAAGGCGCTGGCAAATTGATTCAAGCGGGTGCGAGGTTGATACAAGCGCCGGGCGCAAGCTGCTGAGTCAGCGGGATTTTTTCGTCCTCTGCGTGCGCATTCCATTCGAGCCCTCATCCTGAGGAGCCGCGCAGCGGCGTCTCGAAGGATGGTCCAGATGTCTCCAGAGCATCCTGAAGCATCCTTCGAGACGCAGCCTCCGGCTGCTCCTCAGGATGAGGGCTGAGGGAGAGAGCCTTAAGGCGGGGTCCATCAACTGCCCTGCAGCAGCTTGAAGGCGATCGCCCACATGGTGGTGGCGACGATGCCGTCGAGGATGCGCCAGGATCTGGGGTCGGCGAAGAGCGGGCGCAGCCAGCGGGCGCCATAGCCAAGGCCGAAGAAGAACAGGAAGGACGCCGTCATCGCGCCGGCGGCGAAGACCAGTTCCTGCTCGGGGAACTGGCTGGCGATGCTGCCGATCAGCAGCACGGTGTCGAGATAGACATGCGGGTTGAGCCAGGTCAGCGCGGCGCAGGTGACGAGGCTGGCGGAGAGCGTTGCGCCACTGGCGGTGCCGACCGCGAGCGCTTCGGAAGAGCGCAGGGCCGAGAGCAGGCTGCGCGCGCCGTACCAGATCAGGAAGGCGGCGCCGCCATAGCGCAGGGCCGGTTCGAGCATGGGCAGCAGCGCTGTCGCCTGTTTCAGGCCGACGACGCCGGCGAGGATCAGCACCGCATCCGAGAGCGCGCAGGTGAGGCAGACCGCGAAGACATGTTCGTTCCTGAGGCCCTGCCGCAGCACGAAGCTGTTCTGCGCGCCGATCGCGACGATCAGGCTGAGGCCCATGGTGAAGCCTGTGACATAGACGGAGAATGGCATGAGCGACGGTCCTGTTTCGCCGTCCTGCCTAGGCTCCCAGGTTGCCTTAGTGTAGTTAAACATCGTTATTTCGATTAAGCAGAGCTAATGCCATGCTCGATTATCCCGCCTTGCAGGCGGTCGCGCTGGTGGTCAGGACCGGCAGCTTCGACAAGGCAGCGCAAGTGCTGAACGTCACGCCCTCGGCCGTGTCGCAGCGGGTGAAGCAGCTCGAAGAGCGGCTAGGGACAGTGCTGATCGTCCGGGGGCAGCCTTGCACCGCGACCGAGCGAGGCGAGTTGCTTTGCCGGCATATGGAGCAAGTCGGCCTACTCGAAGGCGAGCTGATGACGCGGCTGCCGGCGCTGGCCGAGCCGGACCAGCCGCAGCAGCGTGTCACCTTGCGGATCGCCGCCAATGCCGACAGCCTAGGAACCTGGTTCCTGCGTGCCGTCGCGACGTTCGCGGAACGGAGCCCGCATCTGCTCGACATCGCCGTCGACGATCAGGAGCATACGGCCGATTGGCTGCGACAGGGGCGGGTGCTTGCCGCCGTCACCGCGCTGGAGAAGCCGATCCAGGGCTGCCGGGTGATCTCGCTCGGCTCGCTGCGCTATCTTGCGACGGCGAGCCCGAAGTTCATGGCGCGCCATTTCGCTGACGGAGTGACCTTGCCGGCGCTGGCGCAGGCGCCCTCGCTCATCTTCAACCAGAAGGACCGCTTGCAGAGCCAGTGGATGGAGGCTGCCTTCGGCGAAAGCCCTGTCCACCCGGTGCACTGGGTGCCCTCGACGCATGGCTTCGTCGATGCGTGCCTGCTTGGCATCGGCTGGAGCGCCAATCCGGAATTGCTGGTGCGGGAGCATCTCGATGCCGGGCGATTGCGCGAGCTCATGCCCGGCAAGACGCTCGACACGCCGCTGTTCTGGCAGGTCAACCGGGTCGCGGCGGAGCGGCTGGCGGATCTGACGCGCGCCGTGGTCGAGACGGCGCGGCGCCTGCTGGTCAATCCGCGGGAGTGAGCTTCACGGCCTCGGTCCGCCCGCGATAATGGGCGAGTACGCGCAGTCGCAGCGCTGAGGAGAGGTTGAGTTCGCCCCGGCCGGAATCGACCTCCATCACCAGGCTGGCGACGGGGCGCTTCTCCGCCGCCGCGATCTCCTTCAGCGCTTCCCAGAAGGGTTCTTCGAGCGAGACGCTGGTGCGGTGGCCGGCGATGGCGAGGGAGCGTTTTCGCAGGCCGCTCACGCCTTGTCCTTGCCGTCGGGATCGTCGGAGAGGCGATGGCCTTCGAGACGGCGCTCGGCCAACGCCTTTTCCGCCTCGGTCAGCTTGCGTTCGGCCTTGGTTCGGCCGAACGCGATCCGGTTCTGCTCGGCCTGCGCCTCGGCACTGGCGCGGTCGCGAGCCTTGCGGGCGCGGCGGAGATTGACGATCTCGGCCATTATTTTGCCAACGGCCAGTGACGCTGACGCGTCAGGCCGTTGCTCCAATGTGAATGGCTCACATGCGGCCGATGGCGTGAGCCATTCACATGCGGAATAACAAGGGTCATTTGCATGCCCCTCGTTATCAGCCCGGGCTGAGCATGTCTTCGGCGACGACGGTCTTGTCGAAGAGCGCGGCGTCAACACCGGCCTTGAGCGCTTCCTCGCGCAGGGTCGTGCCGTTGTGATGGGCCGCCTTGGCGATGCTGGCGGCCTTGTCGTAGCCGATCGCCGGGGCGAGCGCGGTCACCAGCATCAGCGAGCGCGAGAGCAGCTCGGCGAGGCGTTCGCGATTGGGCTCGATGCCCTCGACGCAGTTGGTGCGGAAGCTGTCGGCGGCGTCTGCAAGGAGGCGGGCCGATTGCAGGAAGGCCTGCGCGATCACCGGCTTGAAGACGTTGAGCTCGAAATGGCCCTGGCTGGCGGCGAAGGCGACTGTCGCCTGGTTGCCGTGCACGCGGGTCGCGACCATCGTCAGCGCCTCGGCCTGGGTCGGGTTGACCTTGCCGGGCATGATCGAGGAGCCCGGTTCGTTCTCGGGCAGGCTGATCTCGCCGAGGCCCGAACGCGGGCCCGAGCCCATCAGGCGGATATCGTTGGCGATCTTGAACAGGTCCATGGCGAGCGCGGTCAGCGCCCCATGGCTGTAGGAGATCGCGCCATGACTGGCGAGTGCCTCGAACAGGTTGTCGGCGGTGCGGAAGGGTAACCCGGTCAGCCTGGCGACTTCGGCCGAGAAAGCCCTGGCGAAATCGGGATGGGCGTTGAGGCCGGTGCCGACCGCGGTGCCGCCCTGGGCGAGCGCCAGCAGGCCGGGCAGGGTCTGCTCGATCCGGGCGATGCCGAGCTCGATCTGCGCGACATAGCCGGAGAATTCCTGACCGAGCGTGACCGGGGTCGCGTCCTGGAGATGGGTGCGGCCGATCTTGACGAGGTCGGCGAAGGCCTTCGCCTTGACGTCGAAGGCATCCCTCAGCCGCCCGAGCGCAGGCAGAAGCTCCTTCGAGACGGCGAGCGCGGCGGCGATGTGGATCGCGGTCGGGAAGCTGTCGTTCGAGGACTGGCCCTTGTTGACGTGGTCGTTGGCGTGGACCGGGCTCTTCTTGCCGAGACCGGCGCCCAAGATCTCGTTGGCGCGGTTGGCCAGCACCTCGTTGACGTTCATGTTCGACTGAGTGCCGGAGCCGGTCTGCCAGACGACGAGCGGGAAATGCTCGTCAAACTTGCCGGCGAGCGCCTCGTCGGCGGCCTGGACGATCGCGGTCTCGACCTTGCCGTCGAGCAGGCCGAGCTTCGCATTGACGGTCGCGGCGGCCTTCTTGACCAGGACCAGAGCATGCACGACCGGCAGCGGCATGCGCTCGGCCGGGCCGCCGATCTTGAAATTCTGCAGCGAGCGCTGCGTCTGCGCCGCCCAATAGCGGTCGGCGGCGACATCGATCGGACCGAAGGAATCGGTCTCGCTGCGGAATCCGGTCATGATGGGAATCCTTGGGTCTCAGGTCTTCTTGCGGAAGGCGTCGAGGCTGACGACCTGGGCGCCGCCTTCCTCTTCGGCTTCGGGCTTGGCCTCGGCATCCGCTTCGGCTGCTTCCTTCTTCGCGCTCGCCGGCAGCGCCTTCTGCGCCGGCTTGGGCGGAAGGGCGAGGGGCGCGGCCGGCGCGACGCTGGGCTCGGAGGCGGCGCCGCGCGGTGCCTTCACCGGGGTGGCGGGCTCGCTGGCCTGCGCTTCGCCAGCGGCGTCCTGCGTCTCAAACTTCAGGCCGAACTGCACGGATGGGTCGAAGAAGGTGGTGATCGCATCATAGGGGATCAGCAGCCGCTCCGGCACGCCGGAGAAGGAGAGGCCGACCTCGAAGGCGTGGTCGCTGACGTTGAGGTCCCAGAACTGGTGCTGGAGCACGATCGTCATCTCGTCCGGATGCTTCTCGCGCAGGCGCTGCGACAACCGCACGCCCGGCGCCGTGGTCCGGAAGGTGATGTAGAAATGATGCTCGCCCGGGAGCCCGTCGCGGCCCGCCTCGGACAGGATCTTGCGGACGACGCCCTTGAGCGCATCCTGCACCATCAGGTCGTAGCGGAGAATATCCTTGGTCATCGGGTCCGGGTTCCGTTTCCGCTCCTCTAGATCACGCCGCGACCGGTGGGAAGCTCCCCGAAACGAAAAACGTGACCGATTCCATCAGTTTAGAGCGTTTCTCATGCAAAGGAAGAATCCCCTATGCCGCTCCGCGCCGGCTGATCGAGCCCGCACAAAAAAGTGGAGGCTTCTGTTGCCAGGCGCCTCCGAGCCCCGCCTTACGCGGCTAAGCGCAAGGGCTTTGGTTTGGGAACCAGCACCGCTTACGCGGCGACAGCAACCCGAGCATTGTTGTCGTTGGCAACTATGCAACGGCCCGATAACGGCGGAACCATGCCGGGCAAAAGAACAACTTTTACACCCTCGTCGATCCTATTTCGCCCCCGCCGCAGCCCTGCAACCTTGTGAGTTGCAAGTGTTCCTGCTGCTCGCGCCGCAGGGCTGTGGTGGAGGCGCCGGGTACCGCCCCCGGGTCCGAAAGGCTTATTACGAAGTCCGTTTATCGCCATAGCCGTTCTTGCGAGCGGCAAGCGGAATATAGGCGCTGCGAACGCGCGGGGAAAGAGAGCACGAGGTCGCCCCGGCTAATTTCTGCGCAAACACGAAAAAGCCGCGGGAAAAGCCCCGCGGCTTGAACTCTTCGCGGCGAAAGATGCGATCAGGGCGCGGCTGCGCCGCCGATCACCGAGCCGTCATAGGCATTGAGGTCGAGGGTCACCTCGACGCCGCCCTGGGCGCGTCCGGCGATCTCCCAGCGCCAATCGGCGAGGGCGATCTCCTCGACATGGACGAGGCCGTGGCGGAAGGCGATCGAGCGTGCCTGTGCTTCCGTGATTTTCTGCTTGGTGGCAGCGGCCGGATTGTCCGGCTTGCTCTCGGCCCAGGCCGAAGCCGATGCCGGTCCCGCCAGGCCCGCTGCCAGAAGCAGCGCGGCCAGCATCGATAGTCTGGTCATGATACGGTCCACATCAACCGGGCGTTTGATGGAGCATCGGATCATTCCGGAAGCCGGAAACTACCCTGGTCCGATGCTTCAAGCGCAGGCCCGAAGCGCCCCTTCTGTTCATCAGACATTCACATTGGGGCGATCCTTCGGCATTGCAATATCCAGCGCGATCACGATTTCTTTCGATGTCGCGAGGGCTGCGTGAAAAACGGTTGAGAGCTGCGGTGCGCGGGGGGGCGCGCCGGCGCGGATGGCGCTAGTATCTTGGGCTTTTCAGATTCGAATTCGGGTTCAATGCACCAGTATCACTCCCTTCTGCAGCGCGTCCTCGATGAAGGCGTCCGCAAGGACGACCGGACCGGCACCGGCACGCTCGCCCTGTTCGGCCACCAGATGCGTTTCGACCTGTCGGAAGGCTTTCCGCTGGTCACGACCAAGAAGCTGCATCTGAAGTCGATCATCCACGAGCTGATCTGGTTCCTGCGCGGCGATACCAATGTCCGCTATCTCCAGGAGAATGGCGTCACCATCTGGGATGAATGGGCGGATGCAAGCGGCGATCTCGGCCCGGTCTACGGAAGGCAATGGCGCTCCTGGCCGGCTCCGGATGGCGGCACGATCGACCAGATCGCCTGGCTGGTCGACGAGATCCGCGGCAATCCCGATTCGCGCCGGTTGATCGTCTCGGCCTGGAACCCGGCCGACATCCCGAAGATGGCGCTGGCGCCGTGCCATTGCCTGTTCCAGTTCTTCGTCGTCGACGGGCGGCTGTCCTGCCAGCTCTACCAGCGCTCGGCCGATGTCTTCCTCGGCGTGCCGTTCAACATCGCGAGCTATGCGCTGCTGACCCATATGGTCGCGCAGGTGACGGGCTTGCGCGTCGGCGATTTCGTCCATTCTTTCGGCGACACGCATCTCTATCTCAACCATCTCGACCAGACGCGCGAGCAGCTCTCGCGGACGCCGCGGGCTCTGCCGACGCTCAGGCTCAACCAGGCGGTGCGGCGGCTCGAGGATTTCCGCTTCGAGGACGTCGTGATCGAGGGTTACGACCCGCATCCGGCGATCAAGGCGCCGATCGCGGTATGACGCTGACGATCCGTCCCGTCCGGCCCGACGAAGCGGGGCTGGTGCTCTCCTTCGTGCGCGAACTCGCCGAATACGAGAAGCTGCTGCACGAGGTCGAGGCCAGCGAGGCCGATATGGCCGCAGCTCTGTTCGGGCCCGAGCCGAAGGTGTTCTGCGACATCGCCGAATGGGAAGGGCAGCCGGCCGGTTTCGCGATCTGGTTCTACACCTATTCGACCTTCACCGGCCGGCACGGCATCTGGCTGGAGGACCTCTATGTCCGGCCCGAGCAGCGCGGCCGCGGTATCGGCAAGGCACTGATGGTGCGCCTCGCCAAGCGCTGCGTCGACGAGGGCCTGTCGCGCTTCGCCTGGTGGGTGCTGAACTGGAACGAGCCCTCGCGGGTGTTCTACCGCTCGATCGGCGCGGTGGCGCAGAGCGAGTGGACGGTGAAGCGGGTCGACGGGCCGGCGCTGCACAAGCTCGCGGCCGGAGGCTGAGCTGGTGGGCAAGCTCCCCGTCGTCCTGATCGCGGCGATCGCCGACAATGGCGTCATCGGCCGGGACAACCAGCTGATCTGGCGGCTGCGGACCGATCTGCGCCGTTTCCGCGAATTGACCATGGGCTGCCCGATCATCATGGGCCGCAAGACCTTCCTCTCGATCGGCAAGCCGCTGCCTGGACGGCAGACCGTGGTCCTGTCGCGTGATCCGAGCTTCCAGCCTGACGGCGTCTATGTCGTGCCGGCGCTCGACCAGGCGCTGGAGACGTCGCAGCGGCTCGGCAAGGCGATGGGCGCACGCGCCGTCATTGTCGCCGGCGGCGGCGAGGTCTATGCCCAGGCATTGCCTTTCGCTGACCGGCTGGAACTGACCTTCGTTCACGCCCGGCCAGAGGGTGATGCGGTTTTCCCGGCCTGGGATCCTTCTGCCTTCAATGAGCGCGCGCGCAGCGAGCATGCGGCAGGTCCCGATGATGAGTTCCCCTTCGCTTTCGCGACCTTGAACCGGGTCTCCTGAGCTTCCGGGTGAGGGGACTGCGACGAAGGGTCTACGACTAAAGGGGCTTGCGTCGTTGACGAATCCGTGGCCGATGCCCAATTCAACGCCCATTGCGCCGGATGGCGCTGACAGCGTTCAGCCGTTCAGCTATGCACGGTCGAAGCTAAAGAGTGAGGAACGGCTGAGGCATGCCTTGGAGTAACCAGAGCGGCGGGAGTGGCGGCAGCGGTGGCGGCGGTGGTCCCTGGGGCCAGCGTGGCGGCGGCGGCAATGGCGGCGGCCCCTGGGGCGGTGGCGGTCCCTCCGGCGGCAACACCCCGCCCGATCTCGAGGAGATCATCCGGCGCGGCCAGGACCGGCTCAAGAATTTCATGCCGGGCGGCAACCTCGGCGGGCGCGGGCTTCTGCTCGTCGGGCTCGGCCTGGTGCTGCTCTGGCTCGCCACCGGCGTCTACACGGTGCGGCCCAACGAAGTCGGCCTCAACCTGATCTTCGGCAAATATGTCGGCAAGACCGCGCAGGGCCTGAACTACAACCTGCCTTATCCGATCGGCAGCGTGATCAAGCCGCAGGTGACCAACGTCATCACCACCGAGGTCGGCTTCCGCACCGTCGAATCGGCGCGTACCTCGCGCCAGACCGATGTCGGCGAGGAAAGCCTGATGCTGACCGGCGACGAGAACATCGTCGACATCGACGTGATCGTGCAATGGCAGATCGATCCGGGCGCGCCCGAGGCCTATGTCTTCAACATCCAGGATCCGCCGGGCACGGTGAAGGCCGTGGCCGAGAGCGCGATGCGCGAGGTCATCGGCCGGCGCAACATCCAGCCGGTGCTGACGACCGATCGCGCTGCGATCGAGACCGAAGTGCGCCAGCTGATGCAGGACACGTTGAACACCTATCGTGCCGGCGTGCAGATTCGCCTCGTGCAGCTGCAGAAGGTCGACCCGCCACAGCAGGTCATCGACGCCTTCCGCGACGTCCAGGCGGCGCGCGCCGACCAGGAACGCCTGCGCAACCAGGCCGAGACCTACGCCAATCAAGTCGTGCCCGAATCGCGCGGTAAGGCGGCTCAGCTCGTCCAGTCGGCCGAAGCCTTCAAGGATCAGACCGTCAACGAGGCGCTCGGCCAGATCAGCCGCTTCAACTCCGTCTATGAGCAGTACAAGAACGCGCCCGCCGTTACCCGCGAGCGCCTCTTCCTCGAAACCATGGAGCGTGTCTTCGGCGGCATGGACAAGGTGATCCTCGACCAGAACGGCTCCGGCAACGGCGTCGTGCCCTATCTGCCTCTGGGTGAGCTCGGCCAACATCAACCGCGCCGGCCGGCGAGCCAGAACCAGGGCCAGGCCCAGCAGCAGGGGACGACCCGATGAGCGGCTTCCTTCGCATCGGCGCTCTGGCCGTCATCGCGATCATCGCGATCGTCTTCTACGCCGCGACCTTCGTCGTCCAGCAGACCCAGTCGGCGATCGTGCTGCGCTTCGGCGCGGTGCGCAGCGTCGTCACCCAGCCGGGGCTCTACTTCAAGCTGCCAGCTCCGTTCGAGCAGGTTACCTATCTCGACAACCGAATCCTCGATCTCGACCTGCCGGCGCAGGAAATCATCGCCTCGGACCAGAAGCGGCTCGTGGTCGACGCCTTCACGCGCTACCGGATCTCCGATCCGCTGCGCTTCTTCCAGGCGGTCAACAACATCCCGCGCGCCAATTCGCAGCTCGCCTCGATCGTCAACGGTAATGTCCGCTCGGTCCTGGCCGAGGCGACCTTCACCGCGATGGTCCGGACCGACCGTTCTCGGCTGATGAACCGCATCCGCGACGATGTGAACCGCGAGGCCGGCCGCTTCGGCATGACCGTCGTCGACGTGCGCCTGCGCCGTGTCGACCTGCCGGCAGCCAATTCGCAGGCGGTGTTCCAGCGCATGCAGACCGAGCGTCAGCGCGAGGCTGCGGAAGCACGCGCGCTGGGCGGGCAGCAGTCGCAGGAGATCCGGGCCCGGGCCGAACGCGACGCTATCGTCATCGTCGCCGAGGCGCAGCGGAAATCGGACGAGATCCGCGGCCAGGGCGAAGGCGAGCGCAACCGCATCTTCGCCGAGGGCTTCGGCAAGGATCCGGAGTTCTTCGCCTTCTATCGTTCGATGCAGGCCTATGAAGCGAGCCTGAAGTCCGGCGACACGCGCATGCTGCTGACGCCTGACTCGCCGTTCTTCCGCTTCTTCAACGACCCGGCCGGCCGACGCGCCGGGGCGACAACCGACGCGGCACCGGCGACGCCGGCCGCCCCGAAGCCCTGATCCTATGGCCGAGCGCTGCGCATGACAGATTTCCTCGCGGCGCTCGGCCTGGTCTTCGCCATCGAGGGACTGCTTTTCGCGTCTATTCCCGAGATCGCCAAGGAGGCGCTGCGCAGCGCCTCCGAAACTCCGGTCGACCGTATGCGCCTGATCGGCATCGTCTCAGCCATCGTCGGCGTCGGCATGGTCTGGATGGTCCGGAGCTGAATCAGTCCTTTTTGCACTGATCACGACCTTATGACGCGATCTTGCGTCGCCCTTCCGCCGCATTTTGGCGTTCTTAAGTTGCGTTCGGATTCCGGCTGCGCTGCAATGCCGCCAAGGCGATCTCGTCAACCTCGATCCCTTGGCGCGACATCATCATGATCATGAGGACATCGATGGCACTCATATATTCCCACGCCTCCCGTCTGGCGCGGATCGCGACCGTCGCCGGCATGGCGCTCGCGACGGTGCCGGCCTTCGGTCAGGCGACGCCGGCGCCCGGCAACGTCCAGGCCACGCCGCAGGCTCATGGCGCCACGATCTCGCTGGCCGATCTCGCTGAGCGAGTGATGCCGGCGGTGGTCAATATCGCGGCTGTGACGACGAGCGAAACGCGCGGCCGCAACCTGCCGCAGCTGCCGCAGCTCGGCCCCGACACCCCGTTCGGCGACCTGTTCGAGGAGTTCTTCAACCGCCGCGGCCGTGGCGGCGAGCAGGGCCAGAACCAGCCGCCGCAGCAGCGCCGCTCGCAATCGGCGGGCTCGGGCTTCGTGGTCGATCCGTCGGGCCTGGTGGTGACCAACAACCACGTCATCGGCGATGCCAACGAGATCACCGTGGTGTTCAGCGACGGCCTGCGCCTCAAGGCCGAGGTCGTGGGCAAGGACACCAAGGTCGACCTCGCGCTGCTGCGCGTGAAGCACGACAAGCCGCTGCCCTTCGTCAAGTTCGGCGACTCTGACAAGGCCCGGATCGGCGATCCCGTGATGGCGATCGGCAATCCGTTCGGCCTTGGCGGTTCGGTCTCGTCGGGCATCGTCTCGGCCCGCAACCGCGACATCAACCAGGGCCCCTACGACACCTATATCCAGACCGACGCGGCCATCAACAAGGGCAATTCGGGCGGTCCGCTGTTCAACATGGCCGGGGAGGTGATCGGCATCAACACCGCGATCCTGTCGCCGACCGGCGGCTCGGTCGGCATCG
The DNA here is from genome assembly GCF_050275675.1 of Allobosea sp. NPDC003192. NCBI lineage: Bacteria > Pseudomonadati > Pseudomonadota > Alphaproteobacteria > Hyphomicrobiales > Alloboseaceae > Allobosea > Allobosea sp. NPDC003192. The sequence continues at coordinate 20,495 of NZ_JBNNPK010000026.1, forward strand.
GCTTCGCCGTGCCGTCCTCGCTGGCGACGAACATCGTCGACCAGCTCAAGGAGTTCGGCGAGACCCGCCGCGGCTGGCTCGGTGTGCGCATCCAGAACGTCGATGACGCCGCTGCCGAGGCGCTCGGCCTCGGCACCGCCCGCGGCGCGCTGATCGCCGGCATCGACGAGAAGGGCCCGGCCAAGCCGGCCGGCCTCGAAGTCGGCGACGTGATCGTCAAGTTCGACGGCAAGGACGTGAAGGATTCACGCGAGTTGCCGCGCATCGTCGCCGGCACTCAGGTCGGCAAGGATGTGCCGATCCAGGTCATGCGCAAGGGCAAGGAGCTCAGCAAGACGGTTAAGCTCGCCCGGCTCGAGGATGGTGAGAAGGTCCAGCAGGCCTCGGCCAACAAGCCGGCCGGCGAGGCCGCCAAGCCGGTGACCGCCTCGGCGCTCGGCCTCGAGTTCTCGGCGCAGAACGACGATCTGCGCAAGCGCTACTCGATCAAGGACGGGCTGAAGGGCGTGGTCATCACCAAGGTCGACAGCAACTCGAACGCTGCCGACAAGCGCATCCTGGTCGGCGAGCTGGTGGTCGAGGTCGGCCAGGAGCCGGTGAACTCGCCCGACGACGTGACCAAACGGCTCGACGCCCTGAAGAAGGAGGGCAAGAAGTCGGCCCTGCTGCTGGTCTCGAACGCCCAGGGTGAGGTCCGCTTCGTCGCGGTGACGATGAACTGACCGCGTCAGCCTGATTCCAGGACGATCAAGGGCGGCCTGCGGCCGCCCTTTTTCTTTGGCGATTGTCCCGGGCGATGGCAGCGATCAGCTTTTTGCATTGGAAGCGGGATCGCGTCTCCGGCAGGTTCCGCAGCCGAGATCAAAGAGGCTTCCCATGCGCATGAGCGAGATTCCCTTCGGCACGACCGACTGGTCGACCGTCGAGCCCGAATATTTTGCAGGAGAGCAGGGGCAGGCGATCTGGCGCACGCGCCGTTTCGGGCCGGCGGACAATCCTATCCGCGTGCGGATGGTCGAGTACACGCCCGGCTATGTCTCGGACCATTGGTGCGAGAAGGGGCATATCCTGCTCTGCCTTGAAGGCGAGCTGGAGACGACGTTGGACGACGGGCGTGTGTTCCTGCTGCAGGCCGGGATGAGCTATCAGGTCGCCGACAAGGCCGAACCGCATCGCTCGCGCGCGCCGAAGGGCGCGCGGCTGTTCATCGTCGACTGAGCTTCAGCTCCTGACGATCTCGTCGGCGCTATAGCCCTGGGCGTAGAGCAGAGCGGTGAGATCGGCATGGTCGAGGCGGGCATCGGCTGCGGCCGCGACCGCCGGCTTGGCGCGATAAGCGACACCGAGCCCGGCTTCGCCGAGCATGGCGAGATCATTGGCGCCGTCGCCGACCGCGAGCGTCGCTTCATCCGGCAGGCCGAAGCGGGCGCGCAGCTCGACGAGGGCGTCGAGCTTGGCCTGCTTGCCGAGGATCGGCTCGGCGACGAGCCCCGAGAGCAGGGCGCCTTCGCTGAGCAGGATGTTGGAGCGGTGCTCGTCGAAGCCGATCGTCCGGCTGATCGGGCCGGTGAAGACGGTAAAGCCGCCCGAGACCAAGGCTGTGTAGCCGCCATGGGCGCGCATGGTGTGCACCAGGGCGCCACCGCCGGGGGTCAGCGTGATCCGCTCGTCGATGATTTCATCGACCACCTTCAGTGCGATACCCTTGAGCAAAGCGACGCGCTCGCGCAGGGCCGGCTCGAATTCGAGCTCGCCACGCATGGCCCGCTCGGTGATGTCGGAGACTTTCTCCTTTAGGCCGACATAGGCAGCGAGTTCGTCGATGCACTCCTGTCCGATCATTGTCGAATCCATGTCGGCGAGGAACAAGCGTTTGCGGCGGGTCGCGGCCGGCTGGACGATGATGTCGACGGGAGCGCCGCCCAGCGCCTCGCGCAGTGTCGCTTCGAGCTTGCGCGCATCGTCGGCTTCCGCGAAGAGGTCGGCCGCGATCTCGCCATCGAGGCGCTCGATCGTCGTCGGGGCCGGCGTGGCGGCGCGCAGGCGGGCGAGCAGGCCATCGTCGAGCAGGGCCTGACCATGGGCGGAGACGAGGGTGGCGACGAGGATCATGCTGGAGCCGGAAGCGAAGTGAAGTACAGCGCGGTGCTCATCGCAGGTCCGACCGCGAGCGGCAAGTCGGCGCTGGCTGTCGAGCTTGCCAGGCGTTTTGGCGGCGTCGTGGTCAATGCCGACTCGATGCAGGTCTATCGCGACCTTGAGGTCATCACGGCGCGGCCGACGCCGGAGGAGATGGGCGGCGTGCCGCACCGGCTTTACGGGCACATCGATGGCGCCGTGAACCACTCCGCCGCGGCCTATGCGGCCGAGGTCACGGCGCTGCTTCAGGAGCTGGCGGGGCGGGGCGCCTTGCCGGTGCTGGTCGGCGGCACCGGGCTCTACTTCAAGGCGCTGACCGAGGGGCTTTCAGACATCCCGCCGGTGCCGGACGACGTTCGCATAGCCTTCCGGGCCCGCGTCGAAGGCTACGAGACCGGCGAATTGCACGCCGAGCTCGCTGGCAAGGATCCAGAGATGGCAGCGCGGCTGCGACCGAGCGATCGTCTGCGGGTGATGCGGGCGCTGGAAGTGTTCGAGGCGACCGGGCGCTCGCTGGCGAGCTTCCAGGGGGCGCGGCGGCCGGGTCCGCTGGCGGGGCAGAGCTTGCTCAAACTCTTCCTTGCGCCGGAACGGGAGCTGGTGCGGGGCCGGATCGACGCTCGCTTCGATGTGATGATGGAGCAGGGGGCTCTCGACGAGGTCGCGGCGCTGCGCGAGCGGCGGCTCGATCCGCTGCTGCCGGTGATGCGTGCCCATGGCGTTCCCGGGCTGATCGCCTATCTCGACGGCCGACTCTCGCTCGATGAGGCGGTGGCGCGTGGCAAGGCCGATACGCGCGCCTATGCCAAGCGGCAGGTGACCTGGTTCCGGCACCAGATGGAGGGCTGGACAGCGGCGGCGCCGGAGACGGCCCTGGATGTGGCGCTTGCGGCTTGCGCTGACGACGCCTCGCTTGCCGGCTCTAATCCCGCTTGACCATGCGGCGCTGCTCGTTTAGCGTCCGGCAACTTTCGTTTCGACAGGGCTGCGACATGCGCAAGCTTATTATCGTAGAGGTGCGCTGGTAGGGGCCGGTTTAACAACCGGGCGTCCCCGACGCCAGCGCACGCCCAGGCCCCTCCGAGGGCCTTTTTTATTGCCTTTTTCCGACCGACACCGACAGACAGACCTCCGCAGGAGACCGTTATGAGCGAGATGATGACCGGCGCCGAGATGGTCGTTCGCGCCCTCCAGGACCAGGGCGTGGAGCATCTCTTCGGCTATCCCGGCGGCGCGGTGCTGCCGATCTACGACGCGATCTTCCAGCAGGACAAGGTCAAGCACGTGCTCGTCCGCCACGAGCAGGGCGCCGTCCATGCCGCCGAGGGCTATGCCCGTTCGGCGCCGGGCAAGGTCGGCTGCGTCCTCGTCACCTCCGGCCCCGGCGCGACCAACGCGGTCACCGGCCTGACCGACGCGCTGCTGGATTCGATCCCGCTCGTCGTCATCACCGGCCAGGTCCCGACGCATCTGATCGGCTCGGACGCCTTCCAGGAATGCGATACGGTCGGCATCACCCGCTCCTGCACCAAGCACAACTATCTGGTGAAGAGCATCGCCGACCTGCCGCGCGTCCTGCACGAGGCCTTCTATGTCGCCGCCAATGGCCGGCCGGGCCCGGTCGTCATCGACATCCCCAAGGACATCCAGTTCGCGACCGGCGCCTATAGCCGCCCGCGCGACAACCAGCACAAGACCTACCGGCCGGTGGTCAAGGGCGACCTCAACAAGATCAAGGCGGCGGTCGAGCTGATCGCCAAGGCGAAGAAGCCGGTGTTCTACACCGGAGGCGGCGTCATCAATGCCGGCCCGCACGCCTCGGCGCTGCTGCGCGAGCTTGCTCGCCTGACCGGCTATCCCGTCACCTCGACGTTGATGGGCCTCGGCGCCTTCCCGGCCGCCGACAGGCAGTGGCTCGGCATGCTCGGCATGCACGGCACCTACGAGGCGAACCTCGCCATGCATGACTGCGACGTCATGATCAACATCGGTGCGCGCTTCGACGACCGCATCACCGGCCGGCTCGACGCCTTCTCGCCGCACTCCAAGAAGATCCACATCGACATCGATCCGTCCTCGATCAACAAGAACGTCAAGGTCGATATCGGCATCGTCGGCGATTGCGCTCATGTGCTCGAGGACATGGTCCGGCTCTGGCGCGAGACGAGCCCCCAGATCGACAAGACTGCGCTCACCGCCTGGTGGACGCAGATCGACGCCTGGCGGGCGCGCAAGAGCCTCGCTTACAAGCGCTCGGAGACGATCATCAAGCCGCAATATGCGCTGGAACGCCTCTATGCGCTGACCAAGGATCGCGACACCTACATCACGACCGAGGTCGGCCAGCACCAGATGTGGGCGGCACAGTATCTGCATTTCCAGGAGCCGAACCGCTGGATGACCTCGGGTGGGCTCGGGACGATGGGCTACGGCCTGCCGGCGGCTGTCGGCGTGCAGATGAAGCATCCCAAGGCTCTCGTCATCGACGTTGCCGGCGAGGCCTCGATCCTGATGAACATCCAGGAGATGTCGACGGCGGTGCAGTACCGGCTGCCGGTCAAGATCTTCATCCTCAACAACGAGTACATGGGCATGGTGCGCCAGTGGCAGGAATTGCTGCATGGCGGGCGCTATTCGGAGAGCTACTCGGCCTCGCTGCCGGACTTCGTCAAGCTGGCGGAGGCTTATGGCGGCCATGGCATCCGCTGCTCCGACCCGAACGATCTCGACCGCGCCATCATGGAAATGATCGAGACGCCCGGGCCGGTGATCTTCGACTGCCTGGTGGCGAAGGAAGAAAACTGCTTCCCGATGATCCCGTCGGGCAAGGCGCATAACGAGATGATCCTGCCTGATTTCGAAGGCGATACCGGCGAGATCATCGACGCCAAGGGCAAGCAGCTCGTTTGATAGGGCAACGTCATGCTCGGGCTTGACCCGAGCATCTCAGGTGGAGTGGGCACCAGCTGGCGCCTTCTCGTCAGGAGATTCTCGGGTCTGCGCTTCGCTGCGCCCGGGAATGACGGCCTCGGCACAGGGGGACCATATGGCGACCATCGGCCTGATCGGCGGGATGAGCTGGGAATCGACGGCGGTCTACTACCGGCTGCTGAACGAGGGCGTGCGGGCGCGCCAGGGCGGGCTGCATTCGGCCGACGTCCTGCTGCACTCGATCGACTTTTCGCCGATCGCCGAAATGCAGGCGAAGGGCGATTGGGATCGGGCCGGGGCGGCGATGGCGTCGAGTGCGCGCCGGCTCGAGCAGGGCGGGGCGGCCTGCATCCTTCTCGCCACCAACACCATGCACAAGCTCGCCGACCACATCACGCAGGCGACGAACCTGCCCTTCCTGCACCTCGCCGACGTCACCGCCAAGGCGATCCGCAAGACGACAACGCGCCGCCCGCTGCTGCTGGCGACCCGCTTCACCATGGAGCAGCGCTTCTATCGTGACCGGCTCGGCGCCTTTGGCGTCGAGGCACTGGTGCCGAACGAGGCGGAGCGGACGGATGTCCACCGCATCATCTATGAGGAGCTCTGCCGCGGAGTGGTCGAGCCGGCCTCGAAGGCGCGCTATCGCGAGATCGTCGCCAGAGCGGTGCGGGAAGAAGGCGCCGACGGCGTCATCTTTGGCTGCACCGAGATCGGGCTGCTGGTCTCGCAGGCCGATTTCGATATCCCGGCCTTCGATACCACGGCGCTGCATGTCGAGGCCGCCCTCGACTTCACGCTGGCGATGGAGCAGGCGGCGTGACCCGCCGATTGCTTCAGGTCATGAATGAGATCACGAAAAGGCGCGGGATCGTCGTTCCGTGTCTCGATAGCGTCCGCGCTCCCTTCGCAGGATGGAGCGCGCCATGAAGCTGATCATTGCCAACAAGACCCATTCTTCCTGGTCGCTGCGGCCTTGGCTCGTCCTCAAGCAGTTCGGCATTCCCTTCGAGGAGGTGCTGATTCCGTTCGGGCCGACCATGGACGATCCCGGCTGGAAGCGCGCCGTCGCCGAGTACACACCTGCCCGCAAGGTCCCCTCGCTGGTCGATGGCGCGATCGCGGTCTGGGATTCGCTCGCCATCATCGAGTACATCGCCGAAACCCATCCGGAGTTGTCGATCTGGCCGCGCGACAAGGCGGCGCGGGCACTGGCCCGCTCGATCTCGGCAGAGATGCACTCCAGCTTCACGGCGCTGCGCGGTGCCTGCCCGATGAACCTCGCCTGGGTGCATCCAGCGCGCGATCGCGGCGAGGCGGTTGCGGCCGACATCGCCCGCATCACCGAGATCTGGCGCGATGCTCGCCAGCGTTTCGGGACAGGCGGCCCCTTCCTGTTCGGTGAGTTCAGCGCGGCCGATGCGATGTTCGCGCCGGTCGCGACCCGCTTCACCACTTATTCGATCGCGCTCGATCCGGTCAGCGCCGCCTATGTCGAGGCGGTACAATCGACCGAGGGGTTCAAGGCCTGGCGCGAAGCCGCGCTGACCGAGCCCTGGATCGTATCCGTCGACGAGCTCGACGAGCCCGTCCTCACCGATTTCCGCCCAAATCTCAGCCGAAGCCGAGCCCAGACATGAACACGACGCATTATCCGAGCGCCCCGACCGCCCAGCCGATCGCCCGCCATACGCTGGCGGTGATCGTCGACAACGAGCCGGGCGTTCTCGCCCGCATCGCCGGGCTGTTTTCCGGCCGCGGCTACAATATCGAGAGCCTCACCGTCTCGGAGACAGAGCACGAGAAGCACCTCTCGCGCATCACCGTCGTCACCTCCGGCACGGCGAACGTGATCGATCAGATCAAGGCACATCTCGACCGGCTGGTGCCGGTCCACCGCGTCGTCGACCTGACGTTGCAGGGCGAGGCGATCGAGCGCGAGCTCTGCCTTGTCAAGGTCGTCGGCAAGGGCGACCACCGCGTCGAGGCGATGCGGCTCGCCGCCGCCTTCGACGCGCGCACGCTCGATGCGACGCTGACCTCCTTCGTCTTCGAGCTGACCGGCGCGACCGAGGAGATCGAGCGCTTCATCAAGCTGATGACCGTGGTCGGCCTGACCGAGGTCTCGCGCACCGGCATCGCGGCGATGAGCCGCGGCGCGGAGGCGATGTGACGTTTTGATTCTGCGCGAATTCTCTTCGTTCGGCCGATCCCGGCCGAACGGAAAGCGCGCTAAGCTCACTGCGGCATGAGTCGCAGCCTAACGATCGCGATCATCGGGTGCGGGACCGCCGGTTTGGCGGCCGCACTCCTGCTCGAACGTGCCGGCCACAAGGTCACGCTGGTCGAGCGCTTCAGCGAGCCGCAACCGCTCGGCTCCGGCCTGATCCTGCAGCCGAGCGGGCTCGCGGTCCTCGACGCGCTCGGCCTTGCCGTTCCGCTGATCGCTACCGGCAGCCGGATCGACCGGCTGTTTGGCCTGAACGCCGTCACCGGCTCCGTTGTTCTCGATGTCCACTATGCCGCGATGAAGCGCGAGCGCTTCGGCGTCGGCATCCATCGCGCAGCGTTGTTCGAGACGCTGTTCGCGGCCGTGCAGATGCGGCCGGTCGCGATCGATACGGGGGTCGAAGTCGGCGACATCAATGCTGCTGACGACGGCAAGGTCACGCTGCTCGATGCAAGCGGCCGCCGCATCGGCCCGTTCGATCTCGTCGTCGATGCCTCCGGCACGCGCTCGCCGCTGCTCGGGCATGCCGCCAAGCCGGCTGCGCGGGTGCCGCTGAGCTATGGCGCGCTCTGGGCCAATGTCCCGCTCGCTGGCACCGGCTTCGACCGCCATGCGCTGGAACAGCGCTATCGCCGCGCCAGCGTGATGGTCGGGGTGCTGCCGATTGGATGCCAGGGCGGCGAGCCGGAGCCACAGGCGGCTCTGTTCTGGAGCCTGAAGGCCGATGCGCTCGATGCCTGGCGCAGTGCTGGCCTCGCGGCGTGGAAAGGCGAGGTCGAGCGGGTCTGGCCGGCGACTGCTCCGTTGCTCGCGCATATCACCGAGCCCGCACAACTGACCTTCGCGAACTACCGCCACCAGACGCTGCCGCTACCTTATGGCCGGCGGATCGCCTTCATCGGCGACGCCGCGCATTCGACCAGCCCTCAGCTCGGGCAGGGAGCGAACATGGCCCTGCTCGATGCCTATGCGCTGGCGGTGGCGCTCGATCAGGCCGCCGATCTCGACGCTGCGCTACTCCGCTATGCCCAGCTGCGCCGCTGGCACGTCCGGCTCTACCAGGCGGCGAGCCGGATGTTCACGCCGTTCTACCAGTCGGACAGCGCCGTGCTGCCGTTGATCCGCGATCGGGTCGTGCCGCCTTTGGCGCGATTGCCGGGCATCGACCGGATGCTGGCGCTGCTGGTCTCCGGGCTGATCGGCGATCCCTTGCGGCGGCTGGGGTTGAAGGAGCCGGCGATTGCTGCTGAAAGCGATCGTCCGGCGCTCGCCGGGGAGGGGGCTGAGCGGTGACGATCGGACTCAATGAAATCTCGCTTGGCCTTGGCGCCATCGGCTTCGCCTGCTTTGCCTGGCCGATCTATCAGCGGCTGTCCGGCAAGGCCGAAGCCGAGCCGCTCGGCTCGGGCAAGAGCCTGCGCTCGCCGCTGTGGTGGGCCGGCTTCGTGCTGACGGTCGTGGCGATCTTCCTGCAGCGCATCGTGGCGCAGCATCCGGCGGGTGGCTGAGGGCTCTTGATCGCCTGCGCCGATCGGCGGCAAATGCGCTGCATGACCTCTTGCGCATGAGTGGATGATGTCGATCCATCTCGAACTTCGCAGCTATCGCGGCGGCGACCGCCATCGCCACGACTACAGCCAGATCCTGCTGCCGATGCAGGGCGCGATGCGGCTCGACGTCGAGGGGCATCGCAGCGTCGTGTCGAGCCAGTGCGTGGCGATCATCCCGCGCGAGCACGAGCACGATTTCGAGCCGACGGCCGATTGCAGCATGCTCATTCTCGATGTCGAGGCGGGAGCCTTCGCCGGCGAGGCCGAGCCGGCCCTATTGCGCGATCCCGTCCCGTCGCTGACCCGCGTCGAGCCCTGGCTGTGGCGGATGTTCCGCCAGCTCGGGGCCGAGGTCGAAGCCGGCGCCTGCCGGCCGAGCGATGCGGCGCGGATGGCAATGGCGGGGCTTCAATTGATCCAGCCGACCGTCGCGCCCCGGCCCTTGTCGCGGGCGGAGGGCCGAGTGCTCGATGTCGCCCACGAGGGCGGGGCAGGCAGCGTCGCGGAGATGGCGCGGACCGCCGGCCTCGGCCAGAGCCGGTTTCACGCCCTATTTCGCGCGACGACAGGCCAGTCGCCGAAGCAATCGCAATTGACCCGGCTGTTCGACGAGGCCGCCGAGCAGTTGGTCAAGACGGCGCTGCCGGTCTCCGAGATCGCCTACGCCCTCGGCTACCAGAACGCCTCGTCCTTCAATCGGCAGTTCAAGCGGCGCTTCGGCCTGACACCGTCGGAGTTCCGTGCCGCGAGCCGGAGCCGATAAGCGCAGCTTCGATCAAGTCGTTCGGAGTTTCGCCTCATCACGGCTGTGCGGGTGGTCGCTATGGTTCACGCGACGCTGCATCCATGAGGACCACCCGCGATGAAACTCACTGATTTCAAGGTTCTGACCTTTGACTGCTACGGCACGCTGATCGACTGGGAGACCGGGATCTGGAACGCGCTGCAGCCGCTGATCAGTGCCGGCGGGCTCAAGCTCGACCGGGAAGAGGCGCTGGCGCGCTTCGGCAAGATCGAGAGCGAGATGGAAGAGGCGGGGCCGTCGCTGCGCTATTCGACGCTGCTCGCTGCCGTCCATGCGCGCCTCGCCAAGGATCTGGGCGTCCATATCCACGCCGATCTGAACGAGCGCTTCGGCGGCTCGGTGCCGGACTGGCCGGCCTTTCCGGATTCGGCCGAGGCACTCGCCTATCTCAAGCGGCACTACAGACTGGTGATCCTCTCCAATGTCGACCGCACGAGCTTCGCGGCCAGCAATCGCAAGCTCGGCGTCACCTTCAACGCGATCTACACCGCCGAGGATATCGGCTCCTACAAGCCCGACCCGCGCAACTTCGCCCATCTGCTGGCGCATCTTGAGGCCGATCTCGGCCTGAAGCCCGGCGATGTCTTGCACACCGCGCAAAGCCTGTTCCACGACCATGTCCCGGCGGAACGCGTCGGGCTGGCGCGGGCCTGGATCGACCGGCGCTTCGGCATGGCCGGCAGCGGCGCGACGCAGATTCCCGCGAACCAGCCGAAGGTCGACTTCCATTTCAAGAGCATGGCCGAACTGGCCGAAGCTCATCGGAAAGTTACGGGTGGCTGATCAGCCGCTGAAGCCGCCATCATCGAGAAAACGCCGCTCCTCGGCCGAGCTCTCCCGGCCGAGGACGGCGTTGCGGTGCGGGAAGCGGCCGAAATCGCGAATGATGTCGCGATGGATGACGGCGTATTTGACCGAGTCTTCATCGCCCGAAGCCTCGCTCAAGGCGACGCAGCGTTCCTGGTCGGCGAGATCCTCGGAGTGCATGAACGGCATGTAGAAGAAGCGCTTCTCCGGATTGTCGAAGGCCTCGTCGAAACCGCGCGTGATTGCCCGGCCGGCGACATCGCGCGCCAGCGGGTCGGCGGCGAAAGCGTGGGCGGAGCCACGGTTGAGATTGCGCGGGAACTGGTCGAGCAGGACCAGCAGCGCATAGACGCCCTCCGGCGTCTCCTCCCATGCCGAGAACTCGCCGCGCGCAGCAGCGTCGACGAATGGCCGAAAGCGCCTGGCGATCTCGGCGTCGAAGGCGTCGTCCTTGGCGAACCATTTGTCCGGACCGGCCTGCTGCCAGAAGGCGAGGACCTCGGCGGCAGCGGGTGGGGTAGGCTGTGTCATCGTCGGCTCCGGCAAGGCTGTCTCGTGGAGAAGATATAGGTGCCCTGGCAGCACAAGTAGCGATGAAATTTCTCCAGCGCGCCCTTGCGCCCCGGCAAGCCGTGCGCTAGATGCCAGAACCGTAACGTACGGTACTCTCTGGATCGATGAACGACATCGCGACCCATAGCCAAGGCGAAGCGCTGAGCGAGCGGCAACAGGCCGTGCTCGACGCCGTGCTGGCGCTGATGGTGGAGCAGGGCGACCAACTCACCATGACCGCGGTGGCGCGGCGGGCGAGCTGCTCGAAGGAGACGCTGTACAAATGGTTCGGCGACCGCGACGGCCTGCTGACCGCGACGGTCCAGTGGCAGGCTTCGAAGGTCCGTGCCGACAACTATGATCGCCAGGCACTCGATGCGGCGACGCTGCGCAAGAGCCTGCGGGACTTTGCCGAGAACTGGCTGAGCGTGATCACGAGCCAGACCTCGATCGCGCTCAATCGCGCCGCCATCGGCCATGCCGCCTCGGGCAAGAGCAATCTCGGCGGGATCGTGCTGGCGAACGGGCGCGTTGCCATCGGCGAGCGATTGAAGCCCGTTCTGGAGGCAGGCCGCGCAGCCGGGTTGCTCGATTTCGACGACGCCGAGACGGCGTTCCGTACCTTTTTCGGCCTGGTCGGCCGCGACGTTCAGATCAGGCTGCTGCTCGGCGATGCGCTCGCCTCGGGCAAGGCCGAGATCCAGCGCGATGCGGCCCGGGCCACCGACCAGTTCCTCGCACTTCACGGGCGGCCGAAGACCGCACCGAAAGCCTGAAGCAGAGAATTCAACCCAAGGAAGGACGCATCCAATGCGCGTTTATTACGATCGCGACGCCGACATCAACCTGATCAAGGGCAAGAAGGTCTGCATCGTCGGCTACGGCTCGCAGGGCCACGCCCACGCGCTCAACCTGCGCGATTCCGGCGTCAAGGAGATCATCATTGCCCTGAAGGCCGGCTCGGCCACCCGCAAGAAGGCCGAGGAAGCCGGCTTCAAGGTCATGACCCCGTCCGAGGCCGCCAAGGTCTCCGACATCATGATGATGCTGACCCCGGACGAGCTGCAGGGCGACATCTATCGTGACGAGCTGCATGCCAACATGAAGGAAGGCGCCGCCCTCCTGTTCGCGCACGGCCTCAACGTCCACTTCAACCTGATCGAGCCGCGCAAGGACCTCGACGTGCTGATGGTCGCGCCGAAGGGTCCGGGCCACACCGTCCGCTCCGAGTATCAGCGCGGCGGCGGCGTGCCGACCCTGATCGCGATCCACCAGGACGCGACCGGCAACGCCCATGACCTCGGCCTTTCCTATGCCTCGGCCAATGGCGGCGGCCGCGCCGGCATCATCGAGACCACCTTCAAGGAAGAGTGCGAGACCGATCTGTTCGGCGAGCAGGTCGTGCTCTGCGGCGGCCTGGTCGAGCTGATCAAGGCCGGCTACGAGACGCTGACCGAGGCCGGCTACGCCCCCGAGATGGCCTATTTCGAGTGCCTGCACGAGGTGAAGCTGATCGTCGACCTCATCTATGAGGGCGGCATCGCCAACATGAACTATTCGATCTCGAACACGGCCGAGTATGGCGAGTACGTCACCGGCCCGCGCATCATCACCGCCGAGACCAAGGCCGAGATGAAGCGCGTGCTCAGCGACATCCAGTCGGGCAAGTTCACCCGCGACTGGATGCTGGAGAACAAGGTCAACCAGACCTCGTTCAAGGCGACCCGTGCCCGTTACGCCGCCCATCCGATCGAGGAAGTCGGTGCCAAGCTGCGCGACATGATGCCCTGGATCAAGGCCAAGGCGCTGGTCGACAAGACCAAGAACTGAGGCGAACACCCGGCTTCGCACGCAGATTCAACGTTGTGTGAATTCGATTCCGGAAACGCTTGCAACTGCTTGACAACAAAGGAAACGGGCGCCTTCACGGGCGCCCGTTCCGCGTTGAAGGAACCCGTCGCGGGAACCGGCCTCCGCGCTGGGCGTTGATGCTCCAGTCAATACATGCAGGAGCGTGCGATGACCGGCCGGGACGAACTGAAGCACAGGGCGATCGAGCGGCTGCACCAGCGCCAGGCCCGTCACGGGCTGGTCGATGTCGCCAGGCCGTCATCATGGGACGATCAGCTCCCGATCCTGCTGTTGGGTGGTTTTCTCGCCGTCACGCTGCTGGCGAGCGTGCTGATGCGCGCCGTCGGAGGCTGACGGCTCAGAGCGAGTGGAGGTCGTCATGCAGGACGACGTGAGGGAACGCGAGGCGCGCATTCCGGAGAAGGGCGGCGAGCCGATCCCGCCGATGCGGGCGGATGTCCACTCCGACTCCGATCCGGCTGTCGAGACGCCAGTGGAGGCGCGGCAAGGCTTCCTCGACCGGCCCGTGCTGGTCGTCCTCGTCGCCGGACTGGTCCTCGCGATGATCGGCTGGGTCGTTGCGGAGATGTGGGCCTATTGAGCCCTGCACGCCCTGGCATGTGCGAGACAAAAGACATTTCCCGACGAAGCAATTTCAAGCTGAACAGATGGAGGCGATGATGACACCGATCCGTTCGATGCCTGCGTCCCAGGGTTTTCAGTTCAAGTTCGCACATCTGGCGCTGGGCGCCTCTTTTGCCCTCGTCACCATGATTGTCTTTGGCTTGCTGTAGCGCAACAAGGCCCCAAAGCTGGCCCGGTCGAAGCCTGACCGGGCCAGCTTTCGCTTTGAGATCAGGCCGTCGCTGCGGCTCACTCGATCACCCCTGACAGAAGCTGTCACCGAGCCCCAGAGCTTCTGACAGCTCCTGTCAGGCCAAGGGTGTCCTGTGCCGTCTCACAAAGACGGAGACAGGTCATGATCAGCTTCATCATCGGATCGGCCAAGCCTGTGCTCGCAATGGTCGACGCGCTCGGCCGGATCCTCGGCGCGCTCGACAATTGGCTGCAGTCTAGGCGCGATTACCGCACTCTCTCTGAGATGACCGAGCGCGATCTGCGCGATCTCGGACTGCGCGACAGCGATCTGCGCGATAGCAGGGCCGCCCCGTTCTTCGGCGACCCGACCGCGATCATCTCGTTGCGCGTCGAGGAGCGACGCGGCCTTGCGAGCGGACAAAGTGCTGGCGACGTGCTGGATGGCTTGAGCGTTGGGGCATCGTCCCCGGCGGAGCGAAGTTCTCAAGGGGCCGACAGCGTCACGAGCAGCCGGGTGGTCTTCCTCCGGGCGGCGGAGTGAACAGCCCCGCGCAAGGTGATCGCCGACGCCAGCTCGCCGAAACAACGAAAGAGCCGGCCGCGGAAGCGGCCGGCTCTTCGATCGCAGGCGGGATCAGAAGGTGACGTGGTCCTTGATGTCGGCCTCGACATTGGAGGGCAGCACGCTGCGCTTCACCAGATCGTCGAAGTTCTTGAACTTCGCCTTGGCCCGCTCCTCGACGATCTTCTTGGAGCGGGCCTCGCCGATGCCCTTGAGCTGCTCGAGCTCGGCGGCGCTGGCGGTGTTGATGTTGACCTTCTTGGCCTGGGCTTGGGTCGCGGCGGGGGCCGCGGGCTTGGCAGCGGGCGCAGTCGGGGCTCCAGGGGTGGTCACGGGTGCGGCCGGCTTGGCCGGGGTCGTCGGCTGGGTCGCGGTCTGCGCGAGGGCCGGGCCGGCGGCGAGAGCGAGCGCGGCGAGGCCGATAGCGAAACGAGACATCGTCATGGCGTGGACTCCTGTTAAGTCCTGCCCGGGGGAGCTGGATGAGCGCGGATGCCGGGCCGTCCGCGCCGCCGCGCCGGTTACGAACCGGAGGATCCGGTCCAGGCGCGATGGCTGGACTTTCGGCCGGCGCGGCTGAACGCGATCTGAGTCGAGCGTTCAGCTGTCGTTGTGCTTTCCGCCGGGTTTTTGCCGTGATTGGCGCTATTTGCCGGTGAACTGCATCATGTATTCGGAGAAGCGTCCGGCGCCGTAGATCAGGCCGAAGCCCCAGGCGAAGGACGCCGCGAAGTTCGCGACCTGGAAGGGCCAGAACGGCATCTTCACGATGCCGGCGACGAGCGCGATCACCGCCCGGATCGGCCCGAAGAAGTGGCCGATCGCGACGCCGAGCACACCCCATTTCTCGAAGAAGTCATGGCCGCGCTGGAGCAGGGCCGGATTGTCGCGCAATGGCCAATGGTCGTTGACGCGCGGGCCAAGGACGAGGCCGACCCAGTAGGAGACCCAGAAGCCCGAGGCGGCGCCGAGCGCAGCGGCGAGCGAGAGAGGCACGAGGTTGAGTCCGGAGGCTCCGGCGATCGCGCCGAAGGCGGTGAAGAACACCGTCGCCGGCACCAGCCAGGACAGGATCGCGACGCATTCGGCGAAGGCGATGAAGAATACGATCGGCGCGGCCCAGTACTGGTTGACGCGCATGAACGCGACAAGCTCGTGCATCCATTGCTCAAGCGGGGGCATGGGGCGGCGATTCTCCTGAGCGCGGGCGAACGATATCGGGAGCGATAGAACAGAAGCGTCGACTTTTCGCTACTACAACTCCTTCGCTGGCAGGATTCGGTGTCGCAAGGCGGGTTGCCTTCGCGATCCGATCGCCTAGTGTTCGCGGCGAACGGAAATAGGCCGCGCGCGCCGGGACGGCGCCGACGGCAGGGGACGGGATATCCATGGAGTCCAAGGTCAGCCCGCCCGGCGACAAGGGCGCGGCAGCGGAACAGCCAGCGGTCAGGCTCGCCGGCATCGACATCACCTTCCATCTCAAGGGCGGAAGCCGCTATCAGGCGGTGAAGGGCATCGACCTTGCGGTTGCGCCGGGCGAGTTCGTCTCGGTGGTCGGGCCGACCGGCTGCGGCAAGTCGACCCTGCTCAACGCTGCCGCCGGCCTGCTGACGCCGTCGGCCGGCAAGGTCGCGATCTTCGGTCAGCCGCTGTCCGGCCTCAACCGTCGCGCCGGCTATCTCTTCCAGCAGGACGCGCTGATGCCGTGGAAGACGGCGCTCGACAACGTCAAGGTCGCGCTGGAGCCGATGGGCGTCTCGGACGCCGAGGCCGACAAGCGGGCGCGCGATTGGCTCGGGCGGGTCGGTCTGCGTGCCTTCGTCGAGCGCTATCCGCATATGCTCTCGGGCGGCCAGCGTAAGCGCGTGGCGCTGGCGCAGATGCTGATCCGCGATCCCGAGATCCTCTTGATGGACGAGCCCTTCGGGCCGCTCGATGCGCAGACCCGGCAGATCATGGGCAATCTCCTGCTCGACCTCTGGAGCCGCGACCGCAAGGCGCTGATCTTCGTCACGCACGACCTCGAAGAGGCGATCGCACTCTCCGACCGGGTGGTGGTGATGACGGCCGGCCCGGCCGCCGGCATCGTCGCCGATTACAAGGTGCCGCTGGCGCGGCCGCGCGACATCGCGGAGATCAGACTGGAGAAGGCCTTCCACGAGATTCATCGCGACATCTGGGCCTCGCTGCGGGTCGAGGTGCAGAAGGCCTATGCGATGGGCGAGGGCAAGGAACTGGTGGAGGGAGCCGCGTCATGAGCCGCATCAAGCTTCTTTCGCTGCAGATCCTGGTCATGATCGTCTTCCTGGCGATCTGGCATGTCGTCACGACGACCAGCCTGTTCGGCGACATCAAGACGACCCAGTTCTTCTTCTCGACGCCGGCCGACGTGCTGGCCCGGACCTGGAAGCAGCTCACCGGCGCCGACATTTACTGGCATCTCGGCATCACCCTGACCGAGACGGTGCTCGCCTTCGTCATCGGCTCGGCCGCCGGCATCTTCTTCGGCTTCGCCTTCGCCCGGAACGCGCTGCTGGCGGCGGTGTTCGACCCCTACATCAAGGCGGCCAACGCCCTGCCGCGCGTCGTGCTGGCGCCGATCTTCGCGCTCTGGTTCGGCCTCGGCATCTGGTCGAAGGTGGCGCTCGGCTTCACGCTGGTGTTCTTCATCGTCTTCTTCAACGTCTACCAGGGCGTGCGCGAGGTCTCGCCGACAGTGCTGGCCAATGCCCGCATGCTCGGGATGAACGAGCGCCAGCTCTTCCGCCATGTCTACTGGCCGTCGGCGCTGACCTGGATGTTCTCCTCGCTCCACACCTCGGTCGGCTTCGCGCTGGTCGGCGCAGTGGTCGGCGAGTATCTCGGCTCGTCAGCGGGGCTCGGCTACAAGATCCACGAGGCCGAGAGCGTCTTCGACGTCACCGGCGTGTTCTCGGGCATGCTGATCCTGGCGATCTTCGTGATCCTGATCGATTCGATCGTGACCCTGGTCGAGAACCGGCTGCTGGTCTGGCGGCCGGGGCAGAGCAGCACGACGACGACGTAAGGTAAGCTTTGCTTGATTCCCGGCGCGAATGAGCGCCATCCTCGCCTTTCCATCATCGGGGGGCGATCATGGAACTCGACGTCTGCGATCGCATCACGGCCGATCCGGCGCCCGAGGACATCTCCCGCGCGATCGACCAGCGCGGGGACGATCCCGACTGGTTCATCACCCTTTCCGACGATGACGGCTATGTCGCAGCGGAGCGGGACGAGCGCGGCCGGTTCCGGCTGGCCTATCATTCGGGCAAGGCGCGGTTCGATGCGGCCGAGACGGTCGATGCCGCTGCGTTGAAGACGATCTTCCTCGCCTATCTCCGTGGCGACGACAGCTGGCGCAAGAACCGGAACTGGTTGCGCAAGGCCTCCCCGGCCAAGGCGGCCGAGGCCAGGGGCGAGCCGCCGACCTGGGCGGTCGTGGCTGTGGTCGCTTCGCTGGCGCTGATCTTCGTGATCGCGGAGGTATTGCCGGAGAGCTGGGTCGAGCGGCTGCCCTTCGCCGGAACGACCATGGGCAATATTGCGCTGATCGCGCTGCCGATGGTGGTGATGGTCGGCGCGATGATCCTCAACGCCGTGCTCAAGGTGCGGCGCGCCAGCAGCTGGGCGCAAGCGCCGGGCCGCGTGATCCGATCGCATATGGCGGTGCGCCGGCCGCCGGAGGGCAACGAGATCGGGACCGTGGTCAACGTCCCCGCCGTGACCTATTCGTTCGCGGTCAAGGGCGTGACCTATCAGGGCACGCGGGTCAGCCTCGGCAACATCAGCGGCAAATATGCGCAGGAGGCGCTGGCACGCTATCCGGCCGGCGCGTATGTGACCGTCTATTACGATCCGGCCGATCCCAGCGACTGCGTCCTGGAGCGCGAGGCGCCGAAGGGCGCGGTCAAGGGCTGCGGCCTTGCTCTGCTCGTCGTCGTGCTCCTCGTCTGGGGGCTCTACTGGGTAGCCACCGGGGGATCCGCAGTCCTCAAGGCGCGCATGCCGGATGCGGATGTCCCGGTGATGCTGTTCGCCGCGCTGTTCGGCGGCGCGGCGCTGCTGCTCTTCGTCGGGCACCGGCGTTATCAGGCGCGCGCCAATGCCTGGCCGGTCACGCCGGGCGAGATCGTTTCCAGCGTCGTCGAGCGGCGCGGCTCGACCGAGAACGGCAAGACGCGCTCGACCTATCTCCCCGTCGTCGAGTTCGCCTACACCGTCGGCGGCGACCGCCTGCACAGCCGGCAGGTGAAGCTCGGCCTCGAGGTTTCGGGCTCGGAGAGCCTTGCGCAAGGGATCGTCGATCGCTATCCGGCCGGCGCGCCGGTGGACGTGCACTACGATCCTCAGGACCCGTCGAACGCGGCTCTGGAAAACCCGACGGAAACGAACTGGATCCTGCTTGGCGTCGCGCTCGCCTGTTTCGCGATCGCGCTCTATGCGAGCCGCATCTTCCGCTAACTCGATTTGTCCGCGCTCTCTTGACCTGGCGGGACGCCGAGCATCCGAACCAGCTCGGCATAGCGCGGCATCAGCTCCTCGCGTCGCTGCATGTCGCGGTTGAACTGCGCCCGCTTGTCGCCGTCGCCGCTTTCGTCCTGTGGTGCGGCTGCTTCCTGGAACATCTCGTCGAGCGCATGGGCCATGGTTCGGTCGCTGAGCCAAGCGAGCTCCTGCTGAAGCGCCGTATATTCCGTCATCAGCTTCAGGCGCTTTTCGACCCAGCTCGGCTCGGTTGGGGCGTCCGCGCGGGCCCCCGATACCTGCGCAACGGTGCTGCCCTGGGCGAGAGCGGTGCGCGCCTGCGCCGACAGATCGACGATGACTGCGTCGTTTAGATCGGGCGCTGCTGCCTGTATGGCCGCAAGCGAAGGGCTTGCGCCCTTTCGAGCCGGCACAGCCGGTGCTGACGCGCTTTGCGAGAATTCACGTGAGGAAGGCGCAGTCCGGGCCGCCACCGCATCCACCATGACCGTCTCCTGTTTCGTCCGTTCTGGTCGAAAGTCGTCGTCAAGGCATCGCCGGCAGCCAACGCATCCGGCCAATGTGAAAGGCGGTCTTTAACAAGTCCTGAATCTTTCGTGTCGCTTCCGCGGCGATCCGCCCGGGATTGATGCGTTGCGCAGTCCGCGGCAATGCGCCTATCTTCGTCGCGAAATCGCGCCTTTTCCGAAGCGCGTCGTCGATCAACCGGAGGAAACCTATGTTTTTCACTCGTCGCGCGGCGCTGGCTGCGCTCGCCTTCACGACTGCGCTCGGCTTATCGCCGGCCTTCGCCCAGAATGCCGAGAAACCCAAGCTGACGCTCGGCGTCGGTGGCAAGCAGCTGCTCTACTATCTGCCGCTGACGGTCGCGGAGAAGAAGGGCTTCTTCAAGGACCAGGGGCTCGACGTCGAGATCAACGATTTCGGCGGCGGCGCCAAATCGCTGCAGGCCCTCGTCGGCGGCTCGGTCGACGTGGTCACCGGCGCCTATGAACACACCATCCGCATGCAGGCCAAGGGCCAGGACATCCGCGCCGTGATCGAGCTCGGGCGCTTCCCGGCGATCACCATCGCGGTGCGCAAGGACCTCGCCGACAAGGTCAAGTCCGCGGCCGACTTCAAGGGCCTGAAGATCGGCGTCACCGCGCCCGGCTCCTCGACGGCGCTGACGGCGCAATACGCCATGGTCAAGGCGGGGCTGAAGGCGACCGATGCCGCGATCATCGGCGTCGGCGCCGGCGCCAGCGCGGTCGCGGCGATCAAGCAGAAGCAGGTCGACGTGATCTCGCATCTCGACCCCGTCACCTCGAAGCTGGAATCGGATGGCGACATCGTCTCGCTGATCGACACCCGCACCGAGGCCGGCACCAAGGCGCTGTTCGGCGGCTCGAACCCGGCGGCGGTGCTCTATCTCAAGAACGACTTCGCCGAAAAGAACCCGGTGACGACGCAGAAGCTCGTCAACGCGCTGATGAAGTCTCTGAAATGGCTGGAGACGGCCAAGCCGCAGGATGTCGCCGACCTCGTGCCGCCGGAATACCATCTCGGCGACAAGCCGCTCTACCTGACCGCGGTGAAGAACTCGCAGGAGAGCTATTCGCGCACCGGCATCCCAACCGCCGACGCGATGAAGAGCATGTACGACTCGCTCAAGCTGCTCGATCCCGAGCTGACCAACTCGAATGTCGACCTGACCAAGACCTTCATCGATTCGTTCGCCAAAAAGGCAGCTGCGGGGTCTTAGCCGAGGCTTCCTTCTCCCCTCGGGGGAGAAGGTCCCGGCAGGGGGATAAGGGCGGTTCGACTGGGCGAGCCGTCCTTCCCTCATCCGTCGGCGCTTCGCGCTGCCACCTTCTCCCCCGAGGGGAGAAGGAAGAAGTCTTTCAGCCCCGCTTTCCACCCACCGAGATGAAGGCCATCAGGCAGGGCTCCGGGAGCGGGTTGCGCCAGCGGTGCCGGGTGCCGTTCTGCACGATGCAGTCGCCCTGGCGCAGATGGACCCTTTGCCCATCGTCCAGCTCCAGCGTCATCTCGCCGCGAACCACGACGCCGTAGTCGATCGTGTCCGAGGTGTGCATGCCCGGTGCGCCACGCTCGAAATGGTCGCCCATGCGCGGGACCTTGTCCGACATCTCCTGCAGCGCGCTCTCGAAGGTGACGCCGGCCGGAGGCTTCCAGCCCTCGGGCCGTCGCGGCGGATAGGAGATCAGGCGGAACATCGTGCCGCCGGGGCCGGGAAAGGCAACCGTTCCCGTCAGCATCGGGTCGGATTCCAGCCCGGTCAGCTTCGGTACGCCCTCGGTCCGGTAGAGCTCGTAGAAGGTCAGGCCCGGATTGGAGTCGATCTCCACGACCTTGGGCGTGACGTCGAAGGACTTGAACACCGATTTGCCGGACTCGTCGCGGCCGGTCAGCGCGCGCTTCGGCGGCGGCAGGTCGCTCGAATCCTTCGCCCCGGCCGGGTGTGAGACGGCTGCCAGCGCGCCGCCACCGACCATGGCGGAGAGCGCCCGGAGCAATTGCCGTCGATCGCCCTGTTCAGGCTCTTCGAGCAAAAGTTTTACATCATGGATAGGCTTGTTCTTGTTTCGCAAACGCCAAGGCCAGGAGAATTTTTTCATGTTTGCCCTCCGTTGCTTCGATTATTGCTTATTCTATCTTGTGCCGGTCCGCTGCGCTGCTGTGTCAAGAATTTGGCTGGCGGGATTGTTGTGATGAAGAAATCGATCTTCCACAACTAGACCTTAGGATCAGCCTTTGTCTCGATGGTAACGCCGGATTCTGGCGCGGGGTCCAAAGGGGAAGGAAGCATCGGCGTTTCGGCGATCATTCCGTGTATTCGTTCGTTGGTCGGCTCAATTGCGATCCGCCCAAAGTCCAATTGTTCGTAGCTGTCGGCAGGTGAATATTTCAGCGGCGACCGCGGGAGGACCCTGCCGGCAGGAAAGGCCAGAAGGTATTCGCATGATGCCGAACCCTGCCGCCTTGTTCGCCATCGTCATCCTGATCCTGCCGATGGGCTATCTACTGCTGGCGGCGCCCGGCTTTCTGTTCGTCAAACTCGATGTGCCGCCTGTCGCCAGGCTGATGCGCATGATGTTCAGCGCCTATTTTCAGGTGTTGGCCGTTGCCGCCGTCGTTGGGACGGTCGTGTTCGCTTTGACGGGACGCTGGGCCTTCGTCATCGGCATCGCGGTCCTGGCGTTTGCGCTGATCGAGCGCCGCTGGTTCCTGTCGCGGATGGATGCCCAGATCGACGCCTGGCCTGCCGATGTCGGCCGGCGATTGCGGCGGCTGCACTATGGCGGCATGGCCTGCAATGCGCTGCAGCTCGCCATCGTCATCGGCAGCGTTCCCTACATCATGGGCTCGCCGGCCTGATCAGGTTTCGCGGCGGCCCTGAGACCGGCTGACGCTGATCGCTCCCATCACCGCTTTCGATTGGCGCGGGCCGCACCAGCCGCTAGGTTCGCCGCCTCGTATCGTCGAAGGCTGGCCTATCCCCATGAACATCCTCTCGATCCAGTCCCATGTCGCCTATGGCCATGTCGGCAATGCCTCGGCCGTGTTCCCGATGCAGCGCCTCGGCGTCGAGGTCTGGCCGATCCACACCGTGCAGTTCTCGAACCACACCGGCTACGGCGCCTGGAAGGGGCAGGTCTTCGACGGCGCCACCATCGATGAACTGATGACGGGGATCGGCGAGCGCGGCGTGCTTCCCAAATGCGACGGCGTGCTCTCCGGCTATATGGGCTCGGCCGATATTGGCCACGCCATCCTCTCGGCGGTGGCAAAAGTGCGCGAGGCCAATCCCAAGGCGATGTATTGCTGCGACCCGGTGATCGGCGATGTCGGTCGCGGCGTCTTCGTGCGGCCGGGGATCCCCGAATTCATGCGCGAGCAGGCGGTGCCGGCGGCCGACATCGTCACGCCGAACCAGTTCGAGCTGGAATTGCTCACCGATGTCGAGGTCAGGACGCTGGCCGACGCCCATCGCGCCGTCGAGGCGCTGCGCGATGCCGGGCCGAAGGTCGTGCTGGTGACGTCGCTGCTCACCAATGAGACCCCTAGCGATTCTATCGACCTGATGGCGGCGGACGGGCAGGGGACGTACCGGGTGCGCACGCCGAAAATCGACATCAACATCAATGGTGCCGGCGATGCGATCGCGGCGCTGTTCTTCGTGCATTACCTGCGCGACGGCTCGGCCGCGAGCGCGCTCGGCAAGGCGGCCTCCTCGATCTACGGGCTGCTGAAGCGGACCAAGGAAGCCGGCTCGCGCGAGATCCTGACGGTGGCAGCGCAGGACGAGTTCGTCACGCCCTCGCAGCTCTTCGCGCCCGAGGCGGTCTGACGCGCATGAAGCTGCGCCTCGGCACCTTCAACGTTGAGAACCTGCTGACGCGCCATCGCTTCGAGCCGGGCGGGCGGACCGAGACGGCGGCGGCGATGTCGCTATTCCATTTCCCGCGCGCCGACGAGCGCGACGCGGTCGAGCGTTCCCTTGCGGTCGCGCTGGAGGACGACAAGCGCCAGATGACGGCGCTCGCCATCGCCGAGGCCAATGCCGATCTGTGGATGCTGCAGGAGGTCGACTCGCTCGCCAGCCTGCAGGCCTTCTTCGCCAATTACGTCCACCGCATCGCCGATCATCGCTACGGCCATTTCACGCTGCTCGACGGCAATGACCGGCGCAATATCGATATCGGGTTCGCGGCAAGGCGAGACCTAGTGCAGCCGCGACAGATCACGGTGCGCTCCCACAAGGGCATGAGCTTTGCGGACGCTGACGCGTTCTCGCCCGAGATCGCGGCCTTCGGCATCGAGCCGCGCGACAAGGTCTTCGCCCGCGATTGCCTGGCGGTCGAGCTCGATTTCGGCGATCGGCGGCTCGCTCTGTTCGGTTGCCATTTCAAGTCGATGAACAATGGCCGCGACGACGGCCGGCAGGCGACCCTGCCGATCCGCCGGGCCGAGGCGCTGGCGGTGAAGACAATCATCAAGGACTGGTTCGGCCCGGGCTGGCGCGAGGCGAACTGGGCGATCCTCGGCGATCTCAACGGCTATCAGATCGGGCTCGGTCCGCTCGCCGCTCCGGTCGACGAAGGTGACAGTGGCATCGAGCCGCTGCTGGAGGATTTCGCGGTCGATCCGATGGAGAGCCTGCCGCCGCATGAGCGCTGGACGCATTTCCGGCGCTACTGGTCGGAAGAGCGCCAGGCGCTGATCGATAGCCATATGCCACTCGACCATATCCTGCTCTCGCCGGCGCTCGCTGCGGCCAACCCCAATCCGGCGATTCAGATGATCCGGCGCGGGCTGCCCTACCGTGTGCCGCTCGATCCGCGCGAGGCCGATCGCTCGATGGCGAAGCTCGCCCTGACCTGCGACCGCTATCCGCGCGTCGGCTGGGACCGACCCAAGGCCTCGGATCACTGCCCGCTGACGATCGAGCTCTCGATCCCTAAGGAGACCGCATGAGCCGCCGCTTCGTCACGCTCGACGTATTCACGACCAGGCCGCATGCCGGCAATCCGCTTGCGGTGGTGCTCGACAGCGACGGGCTCGACACCGAGGCGATGCAGACGATCGCGCGAGAGTTCAACCTGTCGGAGACGGTCTTCGTCGCGCCGCCGGCGGACCCGGCCCATCGCGCCGCGGTGCGCATCTTCACGCCGGGGCAGGAACTGCCCTTCGCCGGCCATCCGACGGTCGGCACCGCTGTGCTGCTGGCGCTGCGCGACGCGGCCGAGGGGCGGGCCGCGGACAGGCTCGTCCTGGAGGAGAAGGTCGGGCTGGTGCCCTGCGTGATCGCGCTCGGCAATGCGCGCAGCGCCCGCGCCACCTTCACTTTGCCGAAGCTGCCGGAGCAGATCGCGCAGCCGATCGCTGACGTGGCACTGGCCGAAGCGCTTGGATTGAACCTGGCCGATCTCGGCTTCGACGCGCATCGGCCGAGCGCCTTCTCGGCCGGTGTCGCCTATACGATGGTGCCGGTTGCCAGCCGCGAGGCAGTAGCAAAGGCGCGTGTCGCCGGAGCGTTCGAGCGCACGATGGCGCCGGCCCAGAACGGCAACGCCTTCGTCTATTGCCGCGAAACCGAGGAGGCGGGACATCACTATCACGCCCGGATGTTCTGGCCCGAGGCGGGCGTGACCGAGGACCCGGCGACCGGCTCGGCAGTCGCGGCGTTTGCTGGAGCGATCATGGCGTTCGATCAGCCGGGCGATGGCACGCACCGCCTCGTCATCGAGCAGGGTTACGAGATGGGCCGGCCCTCGCAGATCGAGCTGACGCTGACGGTCGAAGGCGGCGCGCTCCCCTCGGCGACGATCGGCGGGGCGGCGGTCGTCATGAGCGAGGGCGTGCTGCTGTGACGGGGAATGGTGTCGTCGATGGCGAGATCGTCGCGCTCGATCGCGTCGAGGCGCGGATCGAGGCGTTCGACTGGGGCTTTGCCCGCGATCGCGCCGATGAGATCGGGGCGCATTGGGCTGCAATCAGCGCCGGCAAGCCGGCCATGTTCAACGGCCGCGTCATGCTGCAGCATCGCGCCGCGATCGCGGATGGCGTCTTCCGTGCCGGCTATTTCGAGGCCGATTACGCCGCTTTCATGAGCTGGCGCGATTTCGGTCATCCCGGCCCGGTGATCCGCAACGGCTTCGCCATGGCGGCGCTCAGGGCGGCCGACGGCGCCTTCCTGCTCGGCAGGATGGGCGATCACACCGCCAACCCCGGCAAGGTCTATTTCGCCGCCGGCACTCCGGACCGGGAGGATGCCCGCCCGGACGGAACGCTCGATCTCGCCGGCAGCGTCACCCGCGAGCTCTGCGAGGAGACCGGGCTGACGCTCGACGAGATTACCGTTGAAGAGCGCTGGACGGCGGTGATCGTGCCCGGCCGCGTCGCTTTCATGCGCCCGGTCGGGATCGACCTGCCGGCTGGCGAGGCGCGTGACTTGATGCTGGCGCGGATCGCGCAGCAGGACGAACCGGAACTCTCCGACATCGTGATCGTCCGCAATCTCGCCGATTGCGCCGCCTATGACATGCCGCCCTTCATGATGTCCTATCTCGCCCATATCTACGGGCGGGATTGACCCTTTACCGATCGAGGTTGCCGATGGCCGATGCGTCCGAAGTCCTTGCCCTGCCTGAAGGCAACCCGTTCGGGCGCGCCTGGGAGACGCTGTTCGGCCTGCCGCCGTTCGCGGAGATCACGCCCGATTACATCAAGCAGGCTTATCCTGCGGCTTTGGAGCAGCACCGGGCCGAGGTCGAGGCGATCAAGGCCGAGAAGGCCGCCCCGAGCTTCGCCAACACGATCGAGGCGCTGGAGCGCTCCGCCCGCGGCATGAGCCGGCTCGGCGGCGTGTTCTATAATCTCGCCGGGGCCGACACCAACGAGGCGCTGCAGGCGATCGAGCGTGAGATGTCGCCGGTGATGTCGCGGCACTGGTCGGCGATCATGATGGATCACGAGCTCTTCGCCCGCGTCGACGCGGTGTTCGAGGCGCGCGAGAGCCTTGGGCTGACCGAAGAGCAGCTTCGCTTGCTGGAGCGGACGCATCGCGGCTTCATCCGCTCGGGCGCAAAGCTCGAAGGCGAGGCCAAGGCCAGGCTCGCGGCGATCAATGAGCGGCTGGCGGGGTTGGGTACCAGCTTCGGCCAGAACCTGCTCAAGGACGAGGCCAGCTATGCGCTGATCATCGAGGACGAGGCCGATCTCGACGGGCTGCCGCCCTTCGTTGTCGCGGCGATGGCACGTGCCGCCGCCGATCGCGGCCAGGACGGCAAGCATGCGGTGACGCTGGCGCGCTCGATCATCGAGCCGTTCCTGACCTTTTCGACGCGGCGCGAGCTGCGCGAGCAGGCCTTCACCGCCTGGAGCAAGCGCGGCGAGAATGGCGGCGAGACCGACAACCGCGCCATCGTCGCCGAGATGGTCAAGCTCAGGGCCGAGAAGGCCAAGCTGCTCGGCTTTGCCACCTTCGCCCATTTCAAGCTCGATGATTCCATGGCGAAGACGCCGGAGAACGTGCGCAATCTGCTCGAGCTGGTCTGGAAGCCGGCCCGCGCCCGCGCGGGGCAGGAGGCGGCCGATCTTGCCGCGCTCGCCCAGAGCGAAGGGGAGAACGCGCCGATCCGCCCGTCCGACTGGCGCTTCTACGCCGAGAAGGTGCGGCAGAAGACCTATGCGCTCGATGAGGCCGTGCTGAAGCCCTATCTCCAGCTCGACAGGATCATCGCCGCGGCCTTCGACACTGCCGGCAAGCTGTTCGGGCTCTCCTTCGCCGAGCGGCCGGAGCTTCAGGGCTATCATCCGGACGTGCGTGTCTTCGAGGTCACCGAGACCGCGAGCGGCCGGCATATCGGCCTCTTCCTCGGCGATTATTTCGCCCGCGCCTCGAAGCGCTCGGGCGCCTGGATGAGCGCCTATCGCGGCCAGCGCAATTTCGACGGCGAGGTCCGCCCGATCATCGTCAACGTCTGCAATTTCGCCAAGCCGGCGGAAGGCAAGCCGGCGCTTCTCTCGATCGACGATGCCCGCACGCTCTTCCACGAATTCGGCCATGCGCTGCACGGCCTGCTTTCGGACGTGCATTACGGCTCGCTCGCGGGCACTTCGGTCTCGCGCGATTTCGTCGAGCTGCCCTCGCAGCTCTACGAGCACTGGTTCCTGACGAAGGAGGTGATGCAGCGCTTCTGCCTGCATGCCGAGACCAGCGAGCCGATCCCCGACGAGCTGATCGAGAAGATCAAGCGGGCGCAGACCTTCAACCAGGGTTTTGCCACGGTGGAATATACCTCCTCGGCGCTGGTCGATCTCGCCTTCCATTCGCTGGAGGCGCCGGCGGAGGTCGATCCGCTCGCCTTCGAGGCCAAGGAGCTGGCGCGGATCGGCATGCCCGCCGAGATCACCATGCGCCACCGCACGCCGCATTTCTCGCATGTGTTCTCGGGCGATGGCTATTCGGCCGGCTATTACAGCTATCTCTGGTCGGAGGTGATGGACGCCGACGCCTTCAACGCCTTCATCGAGGCGGGCAACGTCTTCGCCCCCGAGGTCGCCGGCAAGTTAAAGCGCTACATCTATTCGGCCGGCGACACGCGCGACCCGGCCGAGGCCTATACGCTGTTCAGGGGGCGCCTGCCGACGCCGGACGCGCTGCTGGAGAAGCGGGGGCTGGCGGCTTAAGCCGCCGCCTTCACTCCCGCGCCAGCTCGACAAGCCGCGCGCCGCGCCCGCTCAGCAGGGTGAGCGCGCCGCGCTCCATGCGCCAGCTCCGCGTCGCTTCCAGCGCTGTGCGGAACTGGTTTTCGACCTGCATGCGCGGTTCGGGGCAAGCCATCATCGTGCCGACCAGCGGTCCGAAGCGGATCTGCCGGTCGCGGATCGTCGCCTGCCCGCCCATGCCGTTGCAGCCGCCATGGGCGGAGACGCGCCCATTCGAGTCAATCTGCAGCGTGGCGCGGGCGCCTTCGGGGAGCGGCCGGCCGCGCAGACTCTCGACGCGCCAGGAGCCGGTGGGACCGCCGACCTCGGCCGGCGGCGCGACGCGCTGGACGACGATCTCGCCGCTCGCCTCCGGCACGAGCGCGGCATGGTGTTCCGTGGTGGTGAACCAGAGCTGGCCGCGGACCCTGATCTCGGCGCGCAATGCGTAGCGGTGGCCGGGCCGGATCACCGTATCGTTGAAGCGCAGCCGGTAGGGGATCGGCACCTGCCGGCGCGCAGCGATGCGCGTGCGGGCGACGGTGCGGGACGGGGT
The DNA here is from genome assembly GCF_050275675.1 of Allobosea sp. NPDC003192. Classification (NCBI taxonomy): domain Bacteria; kingdom Pseudomonadati; phylum Pseudomonadota; class Alphaproteobacteria; order Hyphomicrobiales; family Alloboseaceae; genus Allobosea; species Allobosea sp. NPDC003192. Next base: position 49,019 of record NZ_JBNNPK010000026.1, read on the forward strand.
ATCCGCCAGCGAGACATCGAGCAGGCTGACCTCGACCACGGCGCCAGGCGGCAGCGCGATCCGCTCGCGATAGCTGACCGTGCCCGAGAGCGTACGCGGCGCGGCCAGCGCGGGCAGCGGCAGCGCAGCGAGAGCAAGGGGCGCAGCGGCGAAGATGCGGCGGGTTATCATGGTGCAACGCCTCTCGCTTCGGTCCGGCTTTCACCGGCGAACCCTGTCATTGCCGGGAGGGCGAAGCAACCAACGGTCGTGCTTCGCTGGCCAGGCGGATGTCAGCCTGCCGGATAGCCGAACTTCGTCCGTGTCGCGCGGATCTGGGAGGTCGCGCCGGCATCATTGCCGGCGGCGCAGGTCTTGCGGGCCGTGTCGATCTCGGCGCTGACACGGCTGTGGACGCCCTTGGTGGTGTGGCCGGTCTGCAGATCGTTGTCCATCACCGCCTGGAAACGGTCGACCTCGCCGGCGCAGCCCGAGCCGGTCGGCATGCGGAAGGTGTTGGGCGTGACGCCGGTCGGTGCCTGCTCGGGCGAGGGCGCCGGCGGCGGAGCAGCCGTCTGGCAGGCCGCGAGGGAAAGGCCGAGGGCGGCGGCGAGGAGGGCGGCGCGCATAAGTGGAGCTCCGGCTGGTCGGAGCGGAACCATGGTTGATTCCGCCCGCGAGGCAAAGACCTTCCCGGAGAGGCCTAATCCTGACTCGGCATGAAGAGAGCGAGGATGGTGAAGCCGCCCGCCGCCATGGCCGCGAGCCAGATCGCCCCCAGCCCGACATGCCCATGCGCGAAGGCGCCCAGGAATGCGCCGACGAGTAGGCTGAGCCAAAGCACGAAATGGCGCAGGAAGGCGCGCTTGGAGCCGCCGAGCAGGGCGCCGGCGAGGCGCTGCCCCATCTTGACCAGCGTGCCGGTCATGTAGGTCAGGCCGATCGTGACCTCGCCGTCGCGCTGGAAGACGGCGTTCTCGGCGCCCATCGCCAGAGCGAGGATGCCGGCGGCGGCGATCGCCAGCTCGGCGCCATAGAGGCCGGCCGAGAGAGCCAGAGCCAGCGTCACGAAAGCGAGCACCGCGGCCTGGCGCCGGTGCTTGCCGACATGGCCGACGAGCGAGCCGCAGATCACGCCGACGACGAAGAGGAGGATGATCATGCCGGCCACCAGGACGCCGTCGAGGCGACCTTCCGCCAGCTCGATACCGAGGCGCGTGGTGTTGCCGGTCATGAACGAGACGAAAAAGCCGCCGATGTTCAGGAAGCCGAGCGCATCGACGAAGCCGGCGAGCCCTGAGAGCCCCAAGGCGAGCCCGATTGCGGGACGATCATAGCGCAACATCGGCACGGCACTCCGGTCAGGCGGGCCGGCTCTTCGATGGGCGCGATCGCCGGCCGAATCGCGTTGGTCAGGTTAATCCACGCTCTGCGCCCGTCTTGCCAGCACGGAGAGGGTTCTGCGCACTTACTCCCGTCACAATTCGACGGAACGCTGCCGCCATGACCCTGCTGCACACCATCGAACTCGAAATCTTCGCCGACTACTTCCAGTTCTATCTCCAGGACGAGGCGGTCAACGAGGATTGGGGAATGTTCTGGACCGACGAGACGGTGGAGCGGATGCTCGCTGTTGGCGAATGCTCGGTGGGCATCGCCACCGCCAGGAACATGAACGTTCCGGTCGTGGTCTCGGTCCATGACGCCGCGCCCGAACCCGATTTCGGCGAGTGGGAACTGGTCAACGAGTGTTCCTTCCGCGTGCGCTCCGGCCAGATGATGGTGATCGGCTGCACCGAAGGCTCGCCGCAGGAGCGGGCGCGCTTTTCGCTGGCGCCCGGGAGTTATCGCCTGCGGGTCTCCTATGTCGGCCTCGATACGCTGAGTGAGGACGGGCTTGAGGGCGACGATTTCTACCGTTTGCAGATTTGGCCGGGGCCGGCCGCGCCGACGAGGACGCTGAAGGAGCAGGCGGGGGCGGCCGGCTGAGCCCACGCACGAACGTTCAAGACCTCCGAGGCTTGCCTTCCTATCCTCTGATCCGGTAGACAGCCCAGGTCGACGAGAGGATCGTTCGTGGCCCAATCCGCCACCCATGCCGAGAGCCAGGACCGCGCCACTGCGCGGACTGTCGGCATGTGCGCTCCCTCGCTCCTTGGTCAGCTGCTTCTTCTTACCTGCCCCTGAGGGCCGGCCGGGCACGTGTGCCTGGGCGCTCAGGGGATGACGAGACCGTAAGCTCCAGACCTCGCGCGCCAGCCCGAACCGAGACGCGGCGCGCCCCGACCAGGGACAAGACCCATGAGCAATGCAGGCAACACCGTCTCCGCCAAGGACCGGGTTCTGATCTTCGACACCACGCTGCGTGACGGCGAGCAATGCCCCGGCGCGACCATGACCTTCGAGGAGAAGCTCGAGGTCGCCGACATGCTGGACGCGATGGGCGTCGATATCATCGAGGCCGGCTTTCCGATCGCCTCCGAAGGCGATTTCGAGGCGGTGTCGGCCATTGCCAGCCGCATCAAGCGTGCCACTGTCGCCGGCCTGGCCCGGGCGATCAGCGCCGACATCGCCCGTGCCGGCGAGGCGGTGCGCCATGCTGCGAGGCCCCGCATCCACACCTTCGTCTCGACCTCGCCGATCCATCTGCAGCACCAGATGCGCAAGAGCGAGGAGGAGGTGCTGGAGATCATCACCAAAACGGTGACGCAGGCGCGCAACCTGGTCGACGATGTCGAGTGGTCGGGCATGGATGCGACCCGGACGCCGATCGACTATCTCTGCCGCGCGGTCGAGACCGCAATCAGGGCAGGGGCTACCACGATCAACCTGCCCGATACCGTCGGCTACGCCACGCCGGACGAATACCGCGCCATGTTCAAGGCGGTGCGCGAGCGCGTGCCCAATGCCGACAAGGCGATCTTCTCGGCGCATTGCCACAATGATCTCGGTTTGGCCGTCGCCAATTCGCTGGCGGCGGTCGAGGGCGGGGCGCGACAGGTCGAGTGCACGATCAACGGCATCGGCGAGCGCGCCGGCAATGCCGCGCTGGAGGAGATCGTGATGGCGCTGCGGGTGCGTGGCGACGTCATGCCCTACGACACCGGCATCGACGCGACCTATCTGATGCGAGCCTCGAAGGCGGTTTCCTCCGCCTGCTCCTTCCCGGTGCAGTACAACAAGGCGATCGTCGGCCGGAACGCCTTCGCTCATGAGAGCGGCATCCACCAGGACGGGATGCTGAAGCACCAGCAGACCTACGAGATCATGACCCCGGCCTCTGTCGGCGTGACCAAGACCTCGCTGGTGATGGGCAAGCATTCCGGCCGCGCCGCCTTCCGCTCGAAGCTGAGCGAGATGGGCTACGCGCTCGGCGACAACCAGCTGGAGGACGCCTTCACCCGCTTCAAGGCGCTCGCCGACCGCAAGAAGCATGTCTATGACGAGGACATCGAGGCGCTGGTCGACGAAAACCTCGCCACCGCCCATGACCGGGTGAAGTTGGTCTCGCTGACCGTGATCGCCGGCACGCGCGGCCCGCAGCGGGCCATGCTGAAGCTCGACATCGACGGCCGGATCGTGGCCGAGGAGGCCGAGGGCAACGGGCCGATCGACGCGGTGTTCAACGCGGTCAAGGCGCTGGTCCCGCACGAGGCGGTGCTGGAGCTCTACGACGTTCACGCCGTCACCGAGGGCACCGACGCACAGGCCGAGGTTACCGTGCGCCTTGGCCAGAACGGCGCGGCAGTGACCGGGCGCGGCGCCGATCCCGACACGCTGGTGTCCTCCTGCAAGGCCTATCTGGCGGCGCTCAACAAGCTGGTCGCCCGCGGCAGCCGCGTGCACGCCCAGGCCGCCGAGTAGAGGCTTGTCCACAGCCACTGTGTCGCTGTCACCGGCTTGGCACAGTGGCTGCTTTTTCACGTTGCGGGCGCAGCGGCCTCTGGACCTTTGGCGTCCTTTGCCGATCTCATCATCCTTGGCTGAGGGAGCCATGGTGAGATTCCGTCGATGATGTTGCTGCGCCTGATGTCGCTGGGCGCGCTTGCCGTGTGGGGCGCCCAGCCTGCCGCGGCTTATGCGCCTGCCGCAGTGCCGGAGCGGGCCGAGCGCGCGCTGGAACGTGTGCGTGTCTGCATGGGTGCGATCGAGGCCGGCAGTGCCGAGCGGCGGGCAGCCTGCGACGAGAGCCTGAGCAGCGAACTCAACCGCGCCATCCGGGCCGATCTGCTCGCCAGCCGCGGCTGGCTCTCCGAGGCCAGCAACGCCCTGAACGACGCGCTGCGCGATTTCGATGCGGCGCTCAAGGCGGTGCCGAATCATCTCGCTGCCCTGCGTGGCCGGGCGCATGCGCTCTCCGAGCTCGGCAGACATGTCGAAGCCGAAGCGCTGATCGAACGGGCGATGGTCATTGGTGGGCGCGCGACGCTGCTGGCCGATCGGGCGCTGCTGCGCGAGCGCGCCGGCAACATCGCCGGAGCACGTTCCGATCTCGACGGCGCCATTGCGCTCGATCCATCCAATAGCTGGGCGCGCGGGACGCGCGGGCGCTTCCTGCAGGACGAGAGCGAGCACGAGGCGGCGCTGGCCGATTTCGACGCCGCACTGGCGCTCGAGCCGGAGGTCACCTCCTATCATTACCGGCGCGGCCTTTCGCTTGCCGCACTGGGCCGGTCACGTGAAGCGATCGCCGCCTTCGACGGCGCCCTGCGGCTGGAACCGACCGTCGTGCAGGTCTGGCTGGAGCGCGGACGGGCTTTCGAGGCACTCGGCCATGAAGGGCCGGCGCTCGCCAGCTATGACCGGGCGCTGCGTCTCGACATGAGGCACGAGGCTGCGCTGTCGCGGCGCGCCTTCCTGCTGCAGCGGACCGGCCGCGTCGACGACGCGATCGCCGCCTATGACCGTCTGCTCGCGGTTCAGCCGAGCGCTGCTTTCGGCCTGAACAACCGCGCCGGCCTGCTCGCGGGGCTCGGCCGGCGTGAAGAGGCGTTGCGCGATCTCGACCGTGCCATCACGCTGGTGCCCGGCGACGGCAATGCGCTGCGCAATCGTGCCCAGCTCCTGCTGCAGCTGGGGCGCAACGACAAGGCGCTGCGCGATCTCGATCGGGCCGGTCCCGGCCATGATGCCGGAGCCTGGCACGGCATGCGCGGCGATGCGCTGCTCGCGCTCGGCCGGTCGGCGCCGGCGCTGGAGGCTTATCGCGCCGCGCTCGCGCTGAAGCCGCAGGATCGCGCCACCTTGTTCGGCTTTGGCCTGGCGCAGGAGATTCGCGGCGATCGCAGCGCGGCTGCTGCCGCCTATGGAGCGCTGCTCGTGGTTGATCCGGAGCATGAGGGGGCGCTTGAGCGTCGCGAGGAATTATTGCCGGCGCTCGGTCGCTCGATCGAGGTCTGGCCGGCCCGCCTCTCCGGGCTGTGGCGGGATGCGGGCGATGCTTACGCGCGGGAGCGCGCGGCATTGCTCGGCGTCTATCATGCGCTCCGGCCGCAGGCTCAGCCGCAGCCGGTTCTGGCCTTGCCTACTCCGCCCAATCCGCTCGCCGCCCTCGACGCGGCGCTGGCGCTCGACGCCTTCGACGTGCCGCGCCTGGTCCGACGGGCGCAGTTCAGCATCGGCCAGCTGCAGCGCGAGGCGCAGGCGCGGGCCGATCTCGCGGTCGCACTGCTGCTCGAGCCTGAGAATCCGGCGGCGCTGGTGCAGCGCGCCCGGCTGAGTTTCCGTGACGGGGCCTTCGCTGCGGCGCAGGCCGATGCCGAAGCGGCGCTGCGCAGCGAGCCTCGCTCGATCGAGGCACTGTTCCAGCGGGCGAGGGCGCTGACGGCGCGTGGCCAGTTCAGCGCCGCGCTCAACGCCTATGACGATGTCGTCGCAGTCGCGCCCGCCAATGCCGCGGCGCTGCTCAACCGGGCCCTGCTGCTGCAGCACGCCCGCGAATATGAGCGGGCGCTGGCCGATCTCGACGCCGCGGTCGCGGCCAATCGGGCCGATCCGGATGGCTGGGTGGCGCGCGCCGCGCTGCGGACGGCGCTCGGGCAAACCGATGCGGCGATCGCCGATTTCGACCGGGCGCTGTCGCTCGACGCCCGCCTCGGCCAGGCCTGGTATGGCCGCGCATTGGCGCATCAGCGCCGTGGCGATGCGGCCGAGGCGGCGGCGGATTTTGCCAAGGCGCAGGCGCTCGACGCGAAGGCCGAGGAGCGCTACCGCGCTTTCGGCATGGCGCCCTGACGGCAGATGTTCACACCGGCCAGCCGCGATCGGGCTTGATCGTCGCCAGCACGAAGGACGAGCGCATGTCGGCAATGCCCGGCAGCGTCAGCAGGCGCTGCATGGCGAATTCGCCATAGGCCTCGATGTCGCTGGCGACAATGTGGACGAGCAGGTCGCATTCGCCAGTCATCGCCTGGCAGGAAATCACCTCGTCGAAGGATTTCAGCTTCTCGATCAGCTTGGTGCGCCAGTCCGGATCCGACTGCGAGAGCTTGACCAGGGCATAAGCCTCGACGCCGTGGCCGAGCTGGCGGCGGTCGATCAGGGCGCGGTAGCCGCTGACGACGCCAGCCTCCTCCAGCGCCCTGAGACGACGCAGGCAAGGCGAGGGCGCCATGCCGATCTCTTCGGCGAGCGCCGCATTGGTCAGGCGGCCATCGCGCTGGAGTGCGCGCAGGATGCGCCGGTCGGTCTCGTCGAGACGTGACGGTGGCTTGATTGAATGAGGCATTATCGGACCCATGGTGAACTGATCTGGTCCGATCATGCCTTTTGCTGGGTGTTCAGCCAAGAGAAAGGCAGGACATGACCGGGGCGTGAGCGCAGACTCTCCCTCAGCATTGGGAGGTGAGCCATGACCATCGATCCCTTCATCCGTTCAGGCCTGCAGGCCCACCAAATTCCGGCCGACTATGTCGTCGACCAGCGCTTCCAGGATTACTCCGCCGCAGACCACGAGACCTGGTCGCGGCTCTACCGGCGTCAGTTCGACTTGCTGCACGGCCGGATCTGCGACGAGTTCTTCGCCGGACTCGCCGGGCTCGGCATTGCCGCGGACGGCATTCCCGATTTTCGTGAGATGAACCGCGTGCTCAAGGCCGCGACCGGCTGGGAGGTGGTGGCGGTGCCTGGCCTCGTACCGGACCGGGTGTTCTTCACCCATCTCGCGCAGCGGCGCTTTCCGGCCGGGTTCTGGATCAGGCGGCCGGATGAGTTCGACTATATCGAGGAGCCGGATATCTTCCACGACGTTTTCGGCCATGTGCCGCTGCTGATGAACCGGGCCTATGCCGATTTCGTCGCCGCCTATGGCGAGGCCGGCCTGCGCTATGCCGATCCGGCCGACCTCTCACGGCTGGCGCGGCTTTACTGGTACAGCGTCGAATTCGGGCTGATCGAGACGAAGGCGGGCCTGCGCATCTTCGGCGCCGGTATCGCCTCCTCGCCCGGGGAGACCGTCTATGCGCTGGAGAGCGAGAAGCCCGGCCGCATTGCCTTTGACCCCGTCCGGGTGATGCGCACGCATTACAAGATCGACGACTTCCAGCAGACCTATTTCGTCATGCCGGGCTTCGATTTCATGCCCGACTTGACACCCGGGCCGCTGGAGGCGGCGATGGCGAAGGCGAGGATGCTGCCCGAACTCGCCGCCGATGCGCTGATCACCGAGGACAGGCGGGTCGCGCTCGACGACCGGCAGAGGCGTCCGGCGGCCTGATCCCGCAATTCAGCGGCCGCACGCGCTGTTTGCGGTGGACGGTGCGTGCCGCTCGCTTGGCGCGAGCCCGATTCTTGCCACTATTGCCTCCCGGTGCGCGCATGCGTGATGGCTGGGAGCGGGCGAGATGGCTGGCTATTTTCCGAACTGGACCTTGAAGACCTCCGGCGATGTGATGCCGGATGAGCGCTTGCCGACCGGACAGACGATTATCGCTGGTCTCCAGCACGTCGTAGCCATGTTCGGCGCGACCGTGCTGGCGCCGATCCTGATGGGCTTCGACCCGAATGTCGCGATCTTCTTCTCCGGCATCGCGACGCTGCTGTTCTTCGTCATCACCGGTGGACGGCTGCCGAGCTATCTCGGTTCCTCCTTCGCCTTCATCGGTGTCGTCATCGCCGCGACCGGCTATGCCGGCACCGGCCCCAACGCGAACCTGCCGGTCGCGCTCGGCGGCATCATCGCCTGCGGCGCGGTCTATGCCCTGATCGGCCTCATCGTGCAGGGTGTCGGCACGCGCTGGATCGAGACCTTGCTGCCGCCGGTCGTCACCGGCGCCGTCGTCGCCGCGATCGGCCTCAACCTGACCGCGGTCGCGATGAACATGATCTCGGCCAGCGCCTACACCAAATGGATCGCGCTGTTCACGGTCGTCGCCGTGGCGCTGATCGCCGTCTATGGCCGCGGCCTGATCCAGCGCCTGCCGGTGCTGATCGGCGGGCTCGCGGCCTATATCCTCTATGCCGCGACCGCGACGAGCTTCGGCGCGCCGCCGGTCGATTTCGGCAAGGTCGCGGCAGCCGCGTGGTTCGGACTGCCGAACTTCGTCGCGCCGGTCTTCGACGCCAAGGCGATGGCGCTGATCGTCCCGGTCGCGATCATCCTGGTCGCGGAGAATCTCGGGCACATCAAGGGCATCTCCGTGATGACCGGGCGCAATCTCGACGGGCTGATCGGGCGCGGCTTCTTCGCCGACGGCGTCGGCACGATGATCGCGGGCTCGGGCGGCGGCACCGGCGTCACGACCTATGCCGAGAACATGGGCGTGATGGCGGTGACACGGGTCTATTCGACGCTGGTCTTCGTCGCGGCCGGCGTGATCGCCATCCTGCTCGGCTTCTCGCCCAAGTTCGGCGCGGTGATTGGCACGATCCCGGTCGCTGTGCTGGGTGGCCTCGCCGTCGTCGTCTTCGGCCTGATCGCCGCCACCGCCGGCCGGATCTGGGTCGAGAACAAGGTCGACTTCGCGCAGCCGAAGAACCTGCTGACGGTGGCGACCGCGCTGATTCTCGGCGCTGGCGACCTCAAGCTGCCGATCTTCGGTTACGAACTCGGCGGTATCGGCACGGCGACCTTCGCCGCGATCGCGCTCTACCACCTGCTCAACCGCCGCGCGGCGGCCTGAAAGCCTTGTAAAAGCAGCCTGCCGCGCCCAGCGTGGCAGGCTTTTCCTGGCCTCGCGGCGAGGCCAGCCGAAATTGTCCGCAACCGGTTTGCATATTTCTGTCGCAAACGGGTGGACAGGGCCGGGGGTGTTTGCTACATCGCCGGCCGTCGGGACGCGGTCCACGCCTCGCCGACGACGTCTTCGTGGCGTATGGGTGATTAGCTCAGTTGGTAGAGCAGCTGACTCTTAATCAGCGGGTCGTAGGTTCGAGCCCTACATCACCCACCACGGACTTCAGATACTCAGCGAATATCGGTTGAGGGCAGGGCGCGAATACGGCGCCCTTTCTTGCGTTCTGATGAACCCGGAGTGCTCCCAACCTGCAGATTCCGAAGCGGGCTGCCGGGCGGCGCCGATCGACAAGCAAATCACGTCGATCTTGTGCGGCCATCCATGCGCCTCGTGGCGTGCGTTGCCGGCATCGCAGGGCCGCTCTATCCCTGGCTGAAGGAAGAGACGCGAGGGATAGGGCGACCATGGCCGGCCAGACCAGTATCGGCAGCTTCGACTACGTCATCATCGGCGCCGGCTCGGCCGGTTGCGTGCTGGCAAACCGGCTCTCGGCCGATCCCCGCCGCAAGGTGCTGATCGTCGAGGCCGGCGGCAAGGACGACTGGATCTGGTTCCACATCCCGGTCGGCTATCTCTACGCCATAGGGAATCCGCGGGCCGACTGGCTGTTCCAGACCGAGGTCGAGGCCGGGCTCGGCGGGCGTTCGCTCGCCTATCCGCGCGGCAAGGTCGTCGGCGGCTGTTCTGCGATCAACGCGATGATCTATATGCGCGGCCAGGCGGCCGACTATGACGGCTGGCGCCAGCAGGGCCTGACGGGCTGGGGCTGGGACGACGTCCTGCCGCTCTTCCTCAAACATGAGGACCACATCGCTCCCGGTGGCCGCTTCCATCGCTCCGGTGGGGAAATGCGCGTCGAGCATCCGCGCGTGCGCTGGGACATCCTCGATGCGTTGCGCGATGCGGCCGAGGCGGCAGGCATCCGCAAGATCGACGACTTCAACACCGGCGACAATGAAGGCTCCTCCTATTTCCAAGTCACCCAGAAGCGCGGCCGACGCTTCAGCGCGGCGCGCGCCTTCCTGGAGCCGGCGCTCGATCGCGATAATCTTCGTGTCGAGCTCGGCTGCATGGTCGAGCGCATCGTCGTCGAGGACGGCCGGACGACCGGCGTGGTGCTGACGCGCGATGGCGAGCGCTATCTCGCCGAGGTCTCCGGCGAGGTGCTGCTCAGCGCCGGTTCCGTCGGCTCGCCCGCCATTCTCGAGCGCTCCGGCATCGGCGATGGCGAGCGTCTGCGTGGGCTCGGCATCGAGGCCGTCCGCCACGCTCCCGGCGTCGGCGAGAACCTGCAGGACCATCTGCAGCTGCGGCCGATCTACAAGGTCGAGGGCGTGCGCACGCTCAACACCGACTATGCCAAGCTCTGGCGCCGGCCGCTGATGGCGCTGGAATACGCGGCGCGCCGCACCGGGCCCCTGACCATGGCGCCGTCGCAGATGGGCGCCTTCGCGAAGTCGGCGCCGCATTACGCCACCGCCAATCTCGAATTCCACTTCCAGCCGCTCTCGCTCGACAAATGGGGCGACGGCTTGCATCCGTTCGGCGCCTTCACCGCGAGCGTCTGCAACCTGCGCCCGTCGAGCCGCGGCAGTATCCACCTCAAATCCGCGGACCCGGCCGCAGCGCCCGCGATCGCACCGAACTACCTGTCGACGGACGAGGACCGGCAAGTCGCGATCGATGCCCTCAAGCTCGCCCGCCGTATCGTCGCGCAGCCGCCACTCGCCCGATTCAAGCCGCAGGAGCACCTTCCGGGTCCGGGCCATGAGAGCGACGAGGCGCTGGCCGCGGTCGCCGGGCGGCTCGGCACCACGATCTTCCATCCTGTCGGCACGGTGAAGATGGGCCGCGAAGACGACGCCATGGCCGTGCTCGACGAGCGCCTGCGGGTCCGCGGCGTCGCGGGCTTGCGCGTCATCGACGCCTCGGTGATGCCGACGATCACCTCCGGCAACACCGCCGCACCCGCGATGATGATCGGCGAGAAGGGTGCGCAGATGGTGCGCGAGGACGCGCGGTAGCCCCCGTCTTCTTGAGAGGAAGAAGAGGGGCCCGCTGCAATATCGGCGGAACAAGATATGACCAGCCGGCAACATCCGGCCCGTTCTTGTGGCGATTGACCGGCAACGACCTTTACTTTCCGGGCGAACCACAGCACGAACAGGCGCATGGCGCTGCGTCATCTCTAGGTTGTGCGCCGGTCCGGGGGGAGTTCAGTGGGATCCGTGCTCGCCGCCGGGGTTGGGAAACCATTTGCGACGCGGCTGCGCATGGGGACTGCGCTTGCGTTGCTCGCCGTGACGTTCACGGCCCTGATATCGGCAGGGCCGGCCCTGGCGGCTGGTGGCGCGGGCGGCGGCGGCGCTTCCGGTGGTGACGATTCCGCGGCGGGTGTCGGCACCGACGGCGCTGACGGCGGCACGGCCAGCCACGGTGGCGGTGGCGGCGGCGGCGCCGGCCAATCCGGTGGCAGGGGCGGATACGGAGAAGGCGTGGCCGGTTTCCCCGGTTCGGGCGGCGCGGCCCCGGGTGCAGTGGGCGCGCCCGGCGATGACAGCGCTTCCGGTGGTGGTGGTGGCGGCGGCGGCGGCGCCCATGGCAGCGTCAGCGCGGCGGCGCCGGGAGGAACTGCGATCGGCGGCGCCGGTGGCAATGGCGGCAACGGCGACGATCCGACGGGTGGCGGTGGCGGTGGCGGCGGCGGCGGCTGGGGCGCTGTGATCACCGGCACGGGGGCGTTCGGCTCGGTGACCGGTGCGGGCGGCGACGTGGCGATCGGCGGGGCCGGTGGCCGCGGTGGCTCTTCTGGCGGCGCGAGCGGCGTAGGCGGCGGCGGCGGCAGCGGCGGTCACGGTCTGGCGGTGACCGGTGGAGCCGGAACGTCATTGGCTGTCAGCGGCGTGGTTCAAGGTGGCGTCGGCGGGGCCGGCGGCGGTTCCAGCGGTACGTCTGGCGGCAGCGGCGGGGCTGGCGGGGCAGGCCTGCTCCTGAGCGACGCCTCGACGGTGACCATCAACGCCGGCACCTTCGGCGGCTCTGGCGGAGCGGGGGGGGCTGGCGGCTCTGGAGCCGGCGGCGCCGGCGGCGCGGGTGGCGCCGGCGTGAATACCAGCAATGGCGCGACGATCACCGTCAATGCGACAGTTCGCGGTGGCCTTGGCGGCAATGGCGGTTTCGGGACCGTGGCTTCGGGCGCTCGCGGCGCGGACGGAGCGGGCATCGCCGGCAGCAACCTCAACATCACCCTCGGTGCGAGCGGCTCGATCTCCGATGCCGATGGCGCCGGTGGCCTCGCCGGCAACGCTCTTCAGTTGAGCGGCGACAGCACACTGACCGTCGCGGCGGCCGGCACCGCCAGCATCATCGGCAATATCGACATCGCCGGTGGCACGCTGACGCTCGATCAGGCCAGCGGCGTCAACGTCACCATCGCGAACACGATCACCGGTGCCGGCGCGCTCGCCAAGACCGGCGCGGGCACCGTCACCCTCACGGGGACGAACAACTATACCGGCGGAACGACGCTCAACCAGGGCACGCTCTCGATCTCGCAGGACGCCAACCTCGGCAATGCGTCAGGCGGGCTCACCTTTGGTGGCGCCAGCACCTTGCAGGTGACGTCGAGCTTCATTACTGCGCGTGGGGTGGTGCTCAACGCCAACGCCACGGTCGAGGTGACCTCCGGCCAGAATTTCACCGTGGATGGCGGCATTTTCGGCACGGGCGGCCTGATCAAGACCGGCACCGGGACGCTGACCCTGACCGGCAATAATTTTTATGCGGGCGGGACGGAGATTTCGCAGGGCACGGTCTCGATCTCGTCCGACGCCAATCTCGGCGGCGGCGCGCTCACGCTATCGAACACGACGACCTTCGGCGGGGCCGGCACCGGCGCCGGGGCGGTGCTGCGCACGACGGCGACGTTCTCCAGTGCAAGGGACATCGCCTTCACCAATGGCGGCGGACGCATCGAGACCGATACCGGGACGACGCTGACGCTCTCAGGCGCGATCACCACCACGGGCAGCGCCAGCTTCATCAAACAGGGCGCCGGCACGCTGGTGCTGACCGGCAATGACAACGACTATTTAGGCGCCACGCAAGTGCTGGGCGGGCGGCTGGTTGCCGGTAGTAGCGGCGGCTTCTCCTATAACTCTGACTATACGGTCGCGGCCGGCGCGACGCTCGAAGTCGGCAGCGGCGCTTTCAGCCTCGCAGAGATCGGCTCGCTCGCCGGCGCCGGCGCGGTAGAGATCGGCGCCGGCAAGACACTGGCGATCGTAGGCCTGACCGGCCAGGTCACGACCTTCTCCGGCAGCTTCTCTGGCGACGGCTCGCTCGAGTTCAGCGGCACAGGCGCGCAGATCTATACCGGCACCGGCACGCTGGGTGGCGGGCTCTCGGTCTGCTCCTGCGGCGCCACCGCGGGCTCCTTCATCATCAGGGGCGGCTCGCTGACGCTCGGCGACATTATTACGGTCGCCAGCGGCAGCACGCTCGTCGTTGACCGTGGCGGCAGGCTCGATAGTGGCGGCGCTCCCTTGCTCATCAGCTCGACCGTGCGCATTGATGGCTCGGGCACCCAGGTGACGGTCGGCGATACGCTTATCCAAGGCGGATTCGGTCCCACGACGATGACGATCTCGGGTGGCGCGACGTTGACCTCCAATGCCGGCTTCTTCACCAACGGCGTCGTCGGCCTGGGGGCGACCGCTTCGGTGCTGGTGACCGGCGCCGGCTCGCGTTGGAGCACCGGCGGTGGGCTGATGATCGGCGAGACGCCGCCCCCGGCTCCGCCAAGCTTCGCCGCCTCGGTGACGGTCGCCGACGGTGCGACGCTTGCGGTGACCTCGGGTGATCTGTGGATCAATGCTCCCGGCACGCTCAACATTGGCGCAGGCGGCAAGGCCGGCGCTGTGACGATCACTGCCGGCGCGATCCTCAACGACGGGGCGATCGTCGCCGATTTCACCGATACGGCGACGCTGTCGATGGTGATCGACGGTTCCGGCACCCTGACCAAGCGCGGTTCGGGCACGCTGACGCTGACGGGGACCAACACCTATACCGGCGCGACGACGGTTACCGGCGGCAAGCTCGTGGTGAACGGCTCTACCGCCAATTCGGTGGTGACGCTTGCCGGCGGCGCGCTCGGCGGCTCGGGCACGGTCGGCGGCATCGTCGCCAATGCCGGCGGCACGGTTGCGCCGGGCAATTCGATCGGGACGCTGAACGTTGCAGGGAACGTCGCCTTCGCCTCGGGTTCGACCTATCAGGTCGAGATCAACGCCGCCGGCCAAGGCGACAAGATCGTTGCGACCGGCACGGCGACGCTTTCAGGCGGCACGGTTCAGGTCCTGGCCGAGGCCGGCAATTACGCGGCGAGCACGACCTACACCATCCTGACGGCATCGGGTGGCGTCACCGGCCGCTTCGCCGATCTCACATCGGACCTGGTCTTCCTGACGCCGTCGCTGGCCTATGACAGCAATAATGTCATCCTGACCATGGCCCGCAATGCGATGGGCTTCGTCGACATCGCCCAGACGCGCAACCAGGGCTTCATCGCGATCGCGGCCGAGCGCCTCGGCGCCGGCAACCCGATCTACGACACGCTGCTCTCGGGCACGGCCGAGCAGGCCCGCGCCGGCTTCGACCTGCTCTCTGGTGAAGCCCATGCGCAAGCCG